>CAZQPC010000165.1:0-10995 GCA_964595005.1 uncultured Magnetovibrio sp.
TCTCGCCCGAATTGCCGAAACTGACGACATCGGTGCCGGTGCCGCCGTTGATGGTCGAAATGGAAGAAACCGTGCCCAGCTCACCGCCGCTGGACGAAAAGGAGATGGTCTCCGCGCCGGTGCCGCCGGCAAGGGTCTCGATGACACCGTTGACGGTTATCGTGTGGGCGCCGTTCGCAAGGGTCGCCGAATCGGTGCCCGTGCCGCCGACAATGGATTCGACATTGGTGATCGATCCCACCGTGTTGGTCCCCGCGCCGAAATTCAAGATATCCGTCCCGGCGCCGCCGTCCAACACGGATATGGTGCCGCCGCTCATGGAAAACTGGTCCGTGCTGGCACCGCCGGTCAGGGTGCTCAGGGTCGAGGATGCACTGAGGGTCATGGAATTGCCGGAATCATTCAGCGTCAGGGACGATCCGGAACTGGCGGTCACGTCGACCCCGGACAGCGACGTCACCATCGACGTCGCCGAATTGGCGATCTGGAAATATTCGATCCCGGCCATGCCGTCGATGAGGTGGGTGCCGGCGTCCAGGGTCAGGGTATCGTTGCCGCCGGACCCGGTAATATCGAGCAGCGCCGAGCCGCCGATGGCGCCGTCCGAAACAATCGTGAAATGCTGATCGAGATTGGTGTCCGTGGACCCGTCGGCGGTGCCGGATATGGCAACAATGCCGCTGGCGCCCGACATGTCGACGGTAACCGAACTGGCCGACGCATGATTGAGTTGAAACAAGCCCCCGCCGGTATCGGACAGGACCACGCGTTCGACATCGTAAACGCGGAAGGTGTGGTCAACGCCATCGGTGTTGAAGGTCACCGTGTCGTTGCCGGTGCCGCCTTCGAAGACATCGCCGGCCACCGCCTGACCATACAGGAACAGCTGGTCGTTGCTGCCGTCGGCGCCCAGGTAATAGTCGTTGACGCCGCTGACAAGCGTTTCCGAGGCGCTGACGGAGAAAGAAATCGTATCCGTCTGGTTGGCGGCGGCTTCCTCTTCGATATCCGCGATGGTCTCGTCGAATTCATCGATCAACCCGTCCTCGAGAAATTCCAAGGTGTCATCGAAGACGTCGAAAAACACGTCCTGGAAAATATCATCGAAGACATCGCCGAACGGATCGCCGCCGAAGTCGCCGCCGAAATCGCCAAATCCGCCGCCAAATTCAGACAGAAACCCTTCGTCGGCAAGATTATCGTAGGCCGCGCTGAAGGTGCCGGCCAGAAACGGGTCGATCAATCCGCTGTCGGCGAGATCACCCATGATATCGCCGATGGCGTCTTGCGCGTCTTCGATGGAATCACCAATGATGGCGTCGAACATATCGGCGGCAACGTCATCGAAAGCGTCCTGCTGCTGATCCATCATGGTATCGCCGCCGGTGCCCGAATCCAATGGGTCGCCGGCATCGAATGCAAATGAGCCCATGGCATCGTTGATCATGCCGCCCATGGAGGACTGGATCGAATTGGCGCTGCCAAAGGCATTGACGTCGAAGGCCAGGACGGCCTGAATCTTGGTTTCCGCGGCGGCGTCCGTGGCCGCCGCGATCGCCGCATCAAGATCGCCGCCGTCGGCCAAGGCGTCGGCGAAGGCTTCGGCCGCCGCGTCCTGGGCTTCCGCTTCGGCGGCATTCAGCGCCCCTTCGACACCGCCCTCCGCATCGGCGCCGGCCTCCGTTCCGCCCTCCGTGTCGGCGCCCGCCTCGGTGCCGCCTTCCGGGGTTTGTTGGCCCGCCGCGCCTTGCTCTGCGCCGCCTTCCTGACCGCCGCCTTGGGAACCGGATTGCGCCGCCACCCGGATGGCAATGGAGGTGGCCACGGAAATGGCCGCCGCGTACACCTGATTGACGACCGACGGCGGCAGATTGATGGGGATCGTCGGTGATGAAAATCTGCTGGAAACGGAGGACGTTGCATTCGGCTGGTTCAGGGTTTGACTGCCGACATCGTTGGAAATTGTGATTTCGCCGCTGGGTGGACCGCCGGGCGCTTGGGCCAGCAATTGATCATCCCCGGCCTGGCCCTTCAGGGTCTTGCTGTTCGGCGCCGGGTTGGCCTGGCTGTCTTCCAGCAAGGTGAAGGTATCACCGCTTTTGCCGCCGACCTTGGCGGCCAGCGAGGTGCCGCGGATGCCGATGGTCGATGTCGGCGTATTGATCACCATGGCGTCGACCGCGGTCTTGGCGATCTGGCCGGATATGAACGTGAACACGCCGGTGGTCACCGTCATCGCCGCGCTGCCTTCCTGGGCGCCGGGATCGTAGACCATCTCATCGATGGTCATTTTGCCGTCGTCGGCCAGCGAGAATGTGGAATTGTCGGCGAACTGAATACCGATGGATGATTTGCCGGGCGTCGCCACCACATCGCCCTGAAAGATATCCAGGCCGACCTCCGCCTTGACCTGAGAGCCGTCCGTGCGGGTCACCGCGGCGTTGCCTGACGTGGTCTCAATCCGGCCAACGGCATCGCCCGCGCCGGCCTGGGCCAGCTCGGTCATATCGCTCGCTAGGTCGTTACTATGGCGTCCGTTGGAAGCGCCGCCGCCGTCCATATCTGGTTCCTATGTTTCTGGGAGGTACTTACACTTAATCTCGAATTAAATTAACATGGCACACCAACACATACGATCTGGATTCAACCACAAACCCCGTGGCATTGGGGACGATCAGGCTTGCACCGTGAAATCAGCGGAATCCAGGTTGGCGGCAGCGCTGGTATCCGTGGCACCGCTGAATTGCGCCAGGGTGTAAACGTTGGCAGAACCGCTGGTCGCGTCATCGGAATGGATCATTGTCAGCGTGTCACTGTTGGCGCTGTTGTGGAACAGAATGACGGCTTTGCCGGTGCCCGAATCGCCGGCCGCATTGCCAAGCTCCAGGGCCGTCAAAGCGTTCGCCTGGGTTCCGGCCGTGCCGGTCAGCACAATGACATTGGCGTTGGCGTTGGACAGGTTCAGCGTCCCGGCGGTGCCGTCCCAGGAGACCTCTTCGTAGGCCACGGTATTGATGAACAGATCGCTGGTGTCGAACAGGATCGAGTCGCCATCGCCGGAACCGCCGCCGAAGGCCGTGGCGCCGGAAAAGTCGGCAAGAACGTCGGTGCCCAGCCCCGACGCCGTGGTGCCCGCGAAGATGAACCGATCAGCGCCATCGCCGCCGCTGATCGCGTCGTTACCGGCACCTCCCTGCAAAGAATCGTTGCCGGCTCCGCCGCTCAGCACGTCAACCCCGGCACCACCGTAAATACTGTCATTGCCGGCGCCGCCGATCAGCGAATCATGGCCGGCTCCGCCGTTCAACGTGTCGTTGCCGTCCTGGCCCTTCAGGGTGTCCTCGCCCGCCGCGCCGCTCAGGGTGTCATTGCCGGTACCGCCGTCAAGCGTGTCGCCAGTTGAGCCCCCGGTCAGCGAATCGTCGCCGGTGCCGCCATAGACCTGGTTTTCCTTGCTCGCGACGCCGGTAATTGTGTCATTGCCATCGGCGCCGAAAAGGATGGTTCCAAGAATGCTGCCGGCGTTTGCCGAAAGGTCGAAATTTTCGCTGGAATGGTTGGAGAAGCTGAGCGTGCCGGACGAGACATCTATGGTGTCATTGCCGCTATCACCGGCATAGACGATCCCGTAACCGTTTGAATCCTCGGCATTGACCCGGAATTTATCGCCACCCGGGATCGAGGCATAAATTTGTTCAACGGAGGTCATGGTGACACTGCCCGATACGCTGGTGTCATTGTCCTGGAACGTGATAATCGGCGTGCCGCCGGTGGAATCGTACACCCCGTAGGCGTTCGTCAGATTGATAAAGGCAATCTCATCGGTGCCGCCGTTGCCGGCGACCGTGTCGTTGCCGCCGAAGACGCTCATCTCAAATCGGGTGTTGGCATTGTTGCCGACACGCACGTCATTGCCGGCCGTGAAATTCGTGATGTACTCACCGAACTCATTGATCACCGGCGGCGGGCCGTCGTCGTCTTGATCGTGATAGCCGTCCGGGGCGTATTGGCCGTTCAAGGAGTCGTAAATTTGATAGTTCTGATAATCTATGGGGCCGAAATCGGGTCCATACCCGAAGTCGGGATTGAGGGGATCATAGTAGCCGTCCCCATATCCTTGGCCAAAATCATTGAAGGCTTGAAAGTCGCCCGACGCATTCGCATCCGAACCGCCGCTGTCATTGTTGCCGGCTTCCTGTTGTTCCACGGCATCCGGTTTGCTGCCGATCTGGATGTTGGCGATGTCTTGCGGGGTTGCTGTCTGGCCAAGTTGAGCTTGTTGATCGTCGAACTGGATCGCGGCTTCCCGACCCGCCGAATCGGCCGCATTTCCGGCGGCGAAAAAGGCATCTTCCAACGATGCTCCATTGGCGACCGCCTCATCGAATGCCGACGTGGCGGCATTGATTTCGGCGTCGGTGATGCCTTGCGAACGGGCTTCGGCAACGGCGGCGTCCAACGCGGCTTGCTGGCCGACCTGTTGTGCCTGTTCCAAGCTGGCGCCCCCGGCCAGGGCTTGACGGGCCGCTTCGTCGGCGGCGGCAAACGCGACCTCCTCGATTTGATCGCCCTCGCCGGGTCCCGTACCATCGGGCCCTTGCTGGCCGGCCAGCGGGCCATTGCCGTCAGGGGCGGGACCGTCACCCGGTGCACCGGGAACCTGGCCTTCGGGCAGACCCTCGGCGGCCCCCTCAACAAGACCTTCCGGTTGTCCTTCAGGGGCACCTTCCGGGGGCAGTTCGCCTTCCGCCTGCTGTTCGGCCTGGGCGGCGGCCTCGCCTTCGGCGGCCTGCTCTGCTTCGCCTTCCTGGGTCCCTTCGCCTTCAACGGCTCCTTCGGAAGCCCCCTCTTCGGAGCCTTCCGTCTGTCCACCGCCGTCGCCCGACGCCGACGCCTCGCTTGGCGACGGCGGCAGGGCTTGCGATGCCTTGGCGTAGAATTTCTCGACCACCTGCGGCGGCATGACAACGGGCCGGGACGGCGGTTGGAAAGCGCTCTTGATCAGTGTCGTCTGGTTGACTTGATTGAGGATCTGGGTGCCGACCTGGGTGGTCACCGTGGCTTCGCCGACGCTGCCGTCGGGATCGGCAAACAAGGTGAAGGTGTTGGTCTCGCCTTCCGGCGCGGCGCGGCCGCCGCCGGATGTGCCGCGGATACCGATGGTGGAGGTCGCCGTCTTGATGACCATGGCGTCGACGTCGGTCTTGGCGATCTGCCCGGAGACGAACGTAAACACCCCCTGGGCGACGTTGAACACCGACGTGCCTTCCTGGGAGCCCGGGTCGTAGACCATCTCATCGATGACCATGCGCCCCGAATCGGCCAGGGAGAACGTCGAATTATCGGCGAACACCAGACCGATGGAACCTTCGGCATCGGTTTCCACGGTATCACCCTGAAAAATCGGCTGACCCGTCTTCGCCGGCACCTTGGTGCCGTCGGCCTGGATGATGAAGGCGTTGCCTTTCGCAACCTCGACCTTGCCGATGGCCTCGCCACTGCCGGGTGCCTGGCTGAGTTGCGAACTCGCGGGCGCGCCGGCGGCATTCTGCGCCAGTTCCGTATTCGGCGTCATCACATCCATGGTTCAGTCCTTCCTTCTGGCAGTGACCGAGGTATTGTGAATTTCACAACCCTTATACTCGATAAACCTGACAGAAGTCTGTGATCGCCATCATATCCCTATACGCCGCCAAAAAGGGGGCGAAACATGGAGGATCGACAGAGATTGGCCGGCTCACGGAAGCTTATCTAATTGATATTCTTGGGATTGATCCTGCCCATGACGTTGAGCAGAGTGAACACCGCGATGGCGACGTCCGTATCGGCGGACGTGGCATCTGATGACGCATTGATCAGCGCCGTTTCGCCGGCCAGCACGTCAATCAACGAGCGGTTGCCCAATTGCCGCTCGCGCCGCGCAAGTTCCAGAAACTCAGCCGCGATGTCGGCCTGGTTATGCAGATGTTCGGCATTGCTTTGCGCCGTTTGCAGATTGTCCCAGGCGTTGCGGGCCTGCTCTTCGACCAGATCGCGGGTATCGCCGAACCGGTTGACTGTCGCCACGTGGGTCTGCTGCGACGCCCTCAGCGTGTTGACCGCGGTCAACCCCAGGTTCAGATCATATGAGGCTTCAAGTTTGACCAGCCATTCCTGCTGGGAGCCCACCGTGCCGCCATTGTCTTCCTTGATTTTGTGTTCACCAATAACGTCGAAGGTCGGCAGGAACTCATCGACCCGCGTCTTGGTCACGTCTTCACGGGCGATCGACGCGCTCAGACGCGAGGCCTTCAATTGAGGGTTGCCTTCCTTGACGACGGCAACGGTCTCATCCAGGGATTTCGGCAGCATTTCCAGCGGCAGGCGCGGGTCTTTCATTTTGCCGATGTCTTCCGGCGGCTTGCCATAGACGGCGCGGTAGCGGTTGAGCGCGGTTTTCAAGGCGCCTTGTGTTTGGATGACCCGCGCCAGGGCGCCGGCCAATTGGGTCTTGGCCTGCAAGACGTCGGTGGAGAACCCCGACCCACGCTGCACCTTGGCATCTTCCAGTTCCGCCTGGCGTTTGATGTTATCCGCCGAACCCTTGGAGAAATTCGTCAGTTTTGAGGCCCGGAGAACATTCAAATAGGCCGTCAGTCCCTCCAAAAGCACCGTCTGCTGTGTCGCGTCCCGGGTCGCTAGCGATTGCCGATAGGTCAATTTTGCCCGGCGGATGGCGGAATTTGTCGAACCGAAATCCCAAAGCTTCTGGGTGATCGTGGTTTCCAGATTACGCGGCACGAAGTTGGTATCGTCGGAACCCGTGGGTTTCTGCTGTTCCTCGTGGCCGATGTTGGCGGTGAAATCCAGGGCTGGATACCAATCGCCGAACGCCACCTCGACGTTTTCTTCCGCGGCCTTCAGATCGGCATTCGCCGCGTGCATGCGCTTGTGGTCTTTGGCAAGGGTTGCCAAAGCTTCGCGCAGGGATTCCGCCATCGCCGGTTGGGCCATGACGGCCAGCCCACCCGCAATCAGCAATCCTTGCCCAATTGATCGGAAAATATTCGTCACCCCAAGCCGCCCACGCCGATTTTTTGTGTCGTTGTTTGCCCGTCTTCGCAAATTGAAATCAACAGATTCATCACAAAATACCATTGCGGCGGAAGTGTAGCCGAACAAAGACTCTCTCACCAGAGAATTATTCACACAACATCTAGCCGGTTGGCAATGGTTTTCCACACAATATTCGGGAAATTGTGGAGAATATGTTAACGGAATCCGGCGGCCAGCCGAATCCCCTTTGGCACGGTACTTGCTTATAACTCTGTGATGGTTGTCGGCTTGTGCCGAGAGCCCATTGAGACGGAGGAAATGACAATGAACGCGATGATCAGTCAATTTGACGAAATTTTAATTCGGGAATCGGCGAATATTTCGGCCACGCCGGCACCGCCGCCGATCGCCGGTCACGACCGCTTCGACAGGGGCGTCCGCATTGTCGATGCCCTTGGCGTCGACCTGTCACTTGATGCCGATGTCCTGGATATGGACGGTTTGATCAACTAGGCGGCGGCGGACTGCAAACCCTGTTCGCCTACAATAACGGCCCCTGCTCCTCGCGGGCCTGACAATCAACCACGGCAAAGGCCGACATATTGACCAGACCGCGCGCCGATATGGACGGCGTCACGATGTGAACCGGTTTCGCGGCGCCAATCAGCAAGGGCCCCACCGCCAACCCGTCGCCGGCGGCCTTCAGCAGATTGAACGCCCCGTTGGCGGCTTCCAGATTGGCAAATACCAACAGATTGGCCGCCCCTTGAAGGCGCGCATTGGGAAACACCCTTTGGCGCAACGGTTCGCTGATCGCCGCATCGGCATGCATCTCCCCTTCCACTTCAAGCTCCGGCATGCGTTCACGCAGAACCTTCACGGCGTCGCGCATCTTGACGGCGCTGGGCGTATCCGCGTTGCCGAAATTCGAATGGGAAATCAACGCCACCTTCGGCTCCGTCCCGAAACGCTTGACCACGTCGGCGCCCATCATCGTCATCTCGACGATTTCCTCCATGGTCGGGTCGGGCGTCACCTGGGTGTCGCACATGAAGAACGTGCCCTTGTTGACGATCAAGCAACTGATCGCCGAGACGCCGCGCACGCACTCGGCCTTGCCGATCACGTCGAGAACGTGCCGCAGGTGCCAGTTGTAATGACCGTAGGTGCCGCAGATCATGGCGTCGGCCTCGCCGCGATGCATCATCATCGCTGCGATCACGGTCGAATTGGTGCGGATCACGGTGCGCGCCAAATCCGGCGACACGCCATGGCGTTCCATGATGGCGTGATAGCCGCGCCAATAATCTTCGTAGCGCGGATCGCGTTCGGGGTTCGTCAGGCTGAAATCGCGGCCTTCCTCAAGGCGCAGCCCCAGTTTTTCGATGCGGCTGGCGATGACCTCCGGCCGGCCGACCAGGATCGGCTTGGCCAGGCCGTCATCGATGACCACCTGCAGGGCACGCAGCACGCGTTCGTCTTCACCCTCGGCGAAGACCAGCCGGCGTTGGTCGCGCCGGGCGCGCTCGAACACCGGCTTCATCAGCATCCCGGAACGGAACACGAAGCGGCCCAACTGGTCGCGGTAGCGGTCAAAATCGTCAATCGGCTGCTTGGCGACGCCTGAATCCATGGCGGCTTGCGCAACGGCCGCGGCGACCTCGATAATAAGCCGCAGGTCGAAGGGTTTGGGGATCAGGTAATCCGCGCCGAACGTCAAATCCTCGCCCTGGTAGGCGTTGGCAACCACTTCCGAACTTTCCGCCTTGGCCAGATCGGCGATGGCGCGCACAGCCGCCAGCTTCATTTCCTCGTTGATCTCCGTCGCCCCCACATCCAGGGCGCCGCGGAAGATGAACGGGAAACACAGCACATTGTTGACCTGGTTGGGGTAATCGGAGCGGCCGGTGGCGATGACCGCATCGGGGTTGGCCTTGCGGGCGTCGTCGGGATTGATTTCCGGGTTCGGATTGGCCAGCGCCAGAATCAACGGCTTGGCGGCCATCTTCTTGACCATTTCGGGCTTCAAGATGCCGGCGGCGGACAGCCCCAGGAACACATCGGCATCATCGATCACGTCGTCCAGCGTGCGCGCCTCCGTGTTTTGCGCGTAGGCCGCTTTCTCCGGGTTCATTTCCTCTTCGCGGCCCTCAAAGATCACCCCCAGATGATCGACCAGCCAGACGTTTTCGCGCTTCACGCCGAGGCTCAACAACAGGTTCAAACACGCGATCCCGGCCGAGCCACCACCCGTCGAAACCAGCTTGATATCGGCGAATTCCTTGCCAACAACCCTGAGGCCATTGAGGATCGCGGCACCGCAGACGATGGCCGTGCCGTGCTGATCGTCGTGAAAGACCGGGATGTTCATGCGTTCGCGGCATTTCCGCTCAACGACGAAACATTCCGGCGCCTTGATATCTTCCAGATTGACCGCGCCAAAGGTCGGCTCCAGGGCGGCGATGATATCGACCAGCTTGTCCGGATCCGTTTCATCAACCTCGATATCGAAAACGTTGATGCCGGCGAATTTCTTGAACAGGACGGCCTTGCCTTCCATCACCGGTTTCGACGCCAGCGGCCCGATATTGCCAAGGCCAAGAACAGCGGTGCCATTGGAGATCACGGCCACTAGATTTTGCCGGCCCGTCAAAGTCGCCGCTTCCGCCGAATCCTCAACAATGGCATCGCAGGCCGCCGCAACACCCGGCGAATAGGCCAGGGCCAGATCGCGCTGGTTACCAAGCGGCTTGGTCGCCGCGATCTCTAGCTTGCCCGGCACGGGCAGGCGGTGATACTCCAAAGCCATGCGTCTCAGGGATTCGTCGACCATGTTATCCTCGTTCGTGAAAAAGCCTGTATTTTCGGGGTGTTCGCCCCTGTTCCGGGTAGGGTGATGGTTATGCCGTCCGGACGCAACCGGTTTTCCCGGCCCCTTGATGACCGCCCGCCAAAGGTCATCGGACATCGCGGGGCGGCCGGCCACGCACCGGAAAATACCCTGGTTGCGATCCGCAAGGCGGCCGCGTTGGGCGCGCGCTGGGTCGAGTTTGATGTCAAGTTGAGCGGCGACGATGTGCCCGTCCTGTTCCATGACGACACCCTTGAGCGGACCACATCCGGTCGCGGCCCGATCGCCCAATGTGCGGCGGCCGGCCTCGCCAACCTCGACGCCGGCGCGTGGTTCGGCCGGGCTTTCGCCGGCGAACCCGTACCAACCCTGGACGCCGCCATGGCCGAACTGGCGGCCTTGGCCATCGGTGCCAATGTGGAAATCAAGCCCTCAATGGGCCGCGAAACGGAGACCGGCCAAGCCGTTGGCAAGGCATTGGCGGCGGGCTGGCCCGGCAACCTGCCGGCGCCGCTGATATCGAGTTTCTCGCCGATTGCCCTCGCCGCCGCCGCCGCGGCCGCGCCGGACATTCCAAGGGCATTGCTGGTCTTTGGCGTGCCGCGGGACTGGCGCCGGCAACTGGAAGACTTGCAATGCGCCGCACTGCATTGCCTGTCGAGGAAGCTGCGCGAGGGCCGCGCCCGCGACATCATCACCGCTGGCTACACGCTGCGCTGTTTCACCGTCAACCGGCCCCGCCGCGCGCGGCAGTTGCTGGGCTGGGGCGTTGATGGAATCATTTCGGACTTTCCCGACCGCCTGCTTCCTCTGCTATAAATGGCGCCATGAACAAGACACCCACCATATTGGCCATCGACCAGGGAACCACCAGCACCCGGGCCGTGCTTTTCGACGCCGCCGGCACGCCGCTTGAGATGGCGCAGCGTGAGTTGGGACAGATTTTCCCCGACGACGGCTGGGTCGAACACGACCCGGAAGAGATTTGGGCGGCGACACTGGAGGTCTGCCGGCAGGTCATCGACGCCTGCCGGGACGGCATCGGCGCTATCGCGGCGCTGGGCATCACCAATCAGCGCGAGACCACGGTGTTGTGGGACCACCAGACC
>CAZQPC010000166.1:0-10979 GCA_964595005.1 uncultured Magnetovibrio sp.
AACAATACGTCCGACGCGTTGACATCCGGTGGCAGTATCGAAATATCGAGGCGCTGCAATTCCTGCCGGAAAAAGTTCAGTTTGTCCGTGTTGTTGATGTCCAGCGTCATCGAGGCGGCCATGAATTCCACCGGATGATTGGCTTTCATGTAGGCGGTCTGATAGGCAACCAAGGCATACGCAGCGGCATGGGATTTATTGAAACCGTAACCCGCGAACTTATTGACCTGATCGAAAATTTCCGACGCCTTACTTTCGGGCACACCTTTTGCGACCGCGCCTTCGATAAAAATTTGACGCTGTTGATCCATCTCCGCCTGGATCTTCTTGCCCATGGCCCGGCGCAGAAGATCGGCACCGCCCAGTGTGTAGCCCGA
This sequence comes from uncultured Magnetovibrio sp., assembly GCA_964595005.1. Classification (GTDB taxonomy): domain Bacteria; phylum Pseudomonadota; class Alphaproteobacteria; order Rhodospirillales; family Casp-alpha2; genus UBA3470. Next base: position 378 of record CAZQPC010000166.1, read on the forward strand.
CAATTCCTGGGCGATCTGCATCACCTGTTCCTGATAGATCATGATGCCGAAAGTTTCCGTTAGGATCGGCTCCAAGGTCGGGTAGAGATAGTCGATCTCCTCTTTGCCGTGTTTGCGCCTCACGTAGCTTGGAATGTTGTCCATGGGACCGGGACGATAAAGCGCGACAACGGCGATGATGTCCTCAAAAGTGTCTGGTTGCAGGCCCTTCAGCACATCGACCATGCCGGAACTTTCCAGCTGGAACACCCCGGCCGTCTCACCGCGGCTGATCATTTCGAACGTCGGGCGGTCATCCAAGGGAAGCGTCGCTAAGTCAATCACGACGCCTTTGTCGCGGACCAGTTTCTCCGCCATGGTCAGGACCGTCAGTGTTTTCAGGCCGAGAAAATCGAATTTCACCAGTCCCGCCGATTCGACGAATTTCATATTGAACCCGGTAACCGGCATGTCGGACCGTGGATCGCGATACAGCGGAATCAATTGTTCCAACGGCCTGTCGCCGATGACGACGCCGGCGGCATGGGTCGACGCATGCCTGTTGAGGCCTTCCAATTTTTTTGCCATATCCATGAGCCGGCGCACGTCCGGGTCTTCGTCGATGTACTGGCGCAACTGTGGTTCGCCGGCAATGGCTTCCCGCAGGTTCACGGGGCTGGCAGGATTGTTCGGGACCAGTTTGCATAGTTTGTCGATGTAGCCGTAGGGCATCTCCAATACACGGCCCACGTCACGTAGAACGGCACGGGCTTGGAGTTTTCCAAACGTGATGATTTGGGCGACATGATCACGGCCATATTTCTCCTGCACGTAGCGGATTACTTCATCGCGCCGGTCCTGGCAGAAATCCACGTCGAAGTCCGGCATGGACACGCGTTCGGGGTTGAGGAAACGTTCGAACAGCAAACCGAACCGAAGGGGATCGAGATCGGTAATCTGCAATGCCCAGGCAACCACCGATCCGGCCCCGGAGCCGCGGCCCGGCCCGACGGGAATATTACGGTCCTTGGCCCAATGAATGAAGTCAGCAACGATCAGGAAATAGCCGGGAAATCCCATCTGGTTGATGACATTGAGTTCATAGTCCAATCGCTCCAAGTAGGGTCTGGCGGCTTGGTCCCGCTCTGCGGACGACATGCCATCATTTAAGACCTGTGTCTCCAAGCGGTGTTCAAGGCCGGTTGCAGATTGGGCTTTCAACTCGTCCTTCTCGGTGCGGCCGTCGCCGCAGTCATAGGGCGGCAGGATCGGGTCGATTTGCTCAACCAAGTAGGCGCAACGCTTGGCAATAATGACCGTATTGTCGACGGCCTCGGGCAGGTCGGCAAAAAGGGCCCGCATTTCGGTGGCATTTTTCAGGGAATGATCGGGAGTCAATCGGCGCCGATCCTGCTGGGAAACATAGGCACCTTCCGCAATACAGATAAGCGCATCGTGGGCTTCGTACATATCGCGTTCGGCGAAAAAAGCTTCATTGGTGGCGACCAGCGGGATATCGCGAGCGTAGGCCAGGTTCAGAAAGCCTGTTTCCGTCGCTTGCTCTTCGGGCAAGCCATGGCGTTGAAGTTCCATATATAAGCGGCCGGGAAAAGCATCTTGGAGAGACGACAAAAATGTCTCCGCCAAAGGTGTCTGTCCCGAAGCGATGAGACGCCCCAAAGGCCCTTCCGCACCTCCGGTGAGTGCGATAAGGCCTTCGTTGTGTGCGCGCAATACGTCCAACGTGACATGCGGGTCGTGCGCATCGTCTGTTTCAAGATAGGCATGGGACAGTAACTTCAACAGATTTCGGTAGCCGGTATCATCTTTCACCAAAAACACCATGGCGCCGCAAATTTTCGACGCATCGCCCAGCCGGCCCGGCCGCTCTTCCGTTGACCGCTCCTCGACCCGCAGTTGGCAACCGATAATCGGCTGAACGCCGGACTTTATGGCGGCGCCTGAAAATTCCAAAGCGCCGAACAGATTGTTGGTATCGGTCACCGCGACCGCCGGCATATTCATTTCGCGGCAATGCGATACCAGGTCTTTGACGTGGATGGCGCCCTCGGAAAGGGAATAGGCGGAATGAACCCGGAGATGGACGAAATCAGCATGTGCCATGGGTCTAGGATTCCACAGCCGGCGGGCCCGTAAAACGGTCAATGCGGCGGATCGTCCACACACTTGAAGATCGCCGTGGATAACTCTGTGATTTAGCACGGAAAAACACATATTCCTCACTTTCTTACGTCCATTGTTGCTGCCCAGTCGGCCCTTGTGGCATGCTGGGTTCCTCAGCAATTATCTGCGAATCGGAGAGTTGCCATGCCCCATGACGGTCATGACCACACGGAACCGCCGGATGACCTGACGCTGCGGGTCAAGGCTCTGGAGAGCCTTTTGGTTGAGAAAGGCTTGGTTGACCGCGACGCTCTGGACGTGGTGATCGATACCTATGAGCATAAAGTCGGCCCCCGGAATGGCGCCAAGGTCGTCGCTCGGGCCTGGACCGATCCGGATTTCCTGGCCGCCATCAAGGAAGACTGTTCGGCGGTCATCGACAGGGAATTCGGTTACGGCGGGCGCCAGGGTGAACATATCGTCGCCGTCGAAAATACCCCCGACGTCCACAACGTCGTCGTCTGTACCTTGTGTTCCTGTTACCCGTGGACCGTCTTGGGCCTGCCGCCGATCTGGTACAAGTCGGCCCCCTACCGTTCCCGCGTGGTCCAGGATCCGCGCGGCGTATTGGCCGAATTCGGTACCACCATCGCCGACCATAAGGAAATCCGGGTTTGGGATTCGACCTCGGAGATGCGCTATCTGGTGATCCCGGAACGGCCCGCCGGCACCGAGGGCTGGTCCGAGGAGGATTTGGCCAGATTGGTGTCCCGCAATTCGATGGTCGGCGTCGAGCACGCGGCAGCGCCGGATGAGGCCCAAACATGAACGGCGGCCATGACTTGGGCGGCCAGCATGGCCTGGGCCCCATCAACGCGGAGCCAGAGGCGGACGAGCCGGTCTTCCACGACGACTGGGAGCGCCGCGCCTTCGCCCTGACCATGGCCTGCGGCATGCTCGGCAAATGGAATATCGACGAAGGCCGCTATGCCCGCGAGAGCCAACACCCGGTCGACTACATCTCCAACACCTACTATGAGAACTGGTTGGCCGGCCTGCAGACCCTGCTGATTGAAAAAGGCATGATCAGTGCCGAGGAACTGGCGTCTGGACAGGCGCAAGGCACCGCCGAGGGGTACCGGGTGCCGAATGGCGAAAGCGCCCGAAAGATTCTCGCCAGCGGTGGCCCGACCCGCATGGAATCGGATATGGCCGCCGCTTTCAAAGAAGGCGACCGGGTCCGCGTGGTCAACGCCAACCCCCTCACCCATACGCGGGCCCCGCGTTATACCCGCAATCACGCCGGCACAATTTCGCGGCGCCATGGCGTTCATGTGTTTGCCGACGCCAATGCCCAGGGCCGCCATGAAGGCGCGCATCTTTACGCGGTGCGCTTCGAGGCGTCGGAATTGTGGGGCGACGACAGCCCGGGCGGGCCGGTCTACGTCGACCTGTGGGAACCGCACCTGACGGCGGACTGAGATGAGCCAGAACCGTGCCGCGCCGCTGCCTTTTCAGCCCCATGACGACGATGGCCCGGTGTTCCGCGAGCCCTGGGAGGCCGGGGCCTTTGCCCTGACCGTGAAGCTGCATGAGAACGGTGCCTTCACCTGGCCCGAATGGACCGAGGCCTTGAGCACCGAAATCGCCGCCGCGAATGCCGCCGGCGAGGCGGACCTGGGCGATACCTACTATCACCACTGGCTGCGGGCCCTGGAACATCTCATCGTCGCCAAGGGCCTGGAAACCGTACCGGCCATCGACGCGCGCATGGAGACCTGGCGCCGTGCCTATCTGGCGACGCCGCACGGCCGGCCCGTGGAATTGGATGCCGGCTAGGGTAACAATTGGCGCCCGCCATTTTGGTCTGATATGAGGGAAAGCATGAACGTTGAAGCCCTGCAATCGGCGCTCGGCCGTATCCTCGACGAGGCTGTCGGCGCGGGTGACGTGGTGCACGCCGCTGGTATCGTCACTGACGCGGACGGCTTGGTGTTCCAGGGCCAGGCCGGCCCGCGCCGGCTTGGTGATGTCGACACGCCGCTTGCGGAAGACACGGTCTATTGGATCCATTCGATGACCAAGCCGCTGACGGCGGCCGGCGTGATGCAGCTTGTCGAGCAAGGACGTATCGGCCTTGACGACGATTGTGGCGGTCTTGTGCCGGCCTTGGCGGCACCAAATGTGTTGGCGGGTTTCGATGCCCAAGGGGTTCCTGAAATCCGTCCCGCGCAGGGCCCGGTTACCTTGCGCCGCCTTCTCACCCATACGGCCGGGTTTGTGTACGACATCTGGAACCCCGCTCAGCGCGATTGGCAGAAACAGACGGGCATCGGGCGCGAAGATTTCTACGGCGATCCCGAAAATTGCCCGCCCCTCGCCTTCGACCCGGGAACGCGCTGGGAATACGGTATCAACATGGATTGGGCGGGCAAGGTATTGGAGGCGGTTTCGGGCGAGACGCTGGAAGCCTATCTTCGATCCAACCTTCTCGATCCGCTCGGCATGACGTCGACCGGTTACACGCTGACGGATGCGGTCCGTGAACGTTTGTCCGGGGTGCATCAACGCGACGCAGACGGGGCCATCCATGCGGTCGATTTTCAACCACCCGAAACCCAGGATCCAAACACCTTTACGGGCGGCGGCGGCATGTTCGGTTCGGCCGTGGATTACGCGCGGTTCATGCGCATGATCCTCAACAAGGGCGCGCTGGACGGCAACCGCGTGTTGGCGCCGGAGACGGTCGATTTGATGGGGCAAAATCACACGGGTGATATATCCGTGGCTGGCTTGCCCGCGGCCCAGCCCGAAAAGACCTTTCCCATGGATTTCCATCCGGGTGTCGACAAACGCTGGGGATTGAGTTTCATGATCGTCATGGAGGACCTGCCGGGCCGCCGCCGGGCCGGTACGCTGTCCTGGGGCGGGCTGCGCAACACCTACTTCTGGATTGACCCGAAGAGCGGCATTGGCGGCGCCTTCTTTTCCCAGATGCTGCCTTTTGCGGACCCGAAAACCTTGGCCGTCTTGGACCGGTTCGAGCGCGCTGTTTATGCGGCGCTCGCCTAGCCCGATCACGTCTCCACCAGATGCCCGTCCTCAAGCCTGACGATGCGGTCCATGCGCCCGGCCAGGTCCGGATTGTGGGTGGCGATGACGGCGGCCAGGTTGGCCCCGCGGGCAAGCTTCAGCAAGACGTCGAAGACTTCGCCGGCCGTATTCGGATCCAGATTGCCGGTCGGCTCGTCAGCCAGCAACAGGTCGGGCCCGGCGGCGATGGCGCGGCCGATGGCGACGCGCTGCTGTTCCCCGCCGGAAAGCCGCGCCGGGCGGTGTGAGGCGCGCTCGCCCAGGCCCAGCCAGTGCAGAATTTCCCCCGCCCGCTGGCGCGCCTCGCGGCGCTTGTGGCCGGAGATGATTTGCGGAATGACGATGTTCTCCAGGGCCGTGAATTCCGGCAACAGGTGATGATACTGATAGACGAATCCCAGATGATGACGGCGTATCGTGGTGCGGTCGGAATCGTTCAGGTTCGTGCAATCCTCGCCACAGATGTGGATGGCGCCCTGGTCGGGAGATTCCAGCAGGCCGGCGATGTGCAGCAGGGTCGATTTGCCGGCCCCCGACGGGCCGACCAGGGCAACGATCTCGCCGGCCTGAACCTTCAGATCGACACCTTTCAAAATTTCCAGATCGTCGCGGCCCTGTTTGAAGGTGCGGACGACATTCGCCAGCGTCAGCACGTCGCGGCCGCCGGCAATGGTCTCGCCGCTCAGCTCACTCATATCTCAGCGCCTCGGCCGGATCCAGCTTGGCCGCCCGCCACGACGGATAGAGCGTCGCCGCGAACGACATGGCCAGGCCCATGACCACCACGGTGATCACCTCCGTCGGATTGACCACTGCCGGCAACTGCGACAGGAAGTAAATTTCGGCGGCGAACAGGTCGGTGCCGGTCAGCCCCTGAATCCACTGGCGGATGCTTTCGATGTTTTCGGCGAACGCCAGGCCCAGCACGAAACCGGCCAAGGTGCCGATGGTGCCGACGCTGGCGCCGGCCAGGAAAAACACCCGCATGATCATGCCGCGCGTCGCCCCCATGGTCCTGAGGATGGCGATGTCCCTGCCCTTGTCCTTCACCAGCATGATCATCGACGAGATGATGTTGAAGGCGGCGACCACGATAATCAGCGTCAGGATCAGGAACATGACGTTGCGTTCGACCTGGATGGCGTTGAAGAAACTGGCGTTGGCGCGCTGCCAATCATGCACCCGCGCCTTGCCGCCCAGTTTCAGCATGATTTCCGTGCCCAGCTTCGGCGCCGTCTCCGGATTGTTGCCGAACACTTCCAAGTTGGTCACCGCGCCCGGCAGCTTGAAATAGATCTGCGCCGCCTCCAGGGGCATGAAGATGAAACTGGAATCGTATTCGAACATGCCGATGGAGAAGGTGCCGACCAACTTGTAGGCCTTGAGGCGCGGCATGGTGCCAAACGCCGTGACGGTGCCCTTCGGTGAGATCAGCGTGACCTTGTCGCCGACCCGGACTCCCAGCTTTTGCGCCAGCCGGTCGCCGATGACGATGTTGTTCTTGCCCTTGAAGTCGGCCAAGGAACCCTGCTGCATGTTGCCGGCAATAATCTTCCGTTTGGCCAGATCGGCGGGACGGAAGGCCCGCACCACGCCGCCTTGGGCGACGCCGCGGGCCGTCACCATGACCTGGCCTTCGATCATCGGGGTGACCGAGACGACGCCACGGATGGTGCGGATTTCCTTACTCAAACCCTCATAGTTCTTCATGGCGTTGGTCTGGCCGTATACGCTCAAGTGACCGTTCAGGCCCAGAATGCGGGTCAAAAGCTCCTGGCGGAAGCCGTTCATCACCGACATGACGATAATCAACGTCGCCACCCCCAGCGCGATCCCCAGCAGGGAAAACCAGGCGATGACGGAAATGAACCCTTCCTGGCGCCTGGCGCGCAGGTAGCGCAGCGCGACCATCCATTCGAAGCGGGTAAACATAACCGGCGCTCCTAACGCTTTGTCTTGTTGATGCCGGATCGCCAAAGCGCAATCCGATGGTCCGGCGCTTCGGTGAATTTTCCCGCATTGAAGGGCGGTTGCGGGTCGTACTCAATGCCCAGTTGGATCGCCTCGGCAACCTCCTTGCCGGCGACCTCGGCGGCCAACGTGAGCGCCATATCGATGCCCGATGAGACTCCGGCGGCCGTAATCACTTTACCCTGGCGGACGACACGTTCATTGACGGGCACCGCACCGTGGACATTGCGCAAGGCATCCATGGCGCGCCAGTGCGTGGTCGCCTGCAGCCCCCTGAGTACGCCGGCGCCGCCCAGGATCAGCGCGCCCGTGCAGACCGACGTCGTCCATGTGCTGCGTTCATGGACGTCGGCGACCCAGTCGGTGATCTGCGTATCCTCCGCCGCTGCATCGGCGCCGCCGCCGCCGGGCACGACCACGATGTCAGGCGCCGTCACCTGGTCGAGGGTGAAATCCGCCCGCAGGCCGAGCATGCCGCATTTGTCGCGGTAGGTGCCGGCCTTTTTGGCGACGAAATTCACCTCCGCGTCAGGAAGATTGTGAAGAACCTCGTAGGGCCCGACGGAATCGAGATGCGTCGTGCCGTCGAAAATAAGGATGGCGATTTCCAACACCTTCCCCCCCTGTCAGACCAGCAGCCGCGTCAGGGCGCTTTCCAGGCTCATTTCCTCGCGTTCGCCCGACGCCCGGCTCTTCAACTCGATGGTGCCGGATTTCAGGCCGCGCGGCCCGATGATCAGTTGCCAGGGCACGCCGATCAGGTCCATGTCGGCGAATTTCGCGCCGGCCCGGGTGTCGCGGTCGTCATACAGAACATCGACCCCCGTCCCCGTCAGGTCACCGTAGGCCTTGTCACAGGCCGCCGTGCAATCCGTATCCCCGACCTTGAGATTGATCAGGCCGACTTTGTAGGGTGCCACCGATTCCGGCCAAATGATCCCGCCCTCGTCGTGCGACGCCTCAATGATGCCGCCGACCAGACGTGAGACGCCGATGCCGTACGACCCCATCTCCGGCACCACTTCCTTGCCGTCCGCGTCGGTCACCTTGGCGCCCAGGGGCTCGGAATATTTGGTCCCGAAATAGAAGATGTGGCCGACCTCGATGCCGCGCGCCGTCACCAAATCGCTGCCCAGCGCCGCTTCGGCGCCGGCGTCGCGTTTTTCGTCGGTCGCCGCATATTGGCTGGTGTAACTGTCGACGATGGGCTGCAAATCGCCGTCGAAGTCGATGTCCGCGCCGGCCAGCTTGCGGTCCAGAAAATCCTTATGGCAGGCAATTTCGCTTTCGCCCGTGTCGGCCAGGATCAGGAACTCGTGGCTCATATCGCCGCCGATGGGGCCCGTGTCGGCGGCCATGGGGATGGCGGTCAACCCTAAGCGTTCGTATGTGCGCAGGTAGGAGACGAACATCTTGTTGTAGGACCGGCGCGCCCCTTCGGCGTCCAGATCGAAGGAATAGGCATCCTTCATCAGAAACTCGCGGCCCCGCATGACCCCGAAGCGGGGCCGCACCTCGTCGCGGAACTTCCACTGAATATGATAGAGCATCTTCGGCAGATCGCGGTAGCTGCGGGCACTGGCGGCGAATATCTCGGTGATCTGTTCCTCATTCGTCGGCCCGTACAGCATGTCGCGGTCATGGCGGTCCTTGATCCTGAGCATTTCCGGGCCGTAATCGTCATAGCGCTCACTTTGGCGCCACAGATCGGCCGGCTGGATTGTCGGCATCAGCACTTCCTGGCAGCCGATGGCATCCTGTTCCTCGCGGACGATCTGTTCGATCTTTTTCAACACCCGGAATCCCATGGGCAGCCACGAATAGATGCCGGCGCTGGATTGGCGGATCATGCCGGCCCGCAGCATCAGCCGGTGCGAGACAATCTCCGCCTCCGCGGGGTTTTCCTTCAAGGTCGGCAGGAAGTAACGCGATAATCTCATGAAAGCCTCGATCAGCTGGCCGGCGGCCGAAAACGGCGGCGGCGTGAATGCGCCAGCAATCTAGGCAAAGGCACCGGGGATGACAATGGCCGCAGGGCGGGTTTCGGCGGCGTTTCAGCGGGGCGAACTCGTCCGAAAGTACATGGAAATACACCAAGGTACGCAAAAGTACGCGGGAAACAAAATTCTCTGAATGATTTCAACACCCTATTTTGTGTACCCGGGTACACATTTTTTCGCAATTTTTCGCCGAAGTGGACAAAAGTACACATTTTGCGGCGGCGCGCATGTCCCTTCGCTGGGCAGTGGCCGGACGTCCCCATGCCGCCACCGTACAGTACGTCCTCAGTCGTTGTTGTCACCATCACATTCATACAGGGAATATGTATAGCTGAATAAAGAATTTCAAGAAGAAATTGGAATTTTTTCCTTCAAACGAGAGATTTTCTTATGTAGAATCTGCCCGGGTTCGGCAGCAAGCCGTTGATCACCGGGAGCCCGAAAGCCGGTGGTCATGGACGGTTCCGCAAATTAAGTGATTGCAAACTTCGGTATTTTTGACCCATTTCGGAGGTTAAAGATTATCCCAACGAAAACCCTAACCCTACTTCAATCTCACGAATTAGGTCGGGTCCGGAAATTGGTATCGTCAAAACTTTTGTGGCTCCGGCCTGCTCCGCCACTTCGTGGAGGAAGGTATCTGGATCGCCGGTGGTAATTAATACGGGAATCATATTTTTGTCCCGCCGCAACTTACTAACGAACTCCATTCCGTCTATGTTTTTCATGTGAAGCGCACAAATAATAACATCTGGAGTTGGCTCATCTGGATTTGTGATTAGGTCAAAGGCTGCCTGAGCACTCTCTGCCTCGGCCACGGCTTTAATGTGTGATTGGTTAAGAAGCTGGCGCACGATTTTTCGCATCGCATGTTGTTCATCGATGATCAAAACCCTTAGATCATCAAACAGTAGTGATCCCATTTAAAATAGCCTTTGCAATACACTGCGACCATCAGACAACGATTCCTCTCGTACTCTATTCTCCGTACGGACAAGATGCAGCCAAAGTCTCTCGGCCAGCCTTTGAGTTATTCTGACTCAATAAGATCAAGCGCCTTGTTAATCGACTCGATTGAACCGCCGTGATCACCCGCATCATGCTGCTCTTCCGCTTTTTTCCTGAGTTTTATCGCCATGGCCAATTTTTCGGGAGATATCTTGGGGCCGGCCGCCACCGCTTTGTCGAATGCCGCCATGTTAACTGGACAACTGTACGAATAAGCTGGTGACATTCCGATGAGTACGATCATTGCTGTGCATATGATTCCAAGGGAAAATCGTTTGTTCATATTCGCTCTCCTGGGTCTATTGCTAACTCCAATGAAATTGAAATACTGTATCCTCCTCGATATGCGACGCTGGTGTAATCAACTACCAAAAATACCAGCGCCGAAGCCGATCTGTGCGACGGGCCTTGCGCCCCTCGCTCAAAC
>CAZQPC010000167.1:0-10944 GCA_964595005.1 uncultured Magnetovibrio sp.
CCTCGAAGCCAGCAAATGATCCTTGTTCCAACACCGTAATTCCTTGGCGCGCCATGTCAAAATTGTAAAAAGGGACGGAGTAAGCATTGTCGGCTACGACTTTTCTGGACGGCAGTTGGGCCTGGGTGGGCGGTGCCGACATTGTCGAAATGGCGGTCCTGACGCCCAAGACAGCGCGCGAGTTTATCTCGAACCTGCATGGCGCCATGCGCGCCGTCCGCGACCTGCCGGCACCGGTGATCGCGAAGCTGGACGGCTTTGCCCTGGGCGGCGGCATGGAATTGGCCGCGGCCTGTGATCTTCGCGTCGCATCGACGAATGCGCGGTTCGGCATGCCCGAGGTCCAGGTCGGGTTGCCGTCGGTGATCGAGGCGTCCTTGCTGCCGCGGCTGATGGGGTCCGGGCGTGCCGGACGGCTGATGCTGACCGGCGAGGTTATCGACGCCGAACGAGCCTTCGCGTGGGGGTTTGTTGAAGAGGTGGTCACGCCGGAGAACTTGGATGCCGCCGTCGACGCGGTGCTGGGTCATCTTTGCCGGTCCGGGATTTACGCGCTGCGATCGCAGAAAAAACTGCTGCGCCAATGGGAAGCCGTGTCACCGGATCAGGCGGCAGAGGCCAGCGTGGCTGTGTTTGGTGATGCTTTTGAGACCGATGAGCCGGGTAGCCGGCTTGCCAAATTTGTCAAACGGCCGCGACCTTAGTTTCGTACCTGTGATCGCTTGTAGGCATAGTCGGCCGCTGCCTTCGACAGGCATTTCACGGCTTCGACCCGTTGCGACATCTGCGCGATGTAAGCTTGCAAGGCTTCACCGGTCAGCGTTTCGTTCGTCTTGGTTCGAATGCCGGAACCGCGTTTGTGAATATCCTTCAGTTTATTGAGCCGAATCACCCAGGACTTTAGATATGGCAGCCAATCACCGGAATGGCGGGTGTTGACGTAGCGGACGATTTCCGTGTGGCTGCGCACCCGCCACCAGGGCACGTCCGGGATGGCCGGGCACTTGGCCTTCAGCACCCACGAATAACTGGTCGCGGCAACTGGCCGGTCTGTTTCCACATCGGTTGGAAGGCCGGTGTTTTTCTCCACCGGGGCATCGTCACCTTCAACATGTTGCGGTGTCGCGATCACCGAGCGGCTCAGGGTATCGGGTTCGGTTTTCGGTTCAGGCCCCGGGGACACCGATGATTGTGAGAACGGCGCATCGGTGTCCGGGCTATTTTTAGCAGCCGGCACCGGTGGCGCCTCGGCCACCGTGCGCGGCGATGCAGGTCCATCATCACCAGCCAAAAGAAACCATGTGAGCCCGGCCCCGGCGGCCAGAAATATGACGGCACTGATGGCGATGGCTGGCAAGTTGATAGATTTTCCCCCCGGCCGGTCACGGCGGTTCGATTGCCGCCGGTCTTGGCGCACGTCGCCGCGGCGGTCGCCTTGTGCGACCGCTTGATCCGGCGCCGGCCCGGGCGCCGGCCTGGGCGCCGGCTTCGGTGGGGCGGTGGGCGCGGCAACGTCGGCGGGGGTCGCCGGCGGTGCGTCTCGCTGGCCGCGGTCAATGATATTTCGCATCCGCAAAAGCAATTCGCGGGGATCACACGGTTTGGTCAGATAGTCGTCGGCGCCCAAACCAAGGGCCATGATCCGATCATCGTCGCCCTGGCGTCCGGTGAGCACAACGATGGGAACATTGGTGGTTTCGCGAATCTGCTGTGTCCACGTCAGGCCGTCGCCATCGGGCAGGCCCAGGTCCATGAGAATCAGATCAGCCGGGTCGCGTTGCAGGATCGAAAATATTTCACCGCCCTTGGTGATGGCGGTGGCACGGTAACCGGCATGTTCGACGTGGTAGACGAGGAACTTCAACAGAATTTCTTCGTCTTCCACGATCAGTACGTGGGGGATGGCCGTTGACTCATTCATCGATGTTCGGTCGTGCCTAACTCTGGAGTACGGAAAACTGCCGTTCGTACATTCCCCAGTCCCCAGGCGCCCACCTTAGCGGCACCATTTGCGCTGTCAACGCCCCCCGGCACTGAGCCTTCACCTAATCGGCAACGTAGGGATTGCTGCGCCGTTCCTCGCCGAACGTCGACGTCGGCCCGTGGCCGGGAATGAAAGTCACGTCGTCGCCCAACGGCCACAGTTGCGTCTTGATGGAGCGAATAAGGGTCGCGTGGTCGCCCCTGGGAAAGTCAGTGCGGCCAATGGATCCGCGGAATAGAACGTCGCCCACCTGGGCCAGTTTCAGGCCTTCGTGGAAAAAGATCACATGGCCGGGGGTGTGCCCGGGGCAGTGCCGTACGCTCAAGGTGACATTGCCAAACGTTACCTCATCGCCGCCGTCCAGCCATCGGTTGGGGGTAAACGGCCGGGGCCCCGGCTCCATGCCGAAACGGGCCGCCGATTCGGCGATTTGGTCGATCCAGAACTTGTCGTCTTCGTGGGGGCCTTCGACGGGAATGGCCAGCCGTTCCGACATCTCGGCGGTGCCGCCGGCGTGATCCATGTGGCCATGGGTCAGCAGAATCTTGACCAAGGCGACGCCTTGTTCCTCGGCAACGCCAAGCAACCGGTCGACCTCGCCGCCGGGATCGACATAGGCGCCCTGCATCGTTTCCTCGCACCACATGAGGGTGCAATTCTGTTGGAAGGGCGTGACCGGGATGATGGCGGCTTGCATGGCCGGGCAGGAACCACGGCGGTCCGGGGAAGTCAATGCCGGCCGGTTAATCCATTCCGGCCAACGCCGCCGCGGCGGCCTTCATGGCGGGGTTCCATTCGCCCGGCGTTTGTTGGCGGATGACATGGACGCTTTGATAAAGGCTTTCCGGCCCGGAAACAGGCATCTGCCAGCGCCAGTCCTGATAGGCGGGCAGCAGCAAAACCGTCGGCACGGCCAACGCGCCGGCCAGGTGTACGGTGCTGTTATCGATGGTGACGACGCCATCCATTGCCGACGTCAGGGCGGCCAACCCTTCCAGGTCCTGCCAGGCGTCCAGTCCCGGCAGCGTATGAATTCCTCGGGCGGCGGCCTCGTCGCCTGAGACGCCGTATTGAAGCGATATGAACCGGCAGCCGGGAACCTTGAAAACCGGCTCCCATTGGCTGACGCCGGGCGAACGGGTTCTGCCGTGTTCGGCGTTCTTCGACCACCAGGACACGCCGATCAGGCGCCGGTTTGGAGACGTCGATTGCAATTGGTCGCGATAGTGCCGCTGCCGTGCCGGGTCGGCCGACAGGTAGGCCCCGGCATCAGGGTAGGCCGCGTCAGGCGCCAATATTCCGGGCAGGCTTGCCAACGGGATATGGCGGTCGAAATCTTCGTCGGGCACCTTGTTGGGGGTGAAATCGGCAGCACTGGACCGGAACTGATGGCCCGGGAATGATCGCGATAGAAGGGAACGTAGCCGCGGGTCACATTCGACGATCACCTGACGGCACCGCGAAGCGACGTCGGGCAGGTGCCGCGCGAACATGATTTCATCGCCAACGCCCTGTTCGCGCCATATGAGCAGGCGGCCATCGAAGGATTGCCCGTCCCAACTTGGCCGATGGGTGCGCTTCGGTGGCGACGAAAATCCGGGCATTTGCCACCGTGCCTCATAGGCGCTCCACCCGGCCGCCATGTTGCCGCACGCAAGTTCGATGAAGGCCCGCGCATAGACGGCTTCCGGGTCGTCCGGCGCGGCCGTGCAACGCGCGTCGACAAGGCGCCGGGCGCGATCCAGTTGGCCGGCCTGGCGGGCCAGGGATCCGGCTTGCGTCCAGATCCAGCCGTCGTCGCCGCCGGCATGGCGGGCCCGGGTCATGGCTTGGCTGAAAAACGCCTCGGCCATTGCCGGCTCGCCGGCGCGCAGGGCGACGATGGCCCGGTGGCCAAGCAGGCGGGGGTTATTAGGGTCGTCTTCCAGGGCGTCGCTCAAATAGCCGGCGCCGGCCTCCAGATCGCCGCGCCCATAGGCCTCACGGGCCGCCGCCAGGCGGGCCGAAGACATCAATTGGCGCATTTTATCGTGACCGGGGTTGGCGGCGTGCAGCGGCGCCAACAGCTTGACGGCTTCCGCCGGCTGGCCGGCCTGCATCAGGGTGCCGGCCTCGGTAACGATATCGACGGCGGACTTGGGCATCAACCTAACGGCTCCCGGTAAAATATTTGTGGCGACGAGGATACGTAAAGGCGAGGCGGATCGGCAATGGCGTGACCTGCATATAGGTCAAAAGACTGACCTTATATAGATAATATTCAATATTTAGTTGGACTGAATATGACTTAGGTATATGCTACTATGACGTAGTATCAGGGTTATCCAATTTTCCACCGCCCCAAGCATATCGAACTGGAGCCGATTGACCATATGCCGGACTATTTCTCCGATGAAATCCCGCTGGAGCAGGCCGCCGCGACGCGATGCGGCCAGGTCCTGGACCATTGGCGGGCGTTGAAGGGCGAGAAATTCGCGCCATCGTGGCAACAGGTGGAATTGGCCGCCTTGCCGCCGCAACTGATTCCCTACGTGCGAATCGTCGATGTTGTCGACGACGGGGCCGCCTTCCGATACCGGTTCTGGGGAACCGGGCTCGCGGATATCCTGGGCGTCGAGCTGACATCCGAGGAGATGGTGCAGCCAAGCCTTTGGCCCAAGGGTACAGGCCTCGATGAGTGTCTTAAGGTTGTTTCCAGCGGTGTGCCGCTGGGCTTTATCCGCCGGGTTACGGCGTCTGAGGCGGATCGGCCTTTTCGACCCCTGGAAGTTTCCGGGCTTCGCCTGCCGCTTTCTTCTGACGGCCGTCTGGTCGATCACATCTTATCGATCTGCGATTTCGGCCCGGACCGTGACGCCTGGAAGCTGTTCTTTGAGGGATTTCCGCTTTTGGAAAATGCGGCGAAATGAGATCGCGCGGCGATCAGCCGTCCTTGATCGTGGTGCGGTGCATGTGCCGCGGTTGATCATCGCCGTAATCGTTGACGCCGCGATGCACCAGGGCCCGGTTGTCCCATAGGACCGCGTCACCCGGACGCCAATGATGGCGGAATACCACCTCGGGCCGCGTCATATGCTGACAAAGAAACTTCAGCATCGTGTCGCTTTCCTTGGGTGCCAGTTCGTTGATCTTGACCGTGAACCCTTCGTTGACGAACAGGCACTTGCGTCCGGTGACGCCGTGGCGCCGGACGACGGGGTGGTTGACCGGCGGGCGCTCGCTCAAGGGATCGCCCTTGCGGGCCGCCGGATTGGCGCCGCCGCGGAACGCGTGGGCGAACAGGTGTTCGGCGCTCAGGCCGGTGACCATCTCCTGCATGGCCGGCGACAAGGTGTCAAAGGCGTGGGCGGTGCTGGCGAACAGTGTATCGCCACCGACCGGCGGCACTTCAATGCCATACAGCAAAGAGCCCAGCGACGGTTGCGGCTCATAGGTCAAATCCGAATGCCAATATTGGCCGGCATAGGCGCGGCCCTGGGCTGTGCCGTTTTTGCGCTTGTTCGACAGCTTGTAGATCTCGGGATATCCGTCCAGCAGCGAGTCCTTCAAGACGTGCTCCATCAGCGGCCCTAGCCGGCGGCTGAAGTCGATCATCGCTTCCGGCGTCAGGTTTTGGTCGCGGAAAACCAGCACCGAGTGGGTGACAAAAGCATCATGGACGGCGTCGAAATCCGAATTCGACAGCGACGCGGAAAGATCGATGCCGGTGACTTCGGCGCCGAGGATCGGGTTCGCGGGGGAAATGGTGATGGTCATGGCGGCTCCTTCGCGAGGGGAATTTAGCGAGCCCGAGAAGCCGGGGCAACCGCTGGCGAACGGCGCTGTCGGCATTGCATGCCGTTTCGGTCGCGAAGTTATTACTCATGATCTGGCACGATTGACTATATAAATAACAACGGCTCTCCAGAGATGGACGTGACATGATCGAAAAGGAAGTCGCGCTTGAGGATTTGTCGGACAGTTTAGCCGCCGTCCTGGCTTATTGGCGCGCCCGCCGCGGTGAAGAATTACGATGCAGCTGGCGCGACTTCCATCTTGACGAACTGCCGACGCAGTTGGTGCCGACGACAATGGTCGTCGATGTGAAGGAAGATGTTACCAAAAACACCTTTCGGTTTTGGGGTTCGGGCATGAACGTCATCCATGGCGCCGACATGACCGGCATGACCACCGCCGAGTTGTCGCCGCCGGAATTCCGAGCCGCCGTTCAGCGTATCCATGCCAAAGTGGTTGAATACCCGCGCGCCTATGGAACCCACTACGGCTTTGAACGTCACGGTGGATTTGAGCACCTGCAAAACGCCCTGCGCCTGCCCTTGTCCGATGACGGCCGGACGGTCAGCCAGATTGTCATCGTCATCGAATGGACGCCGGTGGGGTGGGGGAAAGTCGCGAAAAGGAAATCGGCGGGATTGCTCTAGGCGGCCAGGATTTCTTCAACCAGTTCCTGGATCCGCAGCGCGTCGGCGAAGCCGGGCAAGCCGTGATCACCGCCGGAGAAGAATGACCCGATGGCGCAAATCTGGCGCCGATAGCCGTCCTGGCGTGGGTCGGCGATGTCGGCCAGGTGTTCCGTCCAACCGTCGCCGCGGCTGGACCGCAGGCGGTTCCAATCATACAGGCGATAACCGGCTTGCGCGCCCCAAACGGTGAAATCGATGCGATCGGCGCCGCTGGCGTCCAGGCCGCCGGTGCCGCCGGCAAAGGTCACCGGAATGTCGCTGCATTCCATCAGCGCCAGGGCGTGGGTTTCGGCTGATCGGTGATCATCGGGATAACGCGCCACGGCATGGATCAACCGGGCCGGGCCGAACAGTTTTTCCGCCAGGTAGGCATAGTGGGAAAAGGTTTCCCGCACGAAACCGCCCTGGGCGCGCTCACTGAGCCAGGCCGCCGGCTGCTGCCAGTCGCGGGGCCATTTACAGAAGTGCAGGCGGATGTCGACACCGGCCACGTCGCCGATGGTTCCGTCGGCCAGGGCGGTTTCCATTTCCGCGACGCCGGCGGCCGTGGCGAAGGGAAAGTTGACGGCGTTGGCGACCCCGCATCGGTTTGCCGCATCGACCAGGGCGCGGCTGGCGTCGATGTCGATGCCCAGCGGCTTTTCGCTCAACACGGGCTTGCCGGCGGCGAGGGCCATCTCCGCATATGCACGGTGCGAGGCGGGTGGCGAAGCAATATAGACGCCGTCGATGTCCTTATCTTGTATGGCCGCCGCGGCATTGTCGGCGATGCGGAGCGCCGGCGCCAACTGAACGGCGCGCCGGCACGCGTCGGTGTCGGGGTCCCAGGCGGCCGCGGCCTCAAAGCCGCCATAACGCTGAACATTGCTGATCATGCGTGTCGCCATGACGCCGAGACCGATGATGGCAATACGGGCGCTCATCCGTTGCCCGCATAACGGCTGATCGCAAGGCCGGCGGCGATCACGATCAAGCCAAGCACTTGATTGGAGTACGCGAAGAGTTCCGGCAAGGGGCCGAAGATCAACAGGTAGGCGCCAATCGCCATAAAGATAAATTTCAACATGCCATGGACCGAGTTATTTCATTCGGTGGAAATCATAGCCGTGGAAATGAGTTTTGTCTTTCGACCCGTGAAATGACGCCGTATTTCCGCCCGCCGCGCCTTTCCGATGCCGATGGGGTTCGACATAATGCGCCGCCTGTCGGAACAATCACGGTGGACCCCATGCCTGAACGACTGCTCGATCTCGAAGAACTTGTCGCCGCGTCGGCCCTGCCGGTGATCGGCGCGCCCATGTTCATCGTCTCCGTGCCGGACCTGGTGGTTGCCCAGTGCACGTCCGGCGTCGTCGGCACGTTCCCGGCCCTCAACGCGCGCGAGCCCGATACTTTCGAAGGCTGGTTGACGGAGATTGAGGAACGCCTGGCGGTGGCCCGCGCGGACGGCAGGTATGTGGCGCCCTATGGCGTCAACCTGATCGTGCACCGCAATAATCCGCGCCTGGAAGAGGACTTGGCGACGGTGGTCGAACACCAGGTGCCATTGGTCATTACCAGTGTCGGCAAACCCGGTGATATCGCCGATGCGGTTCATTCCTATGGCGGCACAATCTTTCATGACGTAACCAATGTCCGGCATGCCAAGAAGGCGCTGGAATCGCGCGTTGACGGGTTGATCCTGGTTTGCGCCGGAGCCGGCGGCCACGCCGGCGTCGCCAGTCCCTTCGCCCTGGTGCCGGAGGTCAGAACCTTCTTCGACGGGCCGATCATGCTGTCGGGGTGCATCAGCGACGGACGCACGGTCCACGCGGTCAGGTCGCTGGGCGCCGATTTCGCCTATCTGGGAACCCGGTTCATCGCCACCGAGGAGGCCAACGCGGCACCCCTCTATAAGCAGATGATCCTTGAATCGGGCGCTGCCGACATCACCTACACGCCGGAATTCTCGGGCATTCCGGCAAGCTACCTGACGAAAAGCATCCTTGAGGCCGGCATTGATCCCGGCGAGATCGCCCTGCCGGGCCAGGAGGATCCCAAGAATTTCCGTTCACGGGCCACCGACGACAAACCGAAAGCCTGGTCGGTCATCTGGAGTGCCGGGCAAGGCGTCGGGTCCATATCCGATGTGCCGTCTGCGGCGGAACTGGTGGCCCGGTTGAAATCCGAATACGATGCGGCCCGGGCGGAAGCCCGCTAACATATTCAGGGGCCGGGGCCCGATGGGATATTTCGATGATTGATTTCTATTTCGCGCCGACGCCGAACGGCTGGAAAGTCGGCATCATGCTTGAGGAATGCGGCCTAGCGTACAATACGGTGTTGGTACGGTTACCCAAAGGTGATCAGTTCAAGCCGGAATTTCTGGCCATCAGTCCGAATGCCAAAATGCCGGCGATTGTCGACCACGATGTGGAAGGCGATCCGGTCAGTGTTTTCGAATCCGGCGCGATCCTGCTTTATCTGGCGGAAAAAACCGGCAAGTTCATGCCCACCGATCCTTTGGGGCGCAAGGAAACCTATGAATGGCTGTTCTGGCAGGTCGGCAACCAGGGCCCCATCGGCGGCCAGCTGAGCCACTTCGTCAATTATGCGCCGGACGGCCAGGACTACGGACGGCAACGGTACAGCGGCGAATACGAGCGTAATCTGGCGGTGCTGGAACGGCGGCTTCAGGATCGGGATTACATCCTGGGCGATGACTATACCATTGCCGATATGATTGGCTTCCCCTGGGCCTTTATCGCCAAAAACCTGGGGTCTTCCTTTGATGATTTCCCGAACGTGGCGGATTGGCGCGAACGCATGAAGCAGCGCCCGGCCGTGCGCGCCGCGATAAATCTGATGAAGGACAAGCAGAACCGCGGCCAGCATACCGCCGAGAACAACAGCCTGCTGTACAATCAGTCGGCTGAACATCTGTTGGGCAAGTCTTAATGCCGATAGAGGAGGGAACGATGACCGAGGTGAAAGAAATCAAGATGTATTCGGACTTCAAAAGTCCCTACGCCTGGATTGCCTTCGACCCGGCGTTTGCCTTGGAACAGAAATTCAACGTACGGATCAAGTGGAAGCCGTTCCAGCTGCGCATCAAGGGCAAGGGCCAGCGCAGCGTCTATTCGGAATTCAAGGTCAAGTACTCCTACATGGACGTGCGCCGCAACGCCAACCTGCAGGACAAGGACTACATGATCCGCGGGCCCTTGAAAATTTATGACACGGCGCCGGCCCTGATCGGCGGCCTGTTCGCCGAACGGGAAGGCCGGCTGATTGACTACGGCCGCCATGTGTTTGAAGAATTCTTCAGACGCCAATTGGAAGTCGATGAAGCCGAGGCCGTCGCCGGCGCCATCGACCACCTGGGGATGTCGTCGGACGCCTTCCGGGACTATCTCAATGGTCAAGGGCAAAAGGACTATGAAGCGTCCCTGGACGAGGCCATGGAGGATCATATCTTCGGCGTGCCGCTGTTTCTGATGGATGGCGAGCAATTCTGGGGTCACGACCGCATCTGGCTGATCGAGAAATATCTCGAGGACGCCGGTCTGGCGAAGGAAAGCGCCGCCTAGGTCCGGTCCCATGCAGCCCATGCTCACCTCATACCGCGTCCTCGACCTCGGCCAATTCGTTGCCGGACCCACCTGCGCGCGGGTGATGGCCGAAATGGGCGCCGAGGTGATCAAGGTGGAACTGCTGCCGCATGGCGACCGGGGCCGGTTTTCCGGGTTGAAGCCGCGCGGCCCGGCCCACAAGAAAGCCTCGATCAGCACTTACTACTTTCAACACAATCACTCGAAGAAAAGCCTGGCGTTGGATTACAAAAGCCCGGAAGGACGGGACATTCTCCTGCGGCTGGTGGCCCAGTCCGACGTCCTGGTGGAGAACTTTGCGCCCGGCGTGATGGCCCGGAACGGGCTTGCCTATGAAGACCTGAAAAAGATCAATCCCGGTCTGGTCATGTGTTCCGTATCGCTGGCCGGGCAGACGGGGCCGCTCAGCGGTGAGCCCGGGTTCGACTACATCGGCGCCGCCTACGCAGGCTTCACCGCCGGCATCGGCGAGCCGGACCGGGGGCCCGGGCAAATGCCCAATGCCTTGGGCGACTGCGCCACCGGCATTACCGCCGCCATGGCCGTCGGCTTTGCCCTGCTGCACCGGGAAAAGACCGGCGAGGGGCAGCACATCGACGCATCGCTGGTCGATAGTTACTTCCAAACCCAGGAGGTCAACGTGCCGAAGATTGCGCTTTCCGGGAAGAAGGCGGTGACGCTGCGGTCCGGGTCGTTGCATCCGGACGGCGGGCCGACCGGCAATTTCCGGGCCGGCGACGGGCGGTTCATCTCGATCATGGTGATGCCCTACCAATGGCGTCAGATGGTCAAGGCGCTCGGTCAACCGGAACTGGCCGACGATCCGCGCTTCAAAAGCCCGCGCGACCGCCGCGCCAACAAGGAAGCCCTGCGCGACGTCATCGAGGCCTGGATGGACGAACTTGGA
>CAZQPC010000168.1:0-10942 GCA_964595005.1 uncultured Magnetovibrio sp.
CATGCCAGCCACCGTGACCCGCGGGCCCATCGTCGTCGCCGTGTCGTCCGGCGGTGATGCGCCGATCCTCACCCGCTCGCTGCGGGCACGCCTGGAGACCATGCTGCCGGCGTCCCTGGGCACGCTTGCCGGTTTCGTCGCCGAGCGCCGCCAACAGGTCATGAATGCCCTGCCCGATTTCGATTCGCGCCGCCGTTTCTGGGACCGTTTCATGGACGGCCCCATTCCCGAACAGATCACCGCCGGCGACCTGACCGGCGCGGAGCGCTTGTTTGAGACAACCGTTGCCGAAATTTCTTCGCCCGGCGGTAATCTCGCGGGCACGGTCGCCTTGATCGGATGCGGACCGGGTGATCCCGACATGCTGACCTTCAAGGCGCTGCGGCTGATGCAGCAAGCCGACATCGCCGTTATCGATCCCGGCGTCAGCGAAGGAATTGCCGATCGTGTTCGCCGGGATGCGGAAATCGTCACCGTCGGTTCCGCCGACACACTAATCGGGTTGCCCAATTCAATCGTTACCCGCATGGCCGACTGGATCGAAGATGGTAAGTCCGTGGTCCGCCTGGGACACGGCAATTTCCCGGCATCGGACCAAGGCTTGCGCGAAGCGGCGGCCTTGAGTGAGGTCAACATTCGCGCCATTATCGTTGATGGCGTGACATCAAACCGCTAGCCGCTGACGCCTAGGGAATTCCCTAATTACCTACACTCTTGATATTCTATAATATTCGAATATGATGATGGGCGTCAGGGAAACAAAGTTTCACCGGACGGTGCTCAACAAGTGAACCGCGCAATCAAGATCGCGGTCAAACAGGGAGCCGCCGGACCGGGGGGACCAATGGAGGAGTAATGACCTTGGGAATGAGAACCTTGGCCGTCATGGCCATGGGGGTTGCAATGTCGTTGGCCGTCACAGGCGACGCGGCAGCCGCCGAATTGGTGAAATACAAGGTGGTCGATGAATCAAGCATCCCGAAATCGCTGACCGGCAAGGCCGGGAACGCGAAGAAAGGACGCGCTTTGTCGATCAACCGCAAGAAGGGCAATTGCCTGGCCTGCCATGTCATGCCGATCCCGGAACAACCGTTCCACGGGAACATCGGTCCTGACCTGAAGGGCGTCGGCGCTCGCTATGAGGCCGGTGAACTGCGTCTGCGTGTGGTCGATCCGAAAGTCCTCAATGAGGACACGATCATGCCGTCTTTCTACAAGAATACTGGCTTCCATCGGGTGTTGAAGAAATTCAAGGGCAAGTCCGTCCTCGCCGCCCAGGAAGTCGAGGATATTCTGGCGTATCTGCAGACCCTCAAATAAGGCCCGGAATTCCGGTCGCCTTCGGTGAAGATTGTAACCAAGGAGAACACGATGATTGGCAAGACATTGGAGACTCGCCAAGTCGGGCGCCGCGAGTTGATCGCGATGTTCGGTGCCGGCGCTGTCGCCGCCATGGGCATCGGCCTATTTCCGCGTGACGCGGCCGCCGATGCAAAGGCCGTTGACGCGGCCATCATGAAAGCAACCGGCGGCAAGAAGACGCAATCGGGTAAGATCAAACTGGACCTGCCGCAGATCGCGGAAAACGGCAATACCGTGCCGATCACCGCGGAGGTGGAAGGCGATGCAGGCAGCGTCAAGACACTGCATTTGTGGGCCGACAAGAACCCGAACCCGGACATTGCGTCGTTCCACTTCACGCCGGCAAATGGCAAGGCCAAGGTGTCGACACGCATCCGCCTGGCGAAAACCCAGAACATTGTCGCCGTCGCCGAAATGAGTGACGGCACCATGTACATGGCGAAGTCGGAAATCAAAGTCACCATCGGCGGCTGCGGCGGCTGATCGGGAAACGGGAGTAGATAAAATGGCAAAATCAAAAGCCCGCGTGAAAGTGCCCAAGTCCGTCAAGAAGGGCGAGGTCTTTCAAGTCAAAACCCTGATTTCCCACAAGATGGAAACGGGTCAACGCAAGAACAAGAAAACCGGTAAAAAGATCCCCCGCATGATCATCAACAAATTCGTCTGCCAATATAACGGCAAGGATGTGTTTGTTGCCGATTGGGCGCCGGCGATTTCCGCCAATCCGTACATGGCCTTCTATGTGACGGCAGCGGACAGCGGCAATTTGGATTTCACCTGGACCGACGACAAAGGCAATGTCACCAAAAAGTCGGCCAAACTCAACGTCACCGGTTGATAGGGGAACAATCATGGGAAAGGTTCATCTGGGATTACTGGCGGCGGCCGGCGCAATGCTTGCAGCCGGATTCGCGACCACCACATTGGCCGCTGACGATAAAATGTACCGGTCCGACGACCGGAACAGCGGCTACACCTATCTGACACCGCAATCCAAGGCCATGCAGGACGAAGATATCTCAAATCCGGGCATGATCTGGGTCGACGAAGGCGCGGCGTTGTATGAGAAAGTCGATGGCGAAGCCGGCAAATCGTGCAAGGCGTGCCACGGCAAAGCCGAAGTGGCGATGAAGGGTGTCGCCACCACGTTCCCGAAGTACGACGACAACATCAAGAAGATCAAAAACATCGAAACGCAGGTCAACATGTGCCGGAAGAAGCACATGAAGGCGAAGCCCTGGAAGTATGAATCCAGTCAGCTTCTGGCGATGACCGTGTTCATCCGTCATCAGTCGCGCGGCATGCCCATGAACGTCTCGGTTGACGGGCCGGCGGTGAAGTTCTTCCAGGACGGGGAAAAGTTCTTCAACCAGCGGCGCGGGTCGCTGGACTTGGCCTGCAAACATTGCCACCAGGACCATGCGGGCAAGAAAGCCCGGGCCAACCTGTTGACCCAGGGCCAGACCAACGGCTTCCCCACATACCGGCTGAAGTGGCAGAAAGTGGGCTCAACCCATCGCCGCTTCCGAGGCTGCAACAAAAACGTCCGGGCGACACCCTACAAGTACGCCTCGGATGAATATATGAACCTGGAACTTTACGTCGCCTGGCGCGGCCGCGGTCTGCCCGTGGAAACACCGGCCGTCCGTAACTAACCCGGACCGCAGCGACTGGCTACCAGATGGGGATGCGTGGTCGCGCATCCCCTTCTTTTTTCCAACTGGTGTGAGTAGATTGAACAGATGCTAGACCGCCGACAATTCATGCAAGTCGCCGCCGCCACATCGGCGCTGCTGGGGGCGCCTGGAAATCTGGCCCGGGCCGCCGCCCGGCAGGCCATATCCCAGGACGATCTGTTGAAATTCGATGCCAAGGGTCAGGTGACGCTGCTCAACTTCACCGACTGTCATGCCCAATTGGTGCCGCTGTATTTCCGCGAACCCTCCATCAACGTCGGCGTCGGCGCGGCCAAAGGCCTGCCGCCGCATCTCACTGGCAAGGACATGATCGCCAAATTCGGCCTGAAGGCGGGATCGCCGGAAGCCTATGCCTTCAGCAGCTCTGATTTTACATCGCTTGCGGCGTCATACGGTCGCGTCGGCGGCCTTGACCGCATGGCCACCCTGATCAAGGCGATCCGCGCCGAACGGCCCGGCAAGACCCTTCTGCTGGACGGCGGCGATACCTGGCAGGGTTCCTACACGGCGTTGAAGACCAACGGCCAGGACATGGTTGACGCCATGAACACCCTGGGCGTCGAGGCGATGACCGCGCACTGGGAATTCACCTACGGCACGGACCGGGTTCTTGAACTGAAGGACAAGCTGAAGTTTCCGTTCCTGGCCGGCAATGTGGTCGATACGGAATGGGAAGAAGCGGTCTTCGAACACACCAAATTTTTTGAGCGCGGCGGCGTCAAAATCGCCGTCATTGGTCAGGCATTCCCGTACACGCCGGTCGCCAATCCGCGTCACATGATCCCCACCTGGTCCTTCGGTATCCGTGAAGCCTTGATCAGAAAGCGTGTTGATGCGGCGCGCGGCGCCGGCGCCGATCTGGTGGTGTTGCTGTCACACAACGGGTTTGACGTCGACCGCAAGCTGGCATCCAGGGTTTCCGGTATCGACGTGATCCTGACCGGCCATACCCACGATGCCATCCCCGCCGCCATCAAGGTCAAGGATACGCTGTTGGTGGCGTCCGGCTCACACGGCAAGTTTCTGGCCCGGCTGGATCTGGATGTGAAGGGCAGAAAGGTCGTTGATTACAGTTTCCGCCTGATCCCCGTGTTCGCCGACGCGATCACGCCGGACCGGGAAATGGCATCGTTGATCGACAGAATTCGCGCGCCGCACAAAAAGGAATTGGACCGGGTACTCGGCAAGACCGACAGCCTGTTGTACCGGCGCGGCAACTTCAACGGCACCTTCGACGACCTGATCTGCGCCGCCATGCTTGAGGGGCGTGACGCGGAGATTGCCCTGTCACCCGGCTTCCGCTGGGGCTCCAGCCTGTTGCCGGGCCAGGCCATCACCGTCGATCATGTCTATCATCACACGGCGGTCACCTATCCCAACACCTACCGTTCGGAGTTTACCGGTCAGTTCCTGAAGGAGATCCTGGAGGACGTGGCCGACAACCTGTTCAATCCCGATCCCTACTATCAACAGGGCGGCGATATGGTCCGGGTCGGCGGCATGGCCTATGCCATCGACATCAACAAACCGATCGGCCAGCGCATTTCCAACATGACCGTGTTGAAAACCGGCAAACTCATCGATCCCAGCCGCAATTATGTGGTCGCCGGTTGGGCGTCGGTCAATCCGGGAACCCAGGGCCCGCCCATTTACGACGTGGTATCGAATTACATCGCCGGCAAGAAAACCGTGACGGTTCCCGACAATCAGACAATCGCCATAAAGGGCACGTGATGGGCGGCTTCGACGTCAGTTACGCGGGCGCCTTCGGGGCCGGATTGCTGAGTTTCCTGTCGCCCTGCGTGCTGCCCCTGGTGCCGCCGTACCTGTGTTTCCTGGGCGGCGTCAGCCTGGACCAGATGGTCGGCGATGACGGTGAGGCCGACCCCGATCTGTTGAAGCGCGTTTTCATCGCCGCCTTCGCCTTCGTGCTGGGCTTTTCCACCGTTTTCATCGCCTTGGGGGCGACGGCCTCGGCGCTCGGCCAGATGGTCGGCGATTATCTGGATATCCTCTCGAAGCTGGCCGGTGCGGTGATCATCGTGCTGGGCCTGCATTTCATGGGCCTGTTCAAGATCGGCTTCCTGTACCGCGACGCGCGCTTTCATGCCGACAGCAAGCCGGCCGGCGTCATCGGCGCGTACATCATCGGCCTGGCTTTCGCCTTCGGCTGGACGCCCTGCGTGGGGCCCGTGCTGGCGGCTATTCTGTTCGTCGCCGGGGCCGAGGATTCGGTCAGCCAGGGCGTCAGCCTGTTGGCCGTCTACTCGGCCGGGCTTGGTATCCCGTTCCTGGCCGCGGCCCTCGCCGTGAAGCCGTTCATGGCCTTCATGGGCCGCTTCCGCCGGCACATGCAGACGGTGGAGCGCGTCATCGGGGCGCTGCTGGTGATCACCGGCGTCATGTTCCTGACCGGCACCATTGCCGACGTGGCCTTCTGGCTGTTGGAAACCTTCCCGGCACTGGGCAAGTCCGGCTAGCCGCCCTCGCTCAGGTGCTGGTTTCTGCCCCGTCTTCTTCAACGTCTTGTTCATTGCCCTCTTCGTCCGCGTCCTCTTGGCGTTTTTTCTCGATCAAGCGGACGGAGAAGATGGAAATCTCGTACAGACAGATGAGGACCGACGCCAGCAGCACCTGAGAGATCACGTCCGGCGGCGTGATCACGGCGGCGACGATGAAGGCGATGAGGATCGCGTACTTGCGCTTTTCTTTCATGCCCTTCGACGACACGATGCCGATGCGGCCCAGCAGTGTCAAAACGACCGGCAGCTCGAAGCAGATGCCGAAGGCGAAGATCAGGTTGATGCTGAGCGACAGGTATTCGTTGACCTTCGGTTCGGAAACAATGGGCAAGGTTCCCGGCCCGCCCTCCAATTCAAAGCTCAACAGAAATTCATAGGCCCAGGGCATGACGATGTAATAGACCATGGCCGCGCCCATGAAGAACAGGACCGGCGTGGCCACGAGAAACGGCGCCAGGGCCTTTTTCTCATGCATGTAAAGACCGGGCGCGACGAAACTCCAGAACTGCATGGAGATGAACGGAAAGGCAATGAACAGGGCGGTGATCAGAGACAGCTTGATGTAAGTGAAAAAGGCCTCGTGCAGGGCGGTGAAAATCAGCCGGCGCTCGCCGTCCATGTCGGCGAAGATATCGGCCAGGGGCTGGACCAGGAACTGATAGACGTATTCGGCGAAGGGAAAGATCGCGATGAACAGGACGATGATCGACGCCATGGACCAGATCAGCCGGCCCCGCAGCTCGATCAAATGATCGAGCAACGGCATCTTCGTCTCCTCGACGTTTTGTTCCTGGGTGTCCTCGGCCACGGCGTCTATCCGCTGGCCTTGGAAGTGTCGGCTTCGGCGGTCGGCGCCGCCGTGACCTCAGGCGCCGGATCCGGCTCAATCGTGTCAAATGGCGCTTCCTCAGGTGCCGCCGGCGCAGCTCCGCTGGCGCTGTCGCTCACGTCTTCGGGTTCAACCTGCATGGCGTCGTCGACGTCTTCTTCCAAATCCTTGTCGGGGTCCGTGGCGTCCTTGAACTCATCCACCGCCTTCGACCAATCCTGTTGCTCATCGCTCATGTCCAGTTCCCGCGCAATGGCGCCGCCGGGGTCCATGCCGTCGCCCATGATGGAATTGGCTTCTTTCTTGATGTCATCCAAGTCCGCTTCGCGAACCATGTCGTCCAGGCCGTCCTGAAGGTCGCGGGCCATGCCGCGGGCCTTGCGAACCCAGTGCGTCACGGTCTTGATGGCGCGCGGCAAATCCTTCGGGCCGATCACGATGATCGCCAGAACGGCAAGTACGAACAGTTCCTGCCAGCCAATGTCGAACATGGCGGACCGATACTCCTAATCTGATTGGGCGTTGGAAAGGCGCGACCGGCCGGCTCATCAATGAGCGCGCTGCGGGAAATTACAAACCCGACCGGCGCCCCTGATTAACCGTTGGCCGCCTTGTCCTTCTCCGGCGCCGCTTCGACGGTCTCGGCCGCATCCGCATTGATGGCTTTCGGCGCCTCATCAGCTGCGCCTTCCTCGGCCGTGTCCTCATCCTTCATGCCTTTTTTGAAGGACTTCAGACCCTTGCCGAAATCACCCATCAACCGCGAAATCTTGCCGCCGCCGCCGAACAGAACCAGCACGACCGCCAAGACGATCAGCCAGTGCCATATGCTAAAAGTGCCCATTCCGGTTTCTCACCTGTTTTCAGGGGGTTGAAGCGCGGATAATGGCAGAACAGCCGGTAATCCGCAATGCACCGTTTGCCCGGATTCCCGGTTATCACAATTCACCGACGCGCCACCCGATGGCGTCAGCGGGCTTCCGGGTCCAGGGGTTCGGCGGCTTCGCCGGCATCGTCCATCAGGGTTTCCGGCATCATGGCGATCTGATCGTCATCGCCGTCGTCGCCATCGGCCTTTTTCCCTTCGATGGCGCCATGGACGCGGTAGGCGTTGATCGCCGGCCCCGATTCCAGCAGACCGGCGGCCTTCAGTTCCTTGGCGCCGGGCAGGTCGCGGACGTCTTCCAGGCCGAAGTGATCGAGGAAATCGTCGGTCGTCTTCCAGGTCGCCGGCCGGCCCGGCGTTTCGCGGCGCTTGCCGGGTTTGATCCAGCCCGCTTCCATGAGCACGTCCAAAGTCCCGCGGCTCAGGCTGACGCCCCTGATTTCCTCAATCTCGGCCCGCGTCAGGGGTTGGTGGTAGGCCACGATGGCCAAGGTCTCAATGGCCGCCCGCGACAGCTTGCGGGGCATCTCGATTTCCTTCTCCAACAGCGGCCGGATATCGTCGGCGGTGCGGAATGACCAGGACTTGCCGCGCCGCACCAGTTCGACGCCGCGGCCTTCGTAATAGGACTGCACCGCCGTCAACAGGGCCTTCAAGTCGACGTCTTCGGGCAACCGGGCGGCCAGCTGCTTTTCGCTCAGCGGTTCGGCGGCGGCAAACAGAATGGCCTCAAGGAGGCGCAGGCTCTGGCGTTCGATCATGGTCATTCGGGGCTCGCTTCGTTTTCGGTTTCCGGTGGGGACGCGTCCGTCTTGCGGGCGTCATCGTTGGCCGGCGGATCGGGGCGTGCGGCGGCCTTCACAAAGATCGGTGCGAACACGTCCTTTTGCTGCAGCCGGACCTGGCCTTCGCGGGCCATTTCCAGGCTGGCCGCAAATGTCGAGGCAACGGCGGAGCGGTACAGCAGACCGTCCTGCAGGCCCGGCGGCAGGAACGACCAGAGGCTTTGCCAGTCGGGGATCGGGCCCAACAGATGGCGCAGCCGCGCCAGGGCATCCTCGACCGTGTAAATCTCAAAAGGTTCGATGTGCAGCGGCCCGCCGTCGCCGCCCCGCCGCTGCTGATCGCCGTAGGCTTTCAGCAATTCGAACAGGGTTACTTCATAGGTCGTGTTGAAGGTGCGGCGGAAAACCTCGGGCGCGCCGCGAGCAAAGAAATCGGCCCCCAGCCGGCTCCGCGCCTTGAGCTTCATGCCGGCATCCTGCATGGCTTCCAGGCGCTTCAGCTGGAAGGCCAGGGCGGCGGCCATTTCATCGCCCGTCGGCTCATCACCGTCGCTCAGGTCCGGCAACAACAGGCGCGACTTCATATAGGCCAGCCAGGCGGCCATCACCAAATAATCAGCGGCCAGTTCCAAATCGCGGCGCCGTGCCTCGGCGACGAAGGCCAGGTACTGGTCCGCCAGGGCAACCATGGAGATTTGCGTGATATCCAGCTTCTGGTCGCGGGCCAGGGCCAGCAAGACATCGATGGGGCCTTCGAAACCCTCCAGGTCGAGCACCAGGGAGGCGCCCGAGCCCGCGGACGGCGCGTCGAAAGCCTGGCCTTCTTCAAATGTATCAACGTCGGACATGGACAAACCCGCAACTTGCAAAACAGGCGCTACAGCAATCCCAGGCCACTGAAGATCGCCTTCATAAGATACTCCGCCGGTGCGCCCACCAGCCACCAAAAGATATTCACAGTGACGCCGATTTTTTCGCCGATATAAGGCGCGACGAAGAAAGCGCCGAGAATAATCAGAAATCCCAGCCGTTCAAGGCGTGCCAAGGGCGTCGCCAAGGGCTCCGGCAATAGCCCCACGGCGACCCGCCCGCCATCCAGAGGTGGCAGCGGCAACATATTGAAAACGCACAACAATACGTTAATCCAGACGGCATTTCGCAGGTTCAGGAATATCCATTCCTGAAGGGCGCCATCGAACCACTCAACGCCATACAATAAGCCTGCCGCGATGATCGCCAAAATCAGGTTGCTGGCCGGCCCGGCGGCCGCCACCAGCACCATGTCGCGGCGCGGTTGGCGCAGGCGGGCGAAGTTGACGGGCACGGGTTTGGCGAATCCGAACATCATGCGTCCGCCGGTGCCGATCAAAAGCATGGCCGGCAAAAGGACCGTGCCGAAGGGGTCAATGTGCTTGATGGGGTTGAAGGTGACCCGCCCCAGCTGTTTTGCCGTATCGTCGCCAAGCCGCCAGGCGACCCAACCGTGGGCGGCCTCGTGAAAGGTCACGGCGATGAGGACTGGCAGAATCCAGACTGACGCGGTGAAGCCAAGGGCTTGCCAGTCGATATCCATCATGTCGGCACGGGAGCCCCTTCCCCCAGCAACTCAGCAAGCTCGCTGAGCGCCGCGTCCCGGTCGAAAGGCATCTTGGAGGCCGATTGGTGGCGCAGTTCCGCCGCCCGCGCCAGCCACGACGCGGTGATCTTCCGCGTTGGCCGGACAACCTCGGCGACAGCCTCCATTTCGTCCAGATCGCCGCTGCAATGCAGCACCAGATCGCACCCGGCCTGCTGGCAGGCCCGGGCCCGGGCCGCCATATCGCCGTCCAGCGCCTGCATGCCGATGTCATCGGAGATGACCACGCCGCCGTACCCGAGCGCACCGCGGATGGCGCGGCTGAAGGCCAACTTCGACGTCGACACCGGTCCGTTCGGATCAATCGCCGCGAACACCACATGCGCCGACATGGCGAGCGGCATATGGGCCAGGGCGCGGAAGGGAACGAAGTCCGTCCGGCGCAATTCTGCCAAAGACGTGTCGACCACGGGCAGTTCATGATGACTGTCAACCCGCGCCCGGCCGTGCCCGGGCAGGTGTTTGATGACTGGCAACACGCCGCCTTTCAACAACCCGTCACAGACCGCGCGGCCCAAACGTGCGACCTGATCGGGGTGATCACCGAAGGTCCTGTCTGCGATCATCTCATGGGTTTCCGGGTGCAAAAGGTCCAGCACAGGCGCGCAATCGACGGTGATCCCCAAAGGCGCCAATTCAGATGCCAACAAACGGCCGAGCAAATGCGCGGCCGATTCGGCGGCGAAAATTTCTGTCTGACCCAACTCTGCAATTTTGCCGGCGGCCGGCAAAGACAGCCAGTGGGGCGGCCGTAGTCTTTGCACCCGGCCGCCCTCTTGATCGATAAGAATCAGCGGTTCGTCATTGTCGACATGGTGTTTGAAATCATCGACAAGTGCCCGGACCTGATCGGGATCGCGGCAGTTTCGCGCGAACAGGATAAGCCCGACCGGATTGCAGCGCTTGAAAAACCGCCGCTCCGCATCGCTCAGGCTATGTCCGGCACAGCCGAATATAACAGCCCGGGTCGCGGTCGCGGTGAGAATGGGCAACGCCGACATCAGCGCCCCGGCTTGACAACAAGGCAACCCATTTTCCGCTTTGACAGCTCTTTGCAAAGGGTCCGGGCCTGGGTCTCGTTGGCCAGCGGGCCGACCCTGAGACGGTAGAACACCCCCTTCTTCGGCCCCAGATCGGCTTTCGTTACCGTCAGACCCAGATCACCCAGCAGGTCGAGGTGCTTGCGGCGCATGCGGTCCCATTCGGTCTGGGCCCGTTCCGGCGT
>CAZQPC010000169.1:0-10878 GCA_964595005.1 uncultured Magnetovibrio sp.
TGTGGGTTTTGATCCTCAGCCTGTTCGGCGCCGCCGTGGCGCTGTTCGGCGGCAATCTGCCGCCGGCCCTGAAGGCCCGGGTATTGTCGGTGCAGGCGATGATCGCGGTCGGCTTCTATCTGTTCATGCTGTTGACCTCGAACCCCTTTGAGCGCGTCTTCCCGCCGCCCCTGAACGGCCAGGGCCTGAACCCGCTGTTGCAGGACCCCGGCCTGGCCTTCCATCCGCCCATGCTTTATCTCGGCTACGTCGGCTTCTCCATGGCCTTCTCTTTCGCCATTGCCGCCTTGATCGAAGGCCGGGTCGATGCCGCCTGGGCGCGCTGGGTGCGGCCCTGGACACTGGCCGCCTGGTGCTTCCTGACCGGCGGCATCGCGCTCGGGTCCTGGTGGGCTTATTATGAATTGGGCTGGGGCGGCTGGTGGTATTGGGATCCGGTGGAAAACGCCTCGTTCATGCCCTGGCTGGCCGGCACGGCACTTCTCCATTCGGCGACCGTGGTCGAAAAACGCGATACCCTGAAGGGTTGGACCGTGTTGCTGGCGATCATCACGTTTTCGCTGAGCCTGCTCGGCACGTTCCTGGTGCGCTCCGGCGTCTTGACCTCGGTCCATGCCTTTGCCACGGACCCGGCCCGCGGCGTCTTCATCCTGGCCTTGCTGATCATCGTCATCGGCGGCTCCCTGGCGCTGTTCGCCTGGCGCGGCCCGCAATTGACGTCGACCGGCCTGTTCCAGCCCGTGTCGCGCGAAGGCGCGTTGCTGTTCAACAATCTGGTGATGACCACGGCCTGCGCCGCGGTCTTGCTGGGGACCCTCTACCCCCTGTTGCTGGATGCGGTGGGCGGCGGCAAGGTTTCCGTTGGGCCGCCGTTTTTCAATGCCGTCTTTATTCCGATCATGATCCCGATGATCGCCGCCATGGCCGTCGGGCCGTTCCTCAATTGGAAACGCAGCGACGTCGGGCCGGCGCTGCTGCGCCTGCGTCTGGCCTTTGGCGCGGCGGTCGTCGCCGGCGGCCTGGCCTATGTGGCTTATCGGGATGGTCCCGTGCTGGGCGTCATCGCCCTGGCCCTGGCCGTCTGGCTGGGCGCCGGCACGTTGACCGAACTGGCCTCACGGGTGCGTCTGTTCGAAGGTTCCCTGGGCGACAGTCTGAGCCGTCTGGCGCGGTTGCCGCGGGCCAGTTGGGGCATGACGCTCGGGCATCTGGGCCTGTCCGTGGCCATTGCCGGCATGGCCGGCGCCGGGGCGTGGACCGTTGAAAGCATTCAGGTCATGAAGCCCGGCGACAAGGTCACGGTCAGTGGTTACGAGTTTGTCTTTGAGGGTGCACGGAAAGGCAAAGGGCCCAATTATTCCTTGGTCAACGGGCGCTTCACCGTGAGGCGCGGCGGCGATCACGTGGTCGCCCTGGACGCCGAAAAGCGCGTCTACAACGTTTCCCAGCAGCCGACCACGGAGGCCGGTATTCACACCACCTGGCGCGGCGATCTCTATGCCGTCATCGGTGACGCGGAAGGCAGCAAGGGGGCCTACGTGACGCGGCTCTATTTCAACCCCCTGGTGGTCTGGATGTGGGTCGGCGCCGTCATCATGGTGTTCGGCGGCGCGCTCAGCCTGACGGACCGGCGCCACCGGGTCGGCGCGCCGCATCGCCGGCGCGCCGCCGCGGTCGCCGCGAAGGCCTGAGGACACCATGAACAAGCGCCTGGTATTTGTGCTGCCCTTGTTGGTGTTTCTGGTCCTGGCCGGCTATTTCGCCGTCGGGTTGACCAAGGACCCGAAAAAACTGCCCAATATGCTGGCCGGCAAGCCCGTCCCCCAGTTCGCCTTGAAGCCCATCAAGGACCGCGACGACAAAGGTTTCGCCAGCACGGATTTGAAGGGCCAGGTGGCCCTGGTCAATGTCTTCGGGTCATGGTGCGTCGCCTGCGTCCAGGAACACCCCTACCTGATGCAGATCAAAGCCGCCGGCGATGTGCCCATTCACGGCATCGACTGGCGCGAAGTCAATCCGAAGGCCGGGCCGGCGTGGCTGCGCAAGAACGGCGACCCCTACACGCTGATCGGTGACGATCCAAACAGCCGTGCCGCCATTGCGTTTGGCGTCTCGGGGGCGCCGGAGACCTTCCTGGTCGATACCCAGGGCGTGGTCCGCTACAAGGTTGTCGGCCCGATCAACGATGATCTCTGGACCACCATCTTGAAGCCGCTGATCGACAAACTGCGCCGTGACGGAAAATCGTAGAATGCGCTGGCTGGTCCTGTCCGTGCTGATTGTCCTGACCCCCGGACCGGCCGCTGCCGTCGACCCGCGCGAGATCCTTGACGATCCGGCGCTGGAAACCCGGGCCCGCGAGATTTCCAAGGGCCTGCGCTGCGTGGTTTGCCAGAACCAGTCCATCGATGAATCCGATGCCACCTTGGCCCGCGACTTGCGCGTCCTGGTCCGCGAACGGTTGAGCGCCGGCGACAGCGATCAAGACGTGATCGATTATGTGGTCTCGCGCTATGGCGAATTCGTGCTTTTGAAGCCGCCGTTCAAGATGGCCACCCTGGCCTTATGGGCCGGCCCCCTGGTCATCGGCCTGACGGCCCTGGCCGCCTTGATCGCTTTTTTCCGGCGCCAGCGCCGGCGCGCGCCGAGCGCCGCGCCGGCGCCGCTCAGCGCGGCCGAACGGCGTGAGCTGGAGGCCCTGTTGGGCAAGGACAAGACATGACGGTGCTGTGGAGCCTGATCGGGCTGATTTCGTTGGTGGTCTGCGCCATCGTCATATGGACATTGACCCGCCGGGACAGCCAACGCGGTGATCTGCGCGCCGATTTCGACCTGACCGTCTACAAGGATCAGTTGGCGGAGGTTGACCGCGACCGCGACCGCGGCGTGCTCAGCGAAGATCAGGCGGCCGCCGCGCGGACGGAAATTGAACGCCGCATATTGGCGCTGGCCGCGACGGCGGAGGCCGATGACGAGACCCAACCAGAATCTCAAGGATTCTCAGCCACCTCTCTTCTGGTGGCCCTCGCCGTGCCGACCGCTGCCTTGGCCATGTACGTCACCCTGGGTGCCCCCATGGTGCCCAACGTTCCCTACGTCCAGCGCAACATTGCCGCCGAGCAAAAGGCCTTGGCGGATCAGCGCCGCGCCGGAGAGATGAACGACCTGGCCGAACGCCTGGCGGAACGTATGGCCAAGGAGCCGGACAACCTGCAGGGCTGGATGCTGCTGGGGCGGTCCTATTCGGCCCTGAACCGCGACCAGGATGCGGTCGGGGCCATGCGAAAGGCCTTTGAGCTGGCGCCCTTTAATCCCTCCGTCCTGGTTCAGTACGCGGAAGTATTGATCGTCGCCAACAAGAACACCGTCTCCGAACAGGCCAAGTCCATGTTGGAACGCGCGCTGGGTCAAGACCGGCGCAATCCCCGGGCGCGCTACTATCTGGCCCTGGCCCTGGCCCAGGCCAAGAATGTGCGCGGCGCCTTGCAGGGCTGGATCGATCTGGCCGCTCTGGCCGGTCCCGACGCGCCCTGGCTGGCCTCCGTGCACCAGCAGATCGCCGCCGCCGCCAAGGACCTGGGCGTCGATCCCGCGACCATCAAGCCCAGCGCCGAGGCGCGCGCGCTGGGCCCGCCGGCCGCCGCGCCGAATATTCCCGGGCCGAGCCGTGAGGATGTCGAGCGGGCCCGCAAAATGACCGCCCAGGACCGTACGGAAATGATCCGCGGCATGGTCCAGCGTCTGGCTGACCGCTTGGAGGAAAGTCCCGACGACCCGGACGGCTGGCGCCGCCTGGCCGAGGCCTACCGGGTGTTGGGCGAAGACCAGAAGGCCGCGGACGCGGAAGCCCGCGCGCAAGCCGCCGAGCGCTGATCAGCCCTTGAGGCGGCGCTGGTTTCGCCGGATGGCAGCCCCTATAAAGAGCCCGTCGCCCCGCCGTCTCACAGGGAATTCCCGCCATGTCAGAGTTCAATACGATCGACGACCTGCACGTCGCCGGGAAA
This sequence comes from uncultured Magnetovibrio sp., assembly GCA_964595005.1. Lineage (GTDB taxonomy): Bacteria > Pseudomonadota > Alphaproteobacteria > Rhodospirillales > Casp-alpha2 > UBA3470. Next base: position 4,005 of record CAZQPC010000169.1, read on the forward strand.
CGGGTGCTGGTGCGCGCCGATCTCAATGTGCCCATGCTCGATGGGCTGGTCTCCGACGCGACCCGCATTGAGCGCAGTCTCGCGACCATCCGCGATCTGCAGGAGAAAGGTGCGCGGGTCATCGTGCTGTCGCACTTCGGCCGGCCGAAAGGCAAGCGCAGCCCTGAATTGTCCCTGAAACCGATTGCCGCCGCCCTGGAAAACAGTCTGGGCCATGCCGTCGTCTTCGGTGCCGACTGTGTCGGCGGCGCCGCCCAGGACGCCATCAGCTCGGCAACGGGCAGCGACGTCGTGCTGTTGGAGAACCTGCGATTTCATGGTGAAGAAGAACGCAATGACGCGGCCTTTGCCGGCCAGTTGGCCGACCTGGCCGATGTTTATGTGAACGATGCCTTTTCCTGTGCCCACCGGGCGCATGCCTCCACCGAGGCCTTGGCGCACCTGCTGCCGGCCGCCGCCGGGCGTTTGATGCAGGCTGAGCTGGTTGCGTTGGGCAGCGCCTTGGGTGATCCCGAACGGCCGGTTGCCGCCGTCGTCGGCGGCGCCAAGATTTCCACCAAGATGGAGGTTCTGGGCAGCCTGGCGGCGAAGGTCGATCAATTGATCATCGGTGGCGGCATGGCCAACACCTTCCTGTTTGCCGGCGGTGTCGATGTGGGCAAATCCCTGTGCGAAAAGGATATGGCCGAGCAGGCCCAGGCGATCATGGCCGATGCGGCGGCCGCCGGCTGCGAGGTCGTGCTGCCCGTCGATGCCAGCGTCGCCAAGGAATTCAAGGCTGGCGCCGCCCATCAAAGCGTGCCCGTCGACGCCGTGCCGGCGGATGCCATGATCCTCGACGTGGGCCCGGCCAGCATCGATGACTTGGTGCAGCGCCTGGGCCAATGCCGAACAGTGGTCTGGAACGGACCCTTGGGGGCATTTGAGATTTCCCCCTTCGACATGGGCACCAACGCCGTCGCCCGCGAAGCGGCACGCCTGACCCAGGGCGGCAAGCTGCTCAGTGTCGCCGGCGGCGGCGACACGGTGGCGGCCCTGGCCAACGCCGGCGTCGCCGACGCTTTTTCCTATGTTTCGACGGCCGGCGGGGCGTTTCTCGAATGGCTGGAAGGCAAGACCCTGCCGGGGGTGGCAGCGCTCAGCAAAGACACCTGACGGCCGCTTTCAGGCCTTCCGGGGCGGCATGCCGCCTTGCGGGCGGGTGCCTGGGGCCTGGGTCGGTTGGTTCGACCCGGGCGGGGTCAGGCGATTGGCCGATCCCGGTTGGATCTTGGCCATGATATCGTCCAGCATGTTTTGCAGATACTGGGACTGGTTCAACAACTTGGTGGTGGCATCCAGGGCCTGACCCGATGCCGTCTGGGCGATGTCCTGGGCCACGGCGTTGACGTTTTCCATGGCGGCACGCACGGACTGCAGGGTGCGCTCGGCCCGGTCCGTGGCCTCGCGGATGGCGTCCAGGCGCCCGGCCGTCACCGGATCATTCACACTGGCGCCGTCACCATCCTTGCGGTCGTTGCCGTTGAAAGGGATCAGGTTTTCGGCGCCAGACGAATTGTAATCGCGCGGCGATGAACGGAAGGCCAGCAGGTTGACCTGATCGCGAACCGCGGTGACCAGATTGCCCAGCACCTCGATATGCGACGTCGCCTCGCCAAGGCTGCGGATCAGCGCTTCCGTGCGCTCCACATCGTGGGTGGCGGCGCTCACGTATTCGCTGAAATGGGTGAGCTGTCGGGAGATCGAGGAGATCGGTCCGGCGGCGGCGGCGGGATCGGCCGCATAGGGGGCGCCCTGAGGCGCCTGCGGCGGCGGCTGGCGAGCCGCCTCGGGCATGGATTCGGGTTCGGGTTGGGGTTCGGGCGCCGGCGGCTGTTCCGCCTGCTGTTCCAATTGCGCCCTGAGCGCCGCGGCGGCAGACGCGGTGGCGGCCTGTACCCTGCGGTCGGCCTCGGCGGTGGTCAGCTCCAGCTTGGCCCGCACCTGCTCCAGTTCGCGCCGCGACATGTCGGCCTCGACCATGTCGTCGATCCATTTATCCAGAGCCCGGGCAATCTGCCCCGTGGCGTCCGAATTGCCGCGCACCGGCACCTGGGCGCCGCGATCTCCGCCGGCCAGCCGCGACGCGGCGAAAGCCAACGCCTGCAGCGGGCTGACGACGCTGCGAAACAACAGAAGCCCGGCGAACATGAACCACAGGAAGATCGCCGCCGTGGCGCCGGCCAGGGAATAGCGGGCAAAACTGCGGGCCCGGTCGAGGCGCTTCGATGTGGTCAAATCGAGATCATCGGAAAACTTCCAAAGGGCATCCGTGCTGGGGGCCACATAGGCCAAAATTTCGCCGAAGTGGCGGCGTTCACTTTCCAGGGCGAAGCGGCTGTTGATGGTCGACATCATGTCAGCCTGATGGGCCTGCAACAGCTTCTGCAGGTTCGGCTTCACGGCCTTCGGCACCTTCGACGCTTTCAAAAAGGCGAACAAGGTGCGGTAGCGTTCGCGAATTTCGGTGAGCCCGTCATGGGTTCCCGAACGCAGCGTCTCCGTGCCCTGGCGGACGATGCGCGCAACCTGATCCGCCAGATTGGCAAACCCGGCCGTCGTAAAGCCCTGGCTGAGTTGGGCCGTCAGGCCCTGCAGGCGCGGGCTGATGCCGGAATCGGTGGTCAGCCCAAGGGCCTCTTCGGCGGTGACGAACTGGGTGAACTGCTGGCCGTATTGTTCCAGGCCATCGCGCAGCGTTGCAATATGCTGGCGCACGGCGCCGGCCTGGGGGAATTTATAAAGCTTATCGAGCGCCGCGCCGACCCGTGTCAGTTCGTTGGAAAAGGCATCCGCCACGTTGCGCTTCTTGTCCAGGACATAGGTTTTTTCCAGGGCTTCGGCACGGGCCAAACCGGATTGCGTCCGGGTCATCAGGATGGAAACGTCGCGGGCCGCCCGCCAGTCATCCATGGCGGCAACGACGCGTTGATCAACGTGCACGAAAATGCCGCCCAGGATCGTCAGCGACAAAACCCCAAACACCCAGAACAGCGTGCTGCGCACACTCAGGCGCACGCCGCCCAGGAAGGTGCGGTCCTCCATGCCTTCGCCCTTGAGATCAAGGAACTCGTGGTCGAATTTCGGATTCTCGGCCATGGCCGCTGAAATCCTCACCCTTTTGTCGCCGTCGGGCCCTCTTTCGGAACTCCGGTTCCGGGCAACCTATCATCCCAGCGGGTCCGGGAGAACACCTTATTTTTCAATTGTTTACTATAAATGACAGAAGGTCCGGTGGTAACGACAGCTTGCCATCAACGCCGGCTGGCGCCACATTGGCACCATGAATGCACTGAACGGCACCGCTGGGCCCTCTGTGAAGCTGATCCCCGAAGGGGATGACCGGCCGCGCCTGACCTGTCCCGATTGCGGCTACATCGCTTATGAGAACCCGAAGGTCGTCGTTGGCGCCGTATGCGTGTGGGAGGGTCAGTTTCTGATCTGCAAGCGTGCCATTGAGCCGAAGTTGGGCTATTGGACCATTCCCGCCGGGTATCTGGAATTGAACGAAACCTTCGCCGAAGGGGCCGCCCGGGAGGCCTGGGAAGAGGCGGAAACCCGGATCAACATCACCGGCGTTCTCGGCATCTATGAGATTCCCCGGATCAGCCAGATTTATGTCATTCACCGCGCCGAAATGATCACGCCTGAATTCGGCCCAGGCCTGGAAAGCGAGGAAGTGAAGCTGGTCGACTGGCGCGATATCCCCTGGGATGAGCTGGCATTCCCCAGCGTCACCTGGGCGCTCAATCACTACCGCAGCGGCGGTGAGACGGCTTTCGTGCGTCATCCGGAGCCTGAATAGATCATGTCCAATGGAGGCTTTGAGACTCCGTTAACCTTTTCCCGCTACCTTGCCCCCCATGACGGATGGGTTGACGTTTGCGAATACACAGGCGCCCGGGCGCGTTTCCCGCGCCAACGGCTATCAGGCTGATTCGGTCCGCGAAGTGCGGGCCCGCGCCGCGGTCAACGACCAAGGAACCTCGCCCGAAGAACAGCGCCGCCTGCGCCGCCTCAACCAGGTTCTGGACCAAGGTCAACCGCTGCGCGAGGACGTGCCGCGCGGCTACTATCTCAATCTCAACGTTTGATCACCGAACACCGCCGCACGGGACCATCCGGCGCGGCCCGCGCCTTGATCGCAAGCGCCTTGTTGTTGGTATCGGGGGCCGGCCACGCGGCCGACCTGGAGATCGTGGTCACCGGCCTCAGCAGCGCCGCCGGCAATGTCCACATGGCGCTTTACGATAATCCCGATAAGTTTCCCGACAGTGACGGCATGGTCGTCGAAGTCGAGGCGCCGATCACAGGGTCGACGGCGCGCCACGTGTTCAAAGATTTGGCAGCCGGACGCTATGCGGTCGCGACCTATCACGACGAGAACGACAATGATGAATTTGACCAAGGGTTCTTAGGCATCCCCCTGGAGGACTACGCCTTTTCAAGCGGCGCGACCGCATTCCTGAGCCCGCCCTCTTTCGATGCCGCCGCCTTTCGGCTTACCGTCGACCAAAGGCTGAGCATTCCGATAAACGATTGAGCGCCGCTCAATAGGACCCGAATTTCTCCAGAAAAACCGCTTCCTCGGGCGTCGTCTCCCGGCCCAGCGCCGCATTGCGGCCCGGAAACCGGCCGAACCGCGATATCACGTAATAATGCTCCAGGGCATAGGGATAGGTGGTGGCGTCGTTGGACGCCTTGAACAGTTCGACCGACCTGTTCTGATCTTCCATGTTTTCGCTGTGCTCAAAAGGCAGGTACACGAACATGCGCCGCGTCAGCCCCAGTTGCAGGTGGAATTCATTGGCCACCGCATGGCGGGCAACGCTCAGCGCCACGGGGTCGGTGGCAAAGGCCTGGGCCGAGCCGCGATACAGGTTGCGCGGAAACTGGTCGAGCAGAATGCACAGCGTCAGGCACCCTTGCGGGGTCTCGCGCAAGGCGTCCAATTCGCCCGCGGCGGCGGCCGCGACGTCAATTTCGAAGCCATCGCGGATGGCCTGATCGAAGGCATCGTTCTTTTCAAACCAGGCCGTGTTGTATTCACCGTCGGCCGCCGGATCCGGCGCCGGTTCGTCATACCAAAACTGCAAAACGCGGGAGACGACTTCCATCAATGGCCCTCTCATGAGCTTGAAAAGCAACGCCATGACCGTAACATGTGGCCTTTGGGAATAGGAGTTTGAATTGACCGATACCGACCCGATGAACGCTTGGTTGACCCGGTACCAAGGTGTCACCATGGACGCAGCGCCGAAAGTTCCGGCCAGCGGTGATGATCCCGTGGTCAACCGTTTGCCGGGCCTGGTTTTCGAAGCGGAGCCGGCCGACTACGTCCGCCTGATCCACGATCTGGCGCCGGCGGAACTGAAACGGGAGAGCCCCGGTGAGTGACGATATCTGCCGACTGTCCCTGAGCGACGTGGCGGCCGCCATCGCGGCGGGGACCCTGTCTTCCGAAGAGGCGACGAAGGCCTGCTTGGACCGCATGGCGCGCCTCAATCCGGCCCTCAACGCCGTCCAGTATGTGGATCCGGATGCGGCCCTCACCGCGGCCCGCCAGGCCGATACGGAGCAGGCCGCCGGGCGCCGTCGCGGCCCCTTGCACGGCGTCCCGTTGGCCCACAAGGACATGTACTACCGGGCCGGCCGGCGCAGTGGCTGCGGATCGAAAATCCGCGCCGATTTCGTGCCCCATGTGACGGCCACGGCCTTGCAACGGCTGGACGCCGCCGGCGCGCTAGATATGGCGCGTCTGAACATGGTCGAATTTGCCCTGGGCGTTACCGGCCACAACGACATTACCGGGACGCCCCGCAACCCTTGGAACACGGCCTATATCCCGGGCGGCTCATCCAGTGGCTCCGGGGTCAGCGTCGCGGCGCGCCTGACCTTTGGGGCGCTCGGCTCGGATACCGGTGGCTCAATCCGCTTTCCGTCGTGCTGCAACGGTGTCACCGGCATGAAGCCGACCTGGAGCCGGGTCAGCCGCTTCGGCGCCATGCCCCTGTCGCCCAGCCTCGATTGCATCGGACCCCTGACCCGCACGGTTCGCGACAACGCCCTGATGCTGCAGGCGATCGCCGGGCCTGATCGCCGCGATTCCACGGCAAGCCCGCTGCCCGTGCCGGATTATGTGGAGCGCCTGGAAAAGGGCATTGAGGGCCTGAAGGTGGCGGTGCCGGAAAATTATTTCTACGATCAGACCGAACCGGAGATCGCCGATCTGGTGCGGTCCAGTCTGGACGTGCTGATTGGCGCGGGCGCCGAACCGGTCGCCGTCACCATTCCTGACTCCATTGTCCCGACAAACGCTTTTACCAGCCTGATCATCGCCGCCGAGGCCGCCGCCACGCACCAGCTGTGGTTGCAAGAACGGCCCGATGACTACGGCCCACAGACCCGGGCCCGGATGATGGCCGGCTTGACCACGGCGGCGTCACGCTACATCCAGGCACGGTCCATGCGCGCGCCGATCTTGGCGGAGTTCACCGAGGCGGTATTTGCAAAGGCGGATATCCTGCATATCCCGGTGATGATCTCGCCAATCCCGACCATTGCGGAATCGGATACGGCCGCCAACCCGGGGTTCATGGATGCCATCGTCGCCATGGGCCTGTGTACGCGTCCCATCAACTATCTGGGTCTGCCCGCCCTGACCCTGCCGTGCGGGTTCGATGGCAACGGCCTGCCGACGGCCTTCCAGTTGGTCGGCCGGCCCTTTGACGAAGCGACACTTTACCAGGCCGGGGCCGCTTATCAGAGGGACACGGACTGGCACGAAATGATGCCTCAGATCGACGGGTCGGCATCGCCTTATACCAAATTGCAT
>CAZQPC010000170.1:0-10789 GCA_964595005.1 uncultured Magnetovibrio sp.
GGGTGATTTGTCCGCCAACGAAGCCAAGGATTTCGCCAAGCACTGCATTTTCTAGGCCGCGCCGAACGCAACATAGAGGCCGCGAGATGGGGACCGCGATAAGCGCGGCGCCTAGTCGTCCAGGGCGATGCCGTGCTGCATGATCTCCGTGACCAGTTCGTCGCGTTCCGCATCATCCATCTCGAAACGCACGGCATAGCCTTCTTCCAGGTCGCGGATCACCTCGGCGCCGTAGTAGCCCATGTCTTCGACATCAATGCCGACATGGCGGCCTTCCGCCAGGGTCTCGTCGAGAAGCTCATCGCCCGCATCGGTCTGGATCGCCGCGCCGCCGCCGGAGATGTCCTGCAACCGGCCCTCGCGGCGGCGGCCGCCGTCGCGAATTTCAACGCCTTTCCGCATGGAATAGCGGGTGAACACCCGCCGATCCGCACCATCTCTGCGTTCGTCCATGAGCGCCTCCGAAAACCTGTTTCAAGGGGCCGGCAGGGAAAATCCTACACCATGCTGAGCCATTCGCGAAACCGCATTTGAGCCACGTTCATTCCAGGGTTTCCAGTAACCGCGTCATCAGCTTGGCGCGTTCTTCCAGAGATGAATAATAGATGTATTCGTCGAAGCTGTGGGCGCCGTGGCCGTCGGCGCCCAAGCCATCCAGGGTGGGAATGCCCAGGGCGCCGGTGAAGTTGCCGTCCGAGCCGCCGCCGGTCTTCAGATCCTGCAACTCAAAACCGATGTCGGCGGCCAGTTCCTTGGCATGATCAAACAGCTTTGCGATGCCGTCGAACTTGTCATAGGGCGGGCGGTCGACGCCGCCGGACACATCGATAAGGCAATCGGGGTCAACGGGCCGAAGCCCTTCGACGAAGGCCATGGCCTCGGCACCGACCTCCATGTCCGGCATTCGCAGATCGACGGAAATTTCACATTCATGGGGCACCACATTGGTCATCGTGCCGCCACTGATGATGCCGACGGAACAGGTCAGGCCGCGGTCGTAATCGGTCAAGCCTTCAAGCTTCAATATCTGGTGCGCCATCTCCTTGATCGCGTTGCGGCCGTCCATATGCCTGGCCCCCGCGTGGGCCGGCCGGCCCGTGACCTTGATCGTATATTGCAGCCGGCCATTGCGCGCGGTGACGATCTTGCCGCCCTCACGGGCCGGTTCGGTGACCAGGACGTATTTGTTGCGCTTCGCCTCGGCGACGATCCTGTCCCGCGACGTGGGGCTGCCGACTTCCTCTTCGGGAATGTACATGAAGGTTACCGGCAGGGGCGTCTCACGGCCCTGGCGGATGATGTGGCGCATGGCGTAAAAAGCGATGTAAGCGCCGGCCTTCATATCGTAAATGCCGGGCCCATAGACCTTGTCGCCTTCGCGGCGGATGGTGTTGGCGGCCTCTTTGGTGCCCAGCGCATGCACGGTATCGATATGCGACAGCACCAAGATTCCGGGTCCCTCGCCCCAGGGCGTGCGCGCCGTCAGAATATCGCCAAAGCCGTCACGGCCCGGCGTGCGCTCGACCTTCAAGCCGATCACGGCAAGGCCTTCCTCCACATGGTCGGCCATGCGGTTGACGGCGTCGGCATCGTCGCTGGGGCTTTCCACATCGACCCAACGCAGCACACCTTCGAGAATTTCATCGCCGTCGATGACCGGCGCATTTCCCACTGTGTCGTCCAATAATCCGTCCCCTTTTCAGCTGTCCCGCGGATTGCTTTTGCCGGGTGATCACGCATGATGGCCGGCAGATTGAGGATACCGCAGCATCACCCGGAGGCAACCGGCTTGACTGACGACGACACCATCACCTTCCGCCTTGCTGTCCCCGGCGACCTGGACGCCATCGTCGCCCTGCTGGTTGACGATGCCCTGGGCGCCGTCCGCGAACACCCCGGTACACCGGCGGCGGTCTGCTATGTCGAGGCCTTTGACGACATGCATGCGAACCCGAACCAAGACCTTATGGTGGTCGACGACGGCGGCACGGTTGCCGGTTACCTGGAACTGTCCTTTGTCCGCGGCCTGTCACGGAAGGGCATGCTGCGGGCCCAGATTGAAAGTGTCCGCATCGCCGGCCACCTGCGCGGCCGCGGCGTCGGCAAACGGTTCTTCGAGACCGCCATCGAGCGCGCCCGGACCCGCGGCGCGGCAATGATCCAGTTGACCACCGACAAGACGCGGCCCGACGCCCTGCGGTTTTACGAACAATTAGGTTTCACCGCCAGCCACGAAGGCATGAAATTGAGCCTGCGGGACTAACGCCGTACCGCTGGGGCTGCTGTCCACCGTCAGCAGGTTGTCCGCCGGGTTTGGGGCATGAGAGGGCGCGCCGGATGGCCGTTCCAGAATCTCCGGGTATGGCCAGCCGGCGGCATCGGTTCGACGGCCAACAAACTAAAGTGATTTCAACGCCGCCGCGATTTGGTCACGGCGATGTGGTATGATGGCCGACCGGAAACGACGGAATGTGCCCCGGCTGGGCACGAATTACCGGAAACCAAAAAAAACCATGGAGGACTATTATGGCTGAGAGCGTTTATAAGGTAATCGAACTTGTCGGCACCAGCACCGAATCGTGGGAGGCCGCGGCCAAGGCCGCCGTTGACCGGGCCGGCCAAAGCCTGCGTGAGCTGCGCGTCGCCGAGGTGTCGGAACTGGACATGAAGCTTGAAGACGGCGCCGTGGCGGCCTACAGGGCAAAGGTCAAGGTCTCGTTCCGGTTTGATGGCTCCGGAGATTAACGGCCCGGCAGTTTAGCCGCACCCATAACGCCCACCGATCCGATCAACCGCAGGCGGTTGGCGGGGTCGTATGCGTGGAACGGACTGAAATCCAGCTGTCAGAGCCGGCCTCTATTTCAGTCCGCTGAGCCCGCTGGTGCCGCACGCCAAATTGGCTGCGTGGCGCGCCAGTGATGTCTGTTCTACTCCCACATTGGGGACGTTGATCGACATCTCTCGGAAGGTTCCTTTCCAGCCATTAGCTGAAATCTTCGACCAACTGGAACCGCTCACAGACAACCTCCATTTTGGGATCGAAGCCACCGTTTCGTTCGAAATATGCTCGGTGGCTCGACCGCCAGCTTTCGAGATCGGCGTTCTCGCCTTCTTCCAAAGCAAATTCTTCGTCAACGTCCTCGAAAGGCTGTGACCTCAACCTGTCATCGCAACACATTGGTTAAATCTGTGTGCGGGTGTTTCAAACTGCAATGTCTTTCTCGGTCGTTCATTCAGCTGGCGCGCGATCTTGTTGAGATGCGAACGAATTCGATCAGTCGGTGACAAAGCTCAGCATTGTCGCCAAACCTAAACTGCTGAGCGTTCGGGTAGCGCTCATCGAGTTCCTCGCGCGTCATGTCGAATATCGTCACACGGCAAAATTTTGATGAGAACCTATTTGTCCTCTGCGGGTCAGAATGGAAGTCCCCCGGATTTTCATTTGATGTGTGCATTGCGTTTTAAAGCAGCCATCAAGATTGGAATTCGCCGGCAGCGGTTCAATGCCGCCGCTCATCCGCGGCGAACGCAACGACGGGGCAATTCGGATCAGGATTTTGCCGGCGCGTAGTCCGTGACGGTATCTTCCGCCAACTGAAGTGACGTCGCGAAGTCATCGCTGCTCATCAAGGGGATGGCCTTGGCGTATTTCGCCAGACCGTAGGAATCCGTCAGGTGCAGGTTGGCGGCCAGGGCTTTGTCGTCGGGCATCTCATAGATATAGATCATGTCGTATTCGCCGTAGGTTCCATATTGGGCAACGGGCTTGCCGCCGAAATCGGCGATGGCCTGGCGGTGAATGGCCGCCCGGTCCTGGGTGTCGGGGTTTTTCAACATGGCCGCCTTCTGATCGTTGTCATACTTCACCATGTAGAGAACGAGGACTGACATTGGATTTCCTTTCTTGGTGCTAAACGAGGCCCTGGGCCTGATCATTGCGTGTGAGGTCTTGCGGCCGGTCTTCTTCACGCCCGTAGCCGCCGCCGCCGCCGGTGCGGACAACCAACAGATCGCCCTGGTTCAGGCCGCGGCCAAGTTTCGATTTGAGCCGCACCGTTCCGTCCCGGCCTTCAACGACGATTTCGGCGCGCGCGCCGTGGCCGCCGCCGAACAGGCCTTCCGCCGGCGTCGTGAAGCGGTCGCCGTAGGTGGCGAACTGAACGCCCGGGGACAAGATCCGGTAGCTCCGCTCAAAGCCCATGCCGCCGCGGCGTTTGCCGGAGCCGCCGGAGCCCTGGCGCAAGCCATAGGTCTCGACCCGCAGGAAGGGATAATCCATTTCCAGGGCTTCGATGGGGATGTTGGCGCAGTTCGACAGCGGGCAATCCACGCCGTCGCAGCCGTCATTCGCGTCGCCGGCGCCGTAGCCGCCGCCCAAAATCTCCAGATAAATGTTATAGCCGTTTTCGCCCAGGTGACTGAGGCAGATGGGCGTCGTGGTGTCGAAACCTTCGGCGATGACCTTCCTTGGCGCGACCTGGGCCAAGGCCTTCATGACGGCGTTGAAAACCCGGTTGCTGGCCAACAGCCGCGCACGCACGGGGGCCGGCGGCTTCGGGTTCAGGATCGATCCATAAGGGGCGTCGACGGTGATCACCCGGGACGCGCCATCGTTAAAGGGAATATCCGGGGTCGTCAGAACCGATTTCGCGCACGCCACGGCGGATGCAAAGGTCGACGCAAAGGGGCAGTTCAGGTTGGTCGCCACCTGGGGATCCGTGCCGTCGAAGGAGATATGAATGCGCTCACCTTCAATTTTCACCTGGGTGCGGATGACAACGGGTTGATCGCCGATGCCGTCATCGTCCAATTGCGCTTCGGCCTGATAAACGCCGTCAGGCAGCTTCGCGACGGCGGCCCGCATGCGCCGTTCGGAATAATCCAAGGTGGCGTCCATGGCCTGGGCCAGGCGCGCCGGCCCGTAACGCCCGGCCAGGACGGAAAGCCTTTTCGCGCCGATCAGGTTGGCGGCGAATTGGCCATTGATATCGCCGATGGTCGCCTCGGGCATGCGCACGTTGGCGCCAATGAAACGTTCCAGCGGCCCGCCATTCCAGTCGCGGTCCGTTCTGTACAGGCTGGGCGGAAAGACCAAGCCTTCCTGGTGGATGTCGCCGGCATCGGGATTGAGGCCCGGCGCGCCGCCGCCCAGGTCGATGTGATGGACGACCGACGCACTGAACCCCAGCAATTCGCCTTCGAAGAATATCGGCGAGAAAATGAAGATATCGGGCAGATGCTGGCCCCCGTGGTAGGGGTCGTTGTTAATCAGGAAATCGCCGTCGCTCAGGGTTTCCGACGGGAACAAGTCCAGACAATGGGCAAAGGTGTGGGTGACGGAGCCCAGTTGAATGGCCGTCAGTTCGGCCTGCGCGACCACCCGGCCCTGGCGGTCCATCAAGGCGGCCGAGCAATCCTGGGCTTCGCGGACAATCGGCGAATGCGCAGAGCGGATCAGCTTGCTGCCCATTTCATGGGTCGCGGCGACAAGGGCGCGGGTGATGATCGATTGATCGACGTGTGAAAGCTCCATGGCTCAGGTGCTCCGCTGCAAAATTAGACAACTGGCCTGATCGCGCCGGGCGGTCCACGCCGGGGGCACATAGATGGTCGACGTGCCGTCTTCAATGAGCAGCGGCCCGGCAATGCCGCGCGCGCCGACCATCGCCCGTGTCAGCAATTTGCAGGCCTTCGCTTCACCGCCTTCAACGATGTCAACTTCTCTGACGTCCGCATCCACGTCTGCGCCGGAGACGCCCTCGATCTGCACGGGGAAGGCACCCGTCTTGGCCCTTGCGCCAATTCGGAAGGAGACAATTTCAACAGGGTCTTCCGTCGGCTTGGAAAATTCGAATATGCGCCGATGAACATTGCCGAAGGTTGCCAAAAGGCGCTGTTTTGTCAGGTCTCCGATATTGGCATCAAGGGCGACGGAAATTTCGAAGGCCTGGCCCTGATAACGCATTTCCAGCGTATGCTCGAAAGTTAAGGGATCATCGACACCGGTCGAACGCAGGTAGGTTTCCGATTCGTCGCGAAGCTTTGTGAAAATCAAAGCGATGCGCGCCATGGCGTCGTCATCAATCGTCAATTTCTCCGTCCGGGTGCGGTAGTGAACATAGTCGGACATCAACAGCCCGGCCGCCGAAAGGACGCCGGCATTGGCCGGAACGACAACAGTCTGGATTTCCAAATCTTCGGCCAGCCGCGCTGCGTGAAGCGGTCCCGCGCCCCCGTAGGCGACAAGGGCGAAGTCCCTCGGGTCGCGGCCGCGCTCCGTTGACACCTGTTGGATGGCACGGACGATGTTGCCTTCGGCGATCCGGATGGCGCTGTCGGCCAATTCTTCAACCGACATGGAAAGTTCACCGGAGAGGCCTTGAAAGGCACGGATCGCGGCATCGCGGTCAACCTCCATGGTGCCGCCCAGAAAAGAGTCCGCCTGCAGGGTGCCACGGATCAGGTGGGCATCCGTGACGGTCGGCGCGGTGCCGCCCCGCATATAACAGGCGGGCCCGGGGTCGGCGCCGGCGGACCCGGGTCCGGCGCGCAAAAAACCGCCGTCGTCGATCCAGGCGATGGAGCCGCCGCCGGCACCAACCGTGACGATATCGATCACCGGCGTGCGCACCGGCAGGCCATCGATTTCCGTCTGCGGCGCGATTTCGGCCTCGCCGCCGACGATCAACCCGACATCCGTACTGGTGCCGCCCATGTCCAACGTGATGATGTCATCAAAACCCGCCCGGCCGGCCGATCCCATGGCGCCGACAACACCGGCCGCGGGGCCGGAAAACAGCGCGGCAATGGCGTTTTTCGCCATTGCCTGGGCCGGCATGCGCCCGCCGTTGGACTGCATAATGGAAAACCGTCCGTCGAATTTTCTTTCATCCAAGGTTCGGACAAATCGGTTGAGATATCCCTGGATAGCCGGCTGAACGTAAGCCGCCAACACGGTCGTCGAGGCCCGCTCGTATTCGCGGAATTCGCGCGAAACCTCGAATGAGCAGGTCACCGGAATATCCGGATCGATCTCGTGGAGAATGTCCGCGATCCGTTTTTCATGATCGGGGTTCACATAACAATGCAGCAGGCAGACGGCCAGGGCATCGAAGGCGTTGTTCGCGACAAAGGCCGCCAACTCGGCCCGTATGTGTTTTTCGTCCAGCGCCTTCACGACGCTGCCGTCGGCGGCCAACCTTTCATCGACCTCAAGGATATGGCGCCTTTCGACGATGGACCGGGGCCGGATGTAATTCAGATCGTAGATGGCTTTGCGATTATGGCGCTGCAGGGCGAAGATGTCTTTCGTGCCCCGGGTGACGATGGCGCCGACCTTGCCGCCCTTGCGTTCCAGGACGGCATTGGTCGCCACGGTCGAGCCGTGGATCAGGTCGCTGACGCTGTCGAGATTGATCTCGGCGGCATCGATGGCATTGATCGCGCCGATGTCCGGCGACGATGGCGTGCTCGGCACCTTGGCGACGCGAACTTTGCCATCGTGGATTTCGATCAAATCCGTAAAAGTTCCGCCGACTTCGATCCCAACGCGCATCCTGCCGATCCCATTTGATTTTCCAAATGGTGCTTTTAATGAACGGAGAGATCAAGGTTAGCGAGCCGGGCGGCGCTCAATCGCCGCCACCGATCAGCACATCGCCATAAGCCTCTCGCAACCGGTTCTTCAGCACCTTGCCCGTCGCGTTGCGGGGCATTTCGTCAATAAAGACGACCGTATCCGGCACCTGCCATTTTGCGATTTTGCCATCATAAAAGGCCAGCAAGTCGGTCGGGTCGGGGTCCTTGCCCGCCGCCTTGACGGCGATCAGCACCGGGCGTTCCTGCCATTTTTCGTGGCGCGCGCCGATCACCGCCGCGTCGGCCAGATCCGGGTGGGCGATGGCGATGTTCTCCAATTCCACTGAGCTGACCCATTCGCCGCCGGATTTGATGACGTCCTTGGAGCGGTCGCGGATGGTCATATAGCCATCGGCGTCCAGGGTGGCGACGTCGCCGGTCGGAAACCAGCCGTCGATCAAGGGCGCTTCATCCTCGGCCCGGTAATAGGTTTCGGCGATCCATGGCCCGCGCACCAACAGATCACCCTGGGCGGTGCCGTCGGTGGGCAAGGTGGTGCCGTCGTCGCCGGCGATCTTCAATTCAACCCCATACATGGGCCGCCCCTGCCCGACCCGCACGTTGGCCTGATCTTCCGCCGGCAGGTCCAGGTGCTTGGCCAGCAGTTGGTTGAGGGACCCGACGGGGCTCATTTCCGTCATCCCCCAACCGTGCAGGGTCTCCACGTCATAGCGCTCGCGGAAGGCGTCGATCATCGACGGCGGACAGGCCGACCCGCCAACAACGGTGCGTTGCAGGCTTGCCAACTTCGCGCCTTGGGCATCGGCGGCGGCCAACAGGCCGTGCCAGATGGTCGGCACCCCCAGCGCAACGGTGACCTGTTCGTCCTCGATCAGCCGGACCAGGCTGTCGCCGTCCAGATTTGGCCCCGGCAGGATCAACTTGGCGCCGGTCATGGCCGCCGCGTAGGGAATGCCCCAGGCGTTGGCGTGGAACATGGGCACCACCGGCAGGACCGTATCAAGGGCCGATATATTGACGCTGTCGGGCAGGCTGACGGCGAACGAGTGCAGCACCGTCGAGCGGTGCGAATACAACACGCCTTTCGGATTGCCGGTCGTCCCCGAGGTGTAACAAAGGCTGCAGCCGGCATTCTCATCCAGGTCCGGCCAAGCGAAGTCCTCATCACCTGTCGCCACCAGTTCATCGTAAAACTTAAGGCCCGGAATTTGGGCCGCCGCCTGATCATCGGACGGCCCCAAAAGGACGTAAGTCTCGACGCTTTCGAGTTGGTCCAGCAGCGGCGCGACGATGGGGATAAAGGTTTTCTCGATAAACAGAACCCGGTCGGCGGCGTGGTTGATCACATAGACGATCTGGTCCGCAAACAGGCGCGGATTGACCGTGTGGCAGATCATGCCGGCGCTGGAGACGCCGAAATAAATTTCCAGGTGCCGGTAGTTGTTCCAGGCGATGGTGGCGCAGCGGTCGCTTTCACCGACGCCCAGCTGACTAAGCGCCGACGCCAACCGCCGGGCGCCGCGGGAAATGTCCGCCCAGGTGCGCCGCACGACGCCGCCATCGGTTTCGACAGAGGTGATCTCGGTGCCGCCATGATAGCGCGCGGCATGGTCGATCAGCGAGCCGATCAACAGCGGCGTGCGCATCATTTGTCCGAGCACCGGCATGGTCGTTCTCCTGGTTTTCCGTGAGGTTAGCTCAGTTCCGGCGGCGATTGCAAAGCTGCGCGGCCCGCCGCCGCCGTGCTAGGATTTCCTCATGGATTTGAATCTCCTCAGCCAGCAGGACGATCCCGTCGTCATCGTCGGGTTCTTTGACCTGATGGGATGGATGAAATGGAGCCGGGGCCGTCCGCCCGGGGACCTGCTGGAGCTGTCGGCGGCCCTGATGCAGCGTGCCGGCGGGGCCATCGCGGATGCCGGCGGTCTGACCATCAAAGCCATCGGCGATGCGGGCCTGTTTATCTTTCCGCCTGATGATCCCGATACCGCCCTGGCGGCGGTACGCGCCATGAAGGCCGATTGTGACAAATGGCTTGGGACGGCCGGCTATCCGGAGGTGCTGCGCGTAAGCATCCACGTCGGCCCCGTGGCCTGTGCCCCCGTTGGCGCGCCGGGCCGCGAACTGCTCGATATCTATGGTGAGGCGGTCAATTACGCCGCGATCATGAAGGCCCGCCCGATCGCCGTGAGCGCCGCCTTGGCGGAAAGTTTGAGCACGGAAAGGCGGGTCGGGCTGCGGCGCTTTGACGCCTTCGAATTCGCGTTGGATTGAAATGACCTGGTCTTGTCTTCGGGGCCTGGCCGCTGGAAAGTTCAACGACAGGCGGCACGACATCTGCCGCCCAACGGCTATTGAGATACGGGGGTCCGCTTCATGAGCCTTTTCGATTTGACCGGCAAGGTGGCCATCGTCACCGGCTCCACCAAAGGCATCGGCAAGGCCATCGCCGAGGAAATGGCGGCCCACGGGGCCCGCGTCGTCATCACCTCGCGAAAGGCCGACGCCTGCGATGCGGTGGCCGACGGCATCCGCGCCGGCGGCGGCGACGCGACGGCAATCCCGTGCAACATCTCCCACAAGGACCAATTGCAGACCCTGGTGGCGGAGACCCGTAAGATCTACGGGCAGATCGACGTTTTGGTGTGCAACGCCGCCGTCAATCCGCATTTCGGGCCGTCCCTGGAAATTCCCGATGACGCGTTTGAGAAGGTCATGGACGTCAACATCAAATCCAATCACTGGCTGGCCCAGTTGGTGGCGCCGGAAATGATCGACCGCCGGGACGGCGCCATCATCATCGTTTCCTCCATCGGCGGCTTCCGCGGCTCTCAGACGCTGGGTGCCTATTGCATCTCCAAGGCCGCCGACATGCAGATGGTGCGCAATCTGGCCATGGAACTGGGGCCGCACAACATTCGCGTCAACTGCATCGCGCCGGGCCTGGTGAAGACCGATTTCGCCCGCGCCATCTGGGACACCCCCGAAGCCGAAAAGCGCTCCAGCGCCAACAACCCCCTGCGCCGCCTGGGCGAGCCGGACGACATCGCCGGCGCGGCGGTGTTCCTGGCCTCGAAGGCGGGCTCCTGGATGACCGGTCAGGCGATTGTGGTCGATGGCGGCTCCACCTGCTGAGGCCGTCCCGGCCTTCGCCTTCGCCCCGGCTTCGGCCGGGGACCTGGAGGCGCTG
>CAZQPC010000171.1:0-10769 GCA_964595005.1 uncultured Magnetovibrio sp.
ACCATGATCCGCCTAGGTACCACCCTCTTCGGCCCCAGACGATCAACCTGAATTCCCGATACGGACAGGCCCGACGGCTTGGACCGGTACCCGCGCCGACCCGTCGCCGCCGGCGCGACCGACGGTGCTGTCGGCGCCCGGGCCGCCGGTATCAATCTTTTCGGGATCGACAATTTCACCGGATCCGATGTCTGCTGCGCAAAGGCACCGCAAGAAACAGCCACAGCAGCGGCCACGGATACCGAGACGACGGTTGCCGACGCTTTACTTGGGAAAACGGTCATCAGGCAAATCTCTCTTGATCGTCTGGGTCGGCGCCGGAATCTCCCAGGTGGCGAGAAAGACGCCGCCACCGGCAATCAGCAATATGACAAGAACGAAAATAAGTCGGGAAAAGTTTTTCATGAAAGATTATGGCGCAACGCCCCTCAGATAACCCGCTGCCCTTGACGGCGGCGGGGTACGCGTATGTTATTCGGAAATGTTAGTCATCAACTGTGTCAATTTTTCGGCGCCGTGGTGACATTCATACTATCGGCTCAAGAGCCGCCTTTCAACGGACCGCGGTTGCTGTCACACCATGCGCCCGCGGCCAGGAATTTCCCAATGACGAACGGCAAGGGCGTAATCGTTTTAATCGGACTTATGGGCGCTGGAAAAACCAGTATCGGCCGAAAGCTGGCCGAACGCCTGACGCTGCCGTTTGTCGACGCCGATGACGAAATTGTCAACGCCGCCGGGTGCTCCATACCCGATATTTTCGAGATTTATGGAGAACCGGCATTTCGCGATGTCGAGGAACGGGTGATCAACCGCCTGTTGGATGAAGGCCCCTCGGTCCTGGCCACCGGTGGCGGTGCCTTTGTCAATCCGCAGGTGCGCGCAGCCATTGCGGCACACGGTCTATCGATCTGGCTGAAGGCGGAATTGGACGTGCTGGTCCAAAGGACCGCGCGGCGTACCGGCAGGCCTTTGCTGAACCAGGGCGATCCGGCGCGCATCCTGGGCGAGCTCATGGCCGAGCGTTATCCGATCTACGCCGAGGCCGATATGGTTGTCGAAACGGGCAATGAAAGCGTGAACGACACCCTGGAAGTCATTATGAATGCCCTCGACGATTATGCGACGGTCGATGATGGAGCCTCCGAAACATGACCAGCGGCACCTTGACGACGCGGCTTAACGTGGATCTTGGAACCCGCGCTTACAATATCGAAATCGGTACGGGGCTGATCGCAGCCGCCGGGGCGAAGGTTCGCGACCTGCTGCCCACACCCCGGGTTTTCGTGATCACCGACACCAATGTGGCCGACCACTGGCTGGAGAAATTGACCACCTCCCTGGACGACAACGCGATCCGCTTCGCGGTCAAGGTGCTTGCGCCGGGGGAGCAAACCAAAAGCATGGCGCAGGTCGAGGAATTGACCCATTGGCTGCTGGATCAAGGTGTCGATCGCAAGTCGACATTGATCGCGCTTGGCGGCGGAGTGATCGGCGATTTGACCGGGTTCGTCGCGGCGATCACATTGCGCGGCATCCCCTTTATCCAGATACCAACAACCTTGTTGGCCCAGGTCGACAGTTCCGTCGGCGGCAAGACCGG
Source organism: uncultured Magnetovibrio sp. (assembly GCA_964595005.1). Classification (GTDB taxonomy): domain Bacteria; phylum Pseudomonadota; class Alphaproteobacteria; order Rhodospirillales; family Casp-alpha2; genus UBA3470. Next base: position 1,604 of record CAZQPC010000171.1, read on the forward strand.
CATCGACACGCGGCACGGCAAAAATCTTGTTGGTGCCTTCCACCAGCCGTTGCTGGTGCTGGCCGATACGGGGGCTTTGGATACCCTGCACCGGCGCCAGCTATTGGCGGGCTATGCCGAGGTCGTCAAATACGGCCTGATCAATGACCCGGAATTCTTCGAATGGTGCGAGGTCAATGGCCAGGCGGTCATCGACGGCGATCCGGCGGCCCGGCGCCGCGCCGTCGAAGTGTCGTGCCGCGCCAAGGCGGCGATCGTTGCCAACGACGAACGCGAGACCGGTGATCGCGCCTTGCTGAACCTGGGCCACACCTTCGGCCACGCGATCGAGGCGGAAGCCGGGTTCGGCGATCAACTGTTGCACGGCGAAGCCGTCGCCATCGGCAGCCTCTGCGCCTTCGAGCTTTCGCGGCGCCTGGAGTTGTGCACCGGCCAGGACGTTGAGCGGGTGCGGGCCCACATGACGGCCGTGGGATTGCCCACCGGCCTGGACGGTATTGCCGGGCCCGGCTGGACGGCCGACGTGATCCACGGCCACATGGCCAGGGACAAGAAAACCGAAGACGGGCGGATGACATTCATTCTGGCCCGCGGCATTGGCAAATCCTTCATTTCACGCGACGTCGCGATGGATACCCTGAACGACCTGTTATCCGATATACTTCCAAAATGACGGACGCCAATATCGGCCGCACCGGCCGGTTCAAATACGGGAGCTGACCCATGCTGGCAATCCTGGCAGCCATCGCTTTGCTGCTTGTCCTTTCGGCTTTTTTTTCCGGTTCGGAAACGGCCCTGACGGCGGCGTCGCGGCCGCTGATGCATCAACTGGAACACAATGGCGACCGCAAGGCCGGACTGGTCAACCGATTGCGCGACGACCCCGAACGCCTGATCGGTGCCATTCTGCTGGGCAACAACCTGGTCAACATCCTGGCGTCGGCCTTGGCGACGGGTATGTTGATCTCCGTATTCGGCGCCGCCGGCATTGCCTATGCGACGGTTGCCATGACGTTGCTGGTCCTGATTTTCTCGGAAATCCTACCGAAAACGTATGCCCTGCGTACCGCCGACCGCACCGCACCGATGATCGCGCCGGTTGTCAATGTGGTGGTCGCCGTGCTGGCACCGTTCACCAAGACCATCAATCTGCTTGTCCAGGCCACCTTGAGCCTGTTCGGCGTCAAATCGGAAAGCGACCATGGCGGCTCCACGGAAGCCGAACAGCTGGGCGCCATTGCGCTGCACGACGGCACGGAGACGGCGGTCAAACATGAACGCGCCATGCTGCGCAGCGTCCTTGATCTCGACGACGTCCAGGTTTCGGAAATCATGACACATCGCAATGATGTCCTGGCCTTGGACGCGGATTTGCCGGTCACCGAGCTCATTCAACAGGTCGTCGACAGTCCCTTTACCCGGATTCCCATGTGGCGCGAAGACCCCGATGAGATCATCGGTGTTGTTCATACCAAGGTGTTGCTGCGCCATCTCTGGGCCCGCAGCGGCGATCCGGCCGGCATGGATATCCTCGATGAAGGCGCCGACCCCTGGTTCATCCCCGAACAAACGCTGCTGTTGGATCAGTTGGAAGCGTTCCGGGCCCGGCGTGAACACTTCGCCCTGGTGGTCGACGAATACGGCAGTTTTCAAGGTGTTGTCACATTGGAAGATATTCTTGAAGAGATCGTCGGCGATATCGACGACGAACACGACGTCGCCGCCAGCGGCGTCGATCACGCCGATGACGGCAGCTACGTGGTTGAAGGCAAAGTCACGATCCGCGACCTGAACCGCGAACATGAATGGGGTCTTCCCGACGAGGAAGCGGCGACCATTGCCGGGCTTGTCCTGCATGAGGCGCGGCGCATTCCGGACGTCGGCCAGTCCTTCATTTTCCACGGATTCCGCTTCGATATTCTGGAACGTCAGCGCCATCAGATAACCCGGGTGCGCATCACGCCGCCCGTTTAATACGTGGGCCCGGTGGGGCAAACGGGGATTTCCCCTTGCCTGCCCCCCCCATGCCTGCCCTAAAATCATTGGGGATACGGATCGCACCTAAACTCGGAGGCTTCGGGGATATGCAGAGAAAGATTATACCGGACATCGTCGAGCGCATGAATATCGCCAGGGTAAAGGTGGATGACACGATTTTCACCAGCGCGAAACTGATGGCCGAGAAGAATATTGCGGCGCTCATCGTCGTTGATGACGATGACAAGCTTATCGGCATCATGACGGAACGCGACCTTACCCAGAAAGTCCTGGCCGCCGGCCTGGACGGAAAAACCACCAAGGTGGCGGATATCATGACCACCAATCCTGACACGCTGGCGCCCGAAGATTCGGCTTGGGATGCGCTGGAACTCATGCAGACCCGCGGCTATCGGCACCTGCCCGTGGCCGAAGACGGCACTTGCGTCAGCATCGTCTCGATTCGTGATCTGTACTCATCCGTCAAAGAGTCCTTGGAACAAGACATCAAGGAAACGGAAGCTTTCGTCTTCGGCGATCGCTACGGCGCCTAAGTCTCCAAGTCAATCGCCCGGTCGGTAACGTAGACGGTGCCGGTAAAGGTCGCCACCGTCTCGGCATCGCGTGTTAGCTCAACCCGATAAACGGCGGTCTTGCGTGATCGCGAAATTTCCTCGGCTTCGGCCCGCAGGCGGTCGCCGGCGCGGCAACCTTGAATGTAGGCCATATGCGTATCGATCCCCATGCACATGGTCCCACCGGCATTGGCAGCCAATCCGAACGCCGTGTCGGCCAGAGAAAACAATACCCCACCGTGGGCGCCGCCAAGGAAGTTCACGTGGATGTCGGCAACCGTCATTTCCAGGACCACGCGCTTTTCCCCGGCGGATACCAGTTCGATCCCCAAGGATTGCACGAAGGGATCGCTTTCGTGCAGACGGCCGGCGCGGTCTTGGACGGTTATCATGCGGCGACAAGCGGCTGTCCGAAACCAAGGTCCTTGCGCAAGCGCCCGCAGACCTCGCCATTGGTGGCCCCCGCCTCCACAGCGTCGACAATCTTTCCAAAGATGTTGATGGTGTCGTCCTCGGCCGCCCGGGACAGCTCATCCAGGGCCGTCGCGACCGCATTTTGTGAGCGATCGGCCTTGAATTTCTTCAACTTCTCCAGATGCCGATTGATTAGTTCCGGGGCTGGACGCTCGAGGGAGGTAACCGGCGCGGCCTCTTCTTCAATGTAGCGGTTAACGCCGACGACGGTCTGTTCACCACCGTCCACCTGATCTTGGAACGCGGCCGCGGATTCGCCGATCATTTGCTGGACAATGCCTTGGCGCACGGCCTCGAACATGCCGCCGGCGTCGGCAACCCGGTCCATGACGGCCAGTATTTTCTGCTCCATCTCATTGGTCATGGTCTCCACATAGTAGGACCCGGCCAGGGGATCGATGACCTCTGATAGATGCGCTTCCTCGCGCAGGATATTCTGGGTCGCCACGGCAATTTTCGCCGCCGCTTCCGTCGGCGTCGAGAACACCTCGTCATGGGAATCCGTGTGCATGGATTGAAGTCCGCCGAAAATGCCGGCAATGGCCTGCGCCGTGACCCGGGCAATATTGTTCAACGGTTGCTGGCGGGTCAGGTCCAGGCCCGACGTCTGGGCGTGGAACTTGAAACGCTGGGCCTGTTCGTTCTTGGCGCCCAGGCGGTCCTTGACGATGCGTGCCCAAATACGCCGCCCGGCCCGCATCTTCGCCACCTCCTCGAAAAAGCTGATGGAGATATCGAAGAAGAAGGTGAAACGCGGCAGGAACTTGTCCGGGTCCATGCCGCGGGCCACACAGTCATCAGCGAACTGAATGGCCGTCGACAAGGTAAAGGCCATGGCCTCCGCCGGTGTCGCACCGGCCTGCTGCATATGCTGGCCGACAACGGAAACCGGATTCCAGCGCGGCACGTGATCATTGGCAAAGGCGACATGATCGACAAACACGCGGCGCGCGCCGTGCAGTTCCAGACGGTAGAACATGTGGTTGGCGACAAAATGCGAGATGAAGTCGCTCTGGTTCGACGTGCCGCTCACCTGATCCCACGAAATGTTGCGCCGCTTCGCCGTCGCCAACAAGAAGGCCAACAGGGTGAACGGCGATGGATCGTTCAGAGCTATAGAGGTCTTTTCAATGGGCACGCCGTCAAGGCAGGTATCCATGTCATCCACCGTGTTGATGGTCGTGCCGCAAGTGCCCAACAGCACGGGATCGACCTGATCCATGTCGTAACCGCGATAAACGGAATTGCACGGGATGACGCTGAGCGCCGTGGCGCCGGCGGCGATAATCTTGCGCATGCGTTCGTTATATTGTTCGGGCGTCGCCAATCCGATCAGCTGGCGCTGCGACCAGGCCCGGCCCCGGTGCATGGTCGGATAGATACCTCGGGTCCAGGGCGCTTCGCCTGGAAAACCCAGATCTTCCATATAAGTGTCGCCATCCCAGTCATCGGGGGAATAGATCGGTTTGACGTCGATGCCGGATCGGTTTTTTCGGTTCGTGTCGCCGGGAAGTTGGGCGTCGTATGATTGCCGCCAGCGGGCCTCGGCGGCTTGGCGTTCCGCATTTGACTTGTTTTCACTCATCTCCGGTTCTCCTCAGGCGCCACGGTTCTGCACGATCAGGGCGGCGATCTTGGCAACGATTTCACGGCGCGACGAGCCGGGATGGAAAACCTCCGCAACGCCGGCATCGCGAAGCACCGCAACCTCATCGTCGGGGACGATACCGCCAACCACCACCGCAACGTCATCCATCTCCGCTGCGCACACGGCTTCCATCAGTTTCGGCACCAGCAAATGATCCGTCGCCAGGGAACTGATACCAATCACGTCGACATCCTCCTCCAAGGCCTGGCGGACCACGGTTTCGATGGCTTGCCAGGGCGCCGTATAGATCACCTCCATGCCGGCATCGCGCAGGAACCCGGCGACCAGCCGTGACCCCCTGTCGTGACCGTCGAGGCCTATTTTCGTCACCATGACGCGGGCCGGACGGCCCAATACCTGGCGCAGGTCCGGCGCCGCCGCGGCGGCCGGTTCGTTCGCTTCCATGCCGCTCATGGACTGTCTCCCCGTCGGATAATTTGGACGAATGCCTCGGCAATGGCCCCCGGATCGTCGCCATCCGGCCGATACCAGCTTTGCGACCAGTTCATGGCGCCCAGCACCAACAACCGCATATGGCGCCGCGACAGGCCTTCCGAGACGGGCAGATCATCGATCAGCCGGACGAATATCGCTTCGTAGTCATCACGCAGCGTGATCAATCGGCGGCGTGCCGCGGTGCCCTCATTCGGTAATGTCTTGATGACGACCCGGGCGTAATCTCCGCCGCCCAACAGCGCCTGCAAATGCGCGCCCATGGCGGCCTGCAATCGCCGCCATGATCCGTCGACGCCGGTGATGGCCTGGGTAACCGCGTCGGTAATCCGGTCAATGCCCTCTTCATGGACAGCCACCAGAAGGTCTTCCTTGGAGGCAAAGTAATAATACATGGAGCCGGCTTTCATGCCGGCCGCGGCGGCGATGTCACGCATGGAGGCCGCATTGTATCCGTGTTCGCAAAAATTGCGGGCCGCCGAATCAAGAAGTTGCGGCCGCTTGTTGTCGCGGACCGGTGCATGCTGGACGGCTTGTTGAGCCACGGTGGGCATCGATTTCACCTCAAGATATCCATTAAACTGATGCCTAACTAACATTTGTTAGGTAAAATGAAAACCGGTAATTTTGAAACCCCCATGATTGACATGTGCTGGGTGCCGGGGCATGCAGGCGCCAACACGCCACCCGCAGTCATTCAGTCAGGAACCAACAGATGTCCCTCTCCCGACCAGCGCCCCGACAGCATATTCATACAAGAAACATCGAATGCCGAGGCTATCTCCGGGATGATGGATTGTGGGATATCGAAGGGACTCTCACGGATAGCAAAACCTATTCCTTTGACAACATCGACCGCGGCGGCGTCGCCGCCGGCGAACCGATCCATAACATGACCGTCCGGTTGACCGTCGATCAAGACCTTGTGGTCCGTGAAGCCGAGGCGTTCACGGCAGCCTCGCCCTACATCATTTGTGGAGACGCCAATACCCATGTCCCGGAGTTGGCCGGCTTGAAAATCGGTCCGGGATGGCGCGCCGGGGTTAAAAAAGTCATGGGCCGGACAAAGGGCTGCACCCACGTCCGCGATATGATCATGGGACCGGTGGCACTGACCGCCTATCAATCAATCATTCCATGGCGAAACAAGAAAAGCCAACAACCGCCGGGCGACAAACCGGCCATTCTGGGCACCTGCCACGCCTACGCCACGGATGGCCCCATCGTCGAAAGAATCTGGCCGGCACACTTCACCGGCGCGCCGGCACCGGAAAAGCAGGCCGGATAGCCGGACCTCAACCGGCGGCCGAAAGTTCCGGAATTAATTTGCCGACGTGGCCGCCCGGCAAGATGCCGCTTTCCGCGACCAGTTGCCTGAAATAAGTGATGATGAAGGCCCGCACCGCGGCCGTTCGGCTGGAGTTTGAGCGCCGCTGATCGATTGCCGTACAGAGATCGTTCAGACTGATGTTCTCGTGCCGGCAGATGTCGTCGATGGCTTCCCATCCGGCCTCTTCCAATCGCATGCTGGTGCGGTGACCGTTGACAACGATATTGCGGCTCATAAGTCGACTTTTCATGCCCCGGAGACTCCCCCAATTCGAAATTCTTTGCATCGACCGATGCGACCCTGAAATCCAGCCTGACGGTCGCGAGTTGCCCTTAAATCCCCCAACAAGAACAACGACCTGACTTTTAGCAGATACCGGCCAACCACCGATCTTCATTCGATTGTCGCAAATTACTATACCTCGGGGGAGAGATATAAGCCAAAAACGCTAAATTCTGCCCTTAGCGCTAACTTTTTGGGCGAGTATTAATTACTGCTCAATTGTCGTCCCAAAGTCTTGTCTCAAAAACACGAAGGGCTCATAGTTATTGTATGGGCGTGAAACTTAACACACCAGTGCTCGACCGATATGGTCCGACATCGGAGTTGGAAATCAACGACTGCGATTGGCCGGGCTGTCATTGCGACGGCCCCCACCGGGCACCGCGTTCGCGCGATGAGCCGGACGAATTCCGATGGTTCTGCAAGCAACACGCCGCCCAATACAACAAGGCATGGAATTTCTTCGCCAATCTGTCCGACGACGAGGTTGAAGCCATCGTGCGCCACGACACCGTGTGGAATCGCCCGTCGTGGCCCATTGGCACCGGACCGGCTGTGCGGGCTTTCATGCGCGGGCACTTCAAGGACCCCTTTGATGCCTTTGAAGCGGCCGAGGGCGACGGACAGCGGCCGCCCGGCGAGGCCCCGCCGACGGAGCTGGGCGCGGCCATTCGCCGTGCCTTGGCCATTCTTGGATTGCAAATCCCGGTTGATACCGCGGCGGTCAAGGCCCGCTATAAGGAATTGGTGAAACGCTATCACCCGGATGCCCAGGGTGACGCGAAACATGCCAAGGGCGTATCCGACGACCGGATCAAGGAAATCAATCAAGCCTATACCGTGATCATGGAGTTCTTGGAGGCCTGACACGAAACGGCTCCGCCTTGACTGCACCGGACATTCCCCCTACACCGACGGGTCCAAAATGAGGCCCTACCCACGACCCACCTCCAGAGCACGGAAGATTTGCCATGACCGCCGCCATCGACACGACCGAAGCCCTGAACAAACTGGAGCCGGATCTCAGCGTCTCCGTGCGCCAGATATTCGGCATCGAAAGCGACATGGAGGTCCCGGCCTTCAGTGATGCCAGCGAACACGTGCCGGAAATCGATGATGCCTACCGCTTCGACCACGATACCACGCTGGCCATTTTGGCCGGTTTCGCTCACAACCGGCGGGTCATGATCCAGGGCTATCACGGCACCGGCAAATCAACCCACATCGAACAGGTTGCGGCGCGCCTCAACTGGCCGTGCATCCGGATCAATCTGGATAGCCACATCAGCCGTATCGACCTTATCGGCAAAGATGCCATCGTGCTTCGCGACGGTCAGCAGGTGACGGAGTTTCGCGAAGGGATTCTGCCCTGGGCCCTGCAGAACCCGACGGCGCTGGTGTTTGACGAATACGATGCCGGGCGTCCCGACGTGATGTTTGTCATTCAGCGGATATTGGAAGTCGATGGCAAGCTGACACTTCTGGATCAAAACCGGGTGATGCGCCCGAACCCCTATTTTCGCTTGTTCTCAACCACCAATACGGTCGGCCTGGGCGACACCACCGGCCTTTACCACGGCACTCAGCAGATCAACCAAGGTCAGATGGACCGCTGGAATATCGTCTGCACCCTGAACTATCTGCCCCATGATGCGGAACTGGATATCGTATTGGCGAAGGCGCCGGCCTACGACACCCAGGAAGGACGCGAAACGCTAAGCGCCATGGTCGACGTCGCGGATTTGACCCGTGTCGGGTTCATGAACGGCGACATTTCCACGGTCATGTCACCCAGGACGGTCATTACCTGGGCCGAGAACGCCCAGATATTTGGCGATGTGGGCGTCGCCTTCCGCCTGACGTTCCTCAACAAGTGCGATGAGATCGAACGTCCGGTGGTTGCGGAATACTATCAACGTTGTATTGGCCAGGACTTGCCCGAATCGGCGGCCACGGCGGTCCTGCAGTAACCGGCGCGGTGGCGGCTGAGGCCGCGGAGAGGCGTTCATGTTACGCAAGGAAGAAACCAATGAGCTGATAAAGCGGGTCACGGCGGCGTCCTTGAAGGCGATCGCATCGGAACCCGAACTCGACGTAACGTTTGCGCCGGGGCAAGCCAGCGCGACAAAGGAACAAGCCGTCCTGCCGACGCCCGTCGGCAATATTGACGCGGCCGCGTTAACCAAGCTTCGCGGTGTCGCTGATGCCTTGGCCTTAAGGCTGCGCTACCACGACCAGGAAATACACCGCAAGCGCATGCCGTCGGGGCCCGAAGCCCGAGCCGTCTACGAAGCCATTGAACAGGTCCGCTGTGAAAGCCTGGGAACCCGCCGGTTCACCGGTGTCGCCGAAAACCTGGGCGACACCGGTGAACCGGCGGGTTCCCAGAGATCGGAAGAGCACACGTCTGAACTCCAGTCACCGATG
>CAZQPC010000172.1:0-10746 GCA_964595005.1 uncultured Magnetovibrio sp.
TTGCCGCTCGGCGCGGCCGTCACCGTCATAGATCAGGCGCCGGCCTTCAATGACCGCGCAGTTGGCGTCCGCCGCAACGGCCAGTTCCGGGCGCACGGTTCGGTCGGCACGCTGCCCGTGAAACTCAAGACTGACCCGGCGCAGCCGTCCCAGCGGAAAAATCCGGTTCAGGCGCAGTTCGCTGCCGTCGGACAGCAGCAATGTATGCCGGGACCGCCCGGGCTGGCCCCTGAAATCCGTGACCCGGGCCTCCAAAACGCGGCTCATTGGAAGCGTTGCGGAGACGGTCTCGATCGCCGAGGGGTCGCCCGTGCAGGCCGCCGACAGGCCGGCGCGCAGAACGGTGGTGCCGTCCGCCGCGATCGCGCTCCATGAGGTCAACATACAGAGAAGTGAGAGCCCGAAGGTCTTCACCATCAGGCCGCGTCGATGCGATCACCCGGCCCCAGCACCGGCTGCACATCGCCGATCTGGGTGCGCCGCATGTGACGCCGGGCGTTCGGATCAAAAGCGTCGCGCCGGTGCAGGACGAAACGGTTGTCCCACATGATCAGATCGCCGACCCGCCATTGCTGGTGCCAGTTGAATTCTGGTTTCGCCACATGGCCCCAAATCTCATCCAACAGCGCCTCGCTCTCATCGATGGCAAGCCCCATGACATAGGCGTTGTTGCGGCGCCCGGGATAGAGCGCCTTGGCGCCCGTGTCGGGATGCACCCGGACCAAAGGATGGACGGCGCCGGGCACGGCACGCACGTCCGCATAGGTTTCGTCGAAGTCCTTGCGCAGCTGACCGGTGGAATTGCGGCTGGCGTCGTGTTTGCACTGCAGGCCGTCCAAGCGCCGCTGCATGGCCCGGGGCAAGGCCGCATAGGCGGCGATCATGCTGGCGAACCCCGTGTCGCCGCCCGCGTCCGGCACCTCAAGCGCGAACAGCATGCAGGCCCGGGGCGGATCGTCGGTATAGGTCATGTCGGCGTGCCAGAAAGCCTCACCGTCACCCAGGCCGCCGATCCGCTGGCCATCGACCCGGACATTGGAGATCACGTTCATCTCCGGGTTTTCCGGCACCCAGATGGCTCCGTAGGGATTGATCGGCGCCTTGTCCAGGGGGCCGAAGCGGCGGCTGAAGGCCAGAAGGTCTTCGTCGCTCAAGTCCTGAGCGCGCAGGCGCAAGACCAAATGCTCACGCCAGGCATCGGTGATGACGGCCAGCGCCGCGGCCGACAAGGGCCGAGAGAGGTCAACGCCTTCGATGTCGGCGGCCAGGGCCGCGCCGCTCGGTTTTACGTGGATATCGATTGCCATCAGGCCTTCATCATCCATTCGCGGAATATCGCCGTCAAGTCTCAGGCGATTGAACAATAACGTATTCATTTTATGCTGTGTGACATAGTTTATCGTATAAATAACTATTTAATGGATACATTATGTGAATAATGACCTTGTTCCTTTGAGGAAGGAGACTGGCCACATGATGCCGCATCCCTCGACGATCACACCGCTTCGAGAAAACCTCGGGGCGGATGATCCGTCCCACAAGGGCCTCTCGGCCACGGAAGCCCGGGCCTTGTCGGCGCTGCGCCGGATGATCATTGACGGCACCATCGCCGCCGGTGAGAAAGTTTCCGAAGCCAGCGCGTCGGCGTTGATCGGGGTGTCGCGGACGCCCGTGCGGGTGGCCTTGAGCAAGCTTGAAAACGAAGGCCTGATCGAAAAACGTGACGGCCGCGGCTACACGGTCCGCGAGATCAAATTCGAAGACGTCAAGAAGGCCATCCAGGTCCGCGGCGCCCTTGAGGGGCTGGCCGCGGGATGCATGGCGGAATTCGGACCCGACGATGAGACCTGCGTGATCATCGCAAACGCCATCGCGTTAACGGAGCAGGCGGTCTCCCAAGACGTCCTGACCGAGGCCGAGGTCGGGCTTTACCAGGATGCCAACATCGCCTTCCACGACACCATCGTGAACCGCTGCGGCAACGATTTGCTGGCCCGCGCCTATGACCGGGTGCGCCATATCCCGGCCATCCGCCCCGGCACATTTGCGCTGAACAAGGACCGTCTCAAGCAAGAGCGCGTCCGCATGACGGTCGGCCACTCTCATCATGTGCTGGTCTGGGACGCCATCAAGGCGGGGGAAATCACGCGCGCCGACATGTTGATGCGCGAACACGCCCACGCGCCGCTCAACTACGCCCGATTGTTCGTCGATGACATCGGCGAGGACGAATTCACGGAAGCCCTGCGCGCTATTTGAGCGCCGGCCCAGGAAGGATCAGAACATGCGTCTCTTTTCACACAAGTCCCGGCCCGTGCACATGGGTCAGATTCCCATGGAACGCCTGGGCCGAACCTCCACCGATACTTCGGATCAGGTGTCCTCGACCGGGCTGTTGACGGCCGCCTTTCCGAAGCGGCATTTCGGCAGTTCCATCAGCGATTTCATGTGCGCGTTGGATGCGGTCCGCGAGGGGCCGGTAAAACCCCACGAGGCGGACATTCCGGCTGACCCCGTGGAGCGGACCAATCATTTCAAGGCGGCCGGTTATTTTCTGGACGCGGCCATCGTCGGGATTACGCCGATATTGCCAACGCATTTCCTGGATGCACGCCACCAACATCCGAATCTCGATGGCCTGGCCTTTCAGGCCTCGAAAGAGAAGCTGCGTTTGAGATTTAATCCGCACACGGTGATCAAACAGATGGAACAGGCCATGGATCTGGCCGATGCCGCCATCGACAACCATCGGAACGCCATCGTCATCGTCAACGACTATCCCCGCGACCCCGACCCGAACGAGCCGGGCAGCGACTGGATTATCGACCTGCAGCCCTGGCGCGCCGCCGTCAGGGCCGCCGAGACGGCGGTGGCGCTGGCCAGCTATCTGCGCATTCTCGGGTTTGAAGCGCGCGCCCACACGGCCACCACCAGTGACGTCAACCTGCACAAATTGGCCGTCTCAGCCGGCGTCGCGCTGCCCGGCGGTGGCGCCATTACGTCGCCCTACATCGGCGACCGGTTCGAAGTGGCCGTGGTGACAACATCCATGGATTTGGCGGCGGACCAACCCCTGCGCCGGCAATCCCTTGGTGACAAATGGCGGTCTCATGGACCGGCATGGTGGTTGGGACTGGCGGCGCCGAAAACACCGCGCAGCATCGTCGATATGACGGGCCGGCCCTATCAGCACAGCCGCTATCCCACGGAAACCTTGAAGCGGGTCGACAAGACGACAACCTTCATTGACGAAGAACGCATTCCGCGGGTGCCGAAATCCAGCGAGATGTTCCTGCGGGGCGCTTTCGGCGATCTGGGCAAGCCGTCGCTTGAGGCCTCCAAGGACGGTTACTCCGTCGCCAAGGCGCCCCTGGCCCACGCGCTGCGTCTGGCGCTCAACGTCTATTCCCTGTTGCAACGTGGTGACGCGGCACCGACCCGGGCCGCCGGCTATGACGATCCCGTAAAAAACAACGCCATGATGAAGGCCGCCATGCATTTCATCGGCGCCGATCTGGCCGGCGTCTCCGAGGCGCCGCCCTGGGTCTGGTATTCGCACCGCCAGGACGGTTCTGAAATGGAGGTCGCCCACGCCAATGCCGTCTCGGTGATGATCGACCAGGGCTTCGAGACCATGGACGGGGCCAGCGGCGACGATTGGATTTCCGCGGCCCAGTCCATGCGCACCTACATGCGCGCCGCCCTGGTCTGCGGGGTCATCGGACAACACCTTCGCAATATCGGTTTCGACGCAACCGCCCACTCGGCCGCCGACAGTGACGTCATCCAAACACCGCTGGTGCTGATCGCCGGCCTCGGCGAAGTCAGCCGCATCGGCGAAACCATCCTGAACCCCTTCCTGGGCCCGCGCTTGAAGACCGGCATTCTGACCACCGATTTCCCCATGGAGGCCGACAAGCCCATCGACTTCGGCCTGCAGAATTTTTGCAACTCGTGCAACAAATGCGCCCGCGAATGCCCGTCGGGCGCCATCACGTCCGGCGCCAAGGTGATGTTCAACGGCTATGAGATCTGGAAGGCGGACACGGCCAAATGCACGCAGTACCGGGTGTCCAACATGGGCGGCGCCATGTGCGGGCGGTGCATGAAGACGTGCCCGTGGAATCTGGAAGGCTTGATCGCCGAGAAACCGTTCCAATGGGCGGCGACCCATGCGCCTTGGGCGGCGCGGTTGCTGGCCGTCATGGATGACAAAATGAATCGCGGCACCATCAACAAAACCAAGAAATGGTGGTGGGACGTGGCCTTGAATGCCGAGACCGGCAAGATCGGCCCGGCGTCGGCAACCAACGCCCGCGATCTCAACACCCACATCAAGGTCACGCCCGACGACCAGACGTTGGCCATGTATCCCGTAAACCTGGTGCCGCCGCCCCTGCCCATGCCCTACCCCTTGGACAGGGAAGCCGCGATCCAGGCGTACGGCGACGCGCTGACGCCGCAGCAGTATCTTGAAAAGCTCAATGCAGGTGAGATTGACGGGTTGGTCGCCCAGCCGAAACCCATGGACGAGGCGCCGCCCGTGTTCGTCGCCAAGATCAGCAAGCGCTGGCAAAGCTCCGCCGATGGCAAGATCGACGTTTTCGAAATCGTCAATCGCGACGGCTCACCGTTGCCCGAATTCACCGCCGGCGCACACGTGGATATCATGACGACGCCGCAATACGTGCGGCAATTCTCCCTGGCCGGCGACCCGGAAGATCGGTCCATATACCTGCTGGGTGTCTTGCGCGAGGACGAGGGGCGCGGCGGATCGATCAAAATTCACCAACTGGCGGAAGAAGGATCACCAGTCGTCGTTTCCCAACCGCGCAATCATTTCCCTGTCCAGGACGGGCCCGGCCGGCACATCCTCATGGCCGGCGGCATCGGCGTCACGCCTCTGATCGCCATGGGCCATGAATTGGCCCGCGCGGGCCGGCCCTTCACGCTGTACTACAAGGCCCGGACGAGGGCCCAGGCGGCGTTTATCCCGGAACTGGAAGCGGTGCCCTGGCGCGAACACGTGCACTTTCATTTCAGTGACGAAGACCGGCTGGATATATCCACCGTGCTGAATGACTACCAACCGGGCGATCACGTCTACACCTGCGGCCCCACCGCGTTCATGGACGCCGTGTTCGAAACCGCCGCCGGGTTCGGCTGGCCGGAGGACGCCATGCACCGCGAATTCTTCTCCGTGCCGGAGGGTGATGCATGGGAGAACAAGGACTTCGAGATCGAGCTGGGGTCATCGGGACAAGTCATCGCCGTTCCCGAGGACCGGACGATCACCGAGGTCTTGGCCGATCACGGGATCAGCATCGATGTGAAGTGTTCTGACGGTCTGTGTGGCGTGTGTACCTGTGGGTATTCAAGCGGCGACGTGGAGCATCGGGATTATGTGCTGTCGAAGGCGCAGCAAGACGAGAAGATGACGCTCTGTTGTTCCCGCGCGGTGGAGGAAGGCGGGCGAATTACGCTAAGCCTTTAACGCCCTTTGAACCCGTCACCCCCGCGAAAGCGGGGGTCCAGGGCGGTAAATTCCGAGGTCCGCATCACTGGATTCCCGCTTTCGCGGGAATGACGGCAAAGCGCTAGAAAATCAACGGCCTCAACGCGTGATACATCTCATTCGGCCGTTCAATCATCATCATGTGACCGCAGCGCTCAAGAATATTGACCTCCGCGCCGTCGATGACATCGGCGAGGGCCTGACCGCTTTTCGCCGGTGACATCTTGTCATCGCGGCCGAGCACGAAGAAGGTCGGGCAGGTGATTTTTGCCGCGGTTTCCTTGACATCACCATAACCGTCACAAGCCTTCAGATCATTGGCCAGCACGCCGGCCTTGGCGTTCTTCAGCAACACCTCGCTGGCGCCGTGGACCCAGAGCCCCGGCAGGGGATGGCCGCCGGTCTGGGCCTTTTCGCCCAAGCCCCAGAAGACAATCAGTTCCGGTCCCAATGGCTCATTGGCTTCGGCGGCGGCCAGCAGGTCCGGATGCACGGGCATGGCCTCGGCAATACCGGTGACGATCAGACGTTCGGTCCGACCGGGATAACGCGACCCCAGTTCAAGGGCAATCAGCGAACCCATGGAATGGCCCATGACGGTGGCCTGATCGACCCCGGCCGCATCCATGAAACGCACCACCCAATCGGCCATGTCCGACACCGTCTCCAACACCGGACCTTCCGAATAGCCATGCCCCGGCAGGTCGATGGCATAAACGCGGCGCCCCTGGAAGGCGATGTTGCGGGTCTGCATCTGCCAGATCGTCCGGTCCAGCCCGGCGCCGTGGATCAGGATGACGGCGGGGTCGTCCGGATTGTTCTCGCGGCTTCCGTTGGCGGCATGCGCCGTCTTTCCGTCGACGGTGAAGTTGATCGACATAACCTCACCCCTTCTGCGAGGCGCGCAGCGCCTGTTTCAGATCGGCGGTGATATCGTTCGGATCCTCGATCCCCACCGACAGGCGCACCATGCCTTCGCCGATGCCGGCGGCGGTGAGCGCCTCGGCGTTCATCTGCTGGTGCGTTGTCGAGGCCGGATGAATGACCAAGGTTTTCGCATCGCCGACATTGGCCAGATGTGATGCCAGCTTGACGGACTCAATAAACTTACGCCCGGCTTCCCGGCCCCCCTTCAGGCCGAAGCTCAACATGGCGCCCGGTCCCTTGGGGATCAGGCGCTTGGCCAAATCATGGTCGGGGTGCGACGCGAGACCCGGATAGTTGACCCATTCCACGGCCTCGTTGCCGTCCAGGAATTCCGCCACCTTCTGGGCATTGGCGACATGCTTATCCATGCGCAGGGGCAGGGTCTCCAGTCCTTGCAGAATATAGAACGCGTTCTGCGGGCTCATGCAGGCGCCGAAGTCCTTCATGCCCTCGGCCCGGGCCCGCATGACCAGGGCTTGGGTGCCGAACTCATCGGCGAAATCAAGGCCGTGATAGCCGTCATAGGGCTCGGTCAGGGTTGGAAACTTGCCCGACGCCTCCCAATCGAAGCGCCCTGAATCAATAAAGACACCGCCAATGGCCACCCCATGGCCGCCCATGTATTTGGTCAGCGAATGCATGATGATGTCGGCGCCGTGGTCGATGGGTTTCATCAGGTAGGCGGTGGTGAAGGTGCTGTCGATCATCAGGGGCAGACCGGCCTCGTGGGCGACCTCGGCGATCACCGGGATGTCCATCACCTCGATACCCGGATTGCCCAGCGTTTCCCCGAACACCAGGCGGGTGTCGTCGGTGATGGCGTCCTTGAACTGCTGCGGTTCACGCGGATTGACGAAAGTGGTGGTGATACCGAAACGCGGCAGGGTGTAGCTGAACAGGTTGTGGGTGCCGCCGTAGAGCGACCCCGACGCGACAATGTGCCCGCCCTTGTCCATCAGCGTCGCGATGGCCAGGAAGATCGCCGCCATGCCGCTGGCCGTGGCGACGGCGCCGACGCCGCCTTCAAGCGCCGCGGCGCGCTCTTCCAACACGGCCACGGTCGGGTTCGACAGCCGCGTATAGATATGCCCGGGGCGCTCCAGGTTGTAGAGCGACGCCGCGTGGTCGGTGTCTTCGAACACGTATGAGGTGGTCTGGTAGATCGGCACGGCACGGGCGCCGGTGGCCGGGTCCGGCTGTTGGCCTGCGTGCAGGCTGAGGGTATCGAAATTGAGGAACTTGGGCGTGACCATGGCGAACTCCCTGTTGCGTCTCTTTACAATCACGTCCGCACTGGTTACGCAAGGCCAGCAAATTCGACGCCAAAGGGAGGCAAACCATGTCCCGCGAGATCAAATCCGTCGCCGTTATCGGTGGCGGCACCATGGGTAGCGGCATCGCCGGGCTGTGCGCCCAGACCGGTCACAAAGTGCTGTTGCTGGAGGTTTCCGAAGAGGCCGCCCAAAACGCCAAGGACCGCATCATCAATGGCCGCCCGCCGGCCGTCGACGATGCGGAGAAAGCCGACAACATTACATTCGGCACCATCGATGGAGACCTGGCAAAAATCGCCGACTATGACTGGATCTGTGAAGCCGTCATCGAAGACCTGCCGACCAAGCACGCGCTGTTTGAAATGCTTGAACCCCTGCGCCGCGAAGGGTCGGTAATCTCCACCAACACGTCGGGCATCCCGCTGCGCGATATTACCGACGGCATGCCCGAAAGCCTGCGCCGCGACATCGCCGTCACGCACTTCTTCAATCCGGTCAAGGTCATGCGCCTGATGGAACTCATTCCCGGCGCCGACACGGACCCGGAAGTTATCGAGACCCTGGCCGCGTTCACCGGCGGGGTGCTGGGAAAGGGCGTCGTCCACGCCAAGGACACGGTCAACTTCATCGGCAACCGCATCGGGTGCTACTGGATGATGACGGGCCTGCACTATGCCCAAGAGGCCTTGAAGGACGGTCTCACCATGGAACAGATCGACGCCCTCATGTCGGCTCCCGTAGGCCTGCCGCCGACCGGCCTTTACGGCCTCATCGATCTCATTGGCCTCGATGTTATGGATTTGGTCGGCAAGAACCTGGCCGTCAATCTGCCCGCCGGAGACATGGGCGTCGACTTCGTCGCCCTGCCGACACCGGTTCACGGCATGCTGGAACGCGGTCAGATCGGCCGCAAGGCCGGTGCCGGGTTCTACCGCATGCAGAAACTGGACGACGGATCGCGGAAGACGGAAATCTACGACCTCACGAATGGCGACTGGCGTCAGTCCCAAAAGCATGAATTGGACGAAGCCCACAGCGGGCTCGACGTCCTGCTGACCGACGACGCCGCCGGCAATTTCGCCTGGCGCATCATGGGCGGCACGCTTTGCTACGCCGCCGACCTGATCCCGGAGATCGCCGACGACGTGGTCAACATCGACCGCGCCATGAGATGGGGCTATGCCTGGGGCCGCGGTCCTTTTGAAATGCTGGATGCCCTGGGTCCGGACCGGGCGATCGCCAGGATCGACGCCGCCGGCCTGCACATCCCGAAGATGCTGAAAGTGTTGGCCGATGCCGGGGCGGAAACTTTCTACCGGAACGAAGGCAAGGAATACCTGGGGCTCGACGGCGATTACCACGAAACGCCGCCGGAATAGGCGGAACGGAGAATTTTGCCATGCCGCCGAAGAAGAACCCGCTGAAACTCAATAAGCTGCAATTGCGCACATTGGCGCTGGCCCAGGTCCTGGCCCGTGATCCGCAGGCGTCGAGGACGGACGAAACCACCGGCGATGTGGAACTGTTGAGCGTACCGCATCCGCACGGCGATCACGTCCATGTTGGCAAGTTCGTCGTCTCGGCCCGCGAAGCCAGCGGTTTCGCCAATCCGGCAGTATGGACAGCCTTGAAACGCAAGGGTCTAGCGAACGACGCCAATCCGCTGACGGTTACCCTCACCGCTGACGGCGTCGCCTACGACACGGGTCTCGGTGACCGGTTCCTATCGGAGAGTGATCACTGACGGCGCACCCCAGTCGCGGTGAGCGATCTCCAAGATCATCTTTTTCAACACCGCCTGGGCGAAGTCCTTGCGGCCTTGGGCGACCAGGACGAAGGCGCCGCGGCCGCCGATCACGTCCTTTTCGTAGTGCTCGTCCAAAGGCTCGCCCATGGGGCCTGAACGCGTGTCGCCCTCGGGCGAGGCGATCACCAGGCCGTTGATGGTGATCCGTTCCGCCAGAGCCAGGGCCTTGATCACCGGCAGTGGCCGGCCGTTGAGTTGCGGTCCGTCGCCGGAGACATCGATGATCTTGCGCCGGCCGTCGAATTGATTGGTGTTGATGAGGTCCCGTGAGTACGCGATGGCCTCCGAGATGGAATTATAGCTGTAGGCGGCCCGCGGCGCGGCCACCAGTTTCGCGGCAAATGCCCGGGCCGCCGCCGGACCGTCGATTTTCATCCAATCAACGATGGTATGTTGTGAATCCGGTCCGCCCCATTCCATAAAGGCGACGGCGATGGCCTGATGAAATCCGCCGCGGATGGCCTGCAGAAAGCGTGGATGGGTGATCGCGTTGGCGTAGCCTTCGCGCTGCAGCCGCAATTCGTCATCGTCGATGGACCCCGACCCGTCGGCGGCCAGGACCAGTTCCACGTCGACGGCCTCGGCGGCCTGGGCGGCGGTGGCGCCAAACAGCAGGCCCGCAAAAATCAGTGAGAGACACCTTTGCATGCCCCATTCCTAACACACGTATTGCCATGCCGGTAGAGCGATCAAACAGCCTTGGCGCGGGCTTCGGCGTCCTGCCAATTGGCGAGCAGCCTGGCGACGACAATCCGCATCAGGTACATGCCGAACTGCGGATTCTGATAGTAGAGCTGGATCATGTCGTCGTTATTCAAGGTGTAAAGGTCGCAATCGGTGGCGCAGACGGCGGTGCAGGTGCGCCGGTTGTCGGGGGTGAAGGTGGCTATTTCACCAAGCACATCGCCCGGACCACAATCCACGTCCACTTCCTGCAGGTGAATGGTGCCGGTCTTGATGACGATCATGCGGTCCGGTTTCTCATCCTTGCGAAACAGGACGCCGCCGGAGGGCACTTGAATTTCGCTCATGTAGGGGAGCAGCGCATTGAGGTTGTTGTCGGCCTCCGACGCCTCGCGGATTTCCCGGATCAGCCGCATCATCTGCCAGGTCCGCAGGGCGTTGAGCGGCAAAAGCACAGCGTGCAGCACAAGGGTCGGATAGCTCGGCACCAACAGCCCGAAGGCAATGAAGCCGACGTTGCCGCCGACGGCGCCCAGGCG
>CAZQPC010000173.1:0-10734 GCA_964595005.1 uncultured Magnetovibrio sp.
CGGGGCGGTCTTGGCGGCGACTTTCTCAGGCGACGGCTCGATGGCGTCCCCGGGGGCTTGCTCGATCAGATCGGCGGCGGCGGCTGTTTTCGGCGCCGGCGCCAGGGGCTGGACAGTTTTTTTGACGCGCGCGGATTTGCGGGCGGATTTGGCCGCTGGTTCCAGAGGCTTGACCACGGCTGCCGGTTTCGGCGCGGCCTTGATCGGTTTGACGACGCCGGCGCTGGCGTCGGGATGCGGCGCCGCGGCGCTTGGAAGCGGCGTCACGGGTTGGCGCAGTGCCGGCGGCGGCGGCAAGGTCACGGGGGCGACGGCACTCGCCATTGGGGTTTTCGGCACCGTGCCAGCGGCTTCCGGCGGTGCCAATGGCTGTTCCGGCTGGGCTTCCGTGGCATCCATGGTATGGATGGCCAAGATCGCCACAAGGATCGCCGTGATGGAAAGTGTGGAGCCCAATTGCCGGCGCGTCATCGCCTCAGCCCCCGATCTTTTCCAGATAGAGCATTTCCATTTCCTCGGCCAGGTCGTCCAGCTGGCGGCGGCGTTCGGAGGCCGACATCAGGCTGGTGCCTTCCTTGAGGGCGACGCGGCCGCCGCTGCCATGGGTCCGGCCGGCGGCGCCTTGGGTCGGGCCGTCGACGGGCCCGTTGCCGAGCACTTCATCGCGGCGTGCCGCAACGGGGTGCTTCACCGCCTTTGATTCGTCAATCTTATGGGCCGGACGTTCGGCAACCATCTGCGCGCGGGGCAGCGGCAGGGGCTCGATTTTGGGTCCGGATCGGGGCTCGGCCATCTTGGCGCCGGGGACCGGCGGCGGGGGTGGCGGCGTGTTCGTCTGTTTGCGCTTCACCGGCACCGGCGGCGTCGGCTTGGGCGCCGGAATGACGTCCTTGGCGTAGCCTTTTGGCTGCGGTTTCGACGCGACAGCGGGCTTCGGCGCATCGGCAACGTGCAACTGGCGCTTGACCTTGCGAGCGGCCTGTTCGGCGGTTTCCTGAACCGCGGCGACGCTTTCGCGGAACCCGCCTTGCAATCCGTTCAAGGACAATTCACCGCCGTTGAACAGATAGACCAGGGCCAGACCGACGATGGCGTTGAAAAGTAGAAATCGCATGATCAATCTCCGTAATACGGCAAGGGTTGGTGCTGAGCGCGTTCCTGGGCGCGGCTATAGGCAACCAAAAGGGCGGCGCGCAGACCCGCCGACGTGGGCAGTCCGACGACCGTGGTCATGAAGGCCATGGAGAAATTGTCCGTCAGGCCCTTGATGACGTCCTGAATGGTTCCCGGGTTCAAATCGTGCTCGGCCAGGCTGCCGATCCCCAGGCTGATGCCCAACAGGGTATAGGTGAGCGCCAGGGTGGCGATGGCGTTGGCCGACTGCACGCCGGCTTCGAACCAGGTGCGCACGCCGGGCTCAGCCAGCGTGCGGCCGGATACCTTGACCAAGGCCAGTGCCGCCACATAGACCAGCCCGCAGAACATCGTCAGGAACAGGGTCCCGAAGATCTTTTCCGACCAGGCGACAATGTCGCTCAGCTGGGTCTGGGTGATCATCACCGCCGACGCCAGTCCGATCACCGTGAAACCCAGCAGATAGCTGAGCGCCCGCGTGCTGGGTCCGGCGAGATCAAGGATGGCGCGCATCCTAACGGCGCCTGCGGGTCGCGTTCATGACCGATTCCTGGCTGACACCGACCTGCTGCAGCCAGTGATCCAGAATGGTCAGGTCTTTTTCCATCGCCGCATGGACCAGGAAGGACCGGTCGTAGTTGGCGAACACCCGGCGTACGGCCGGCGTGTTGCGGCCGACCAGGGACTTGTCGCGAAGCACGATACGTTCCATGTCCATGAGCTGGCGCCTCGACAGGTTCGCCTTGGAATGGCGATCCTCCGCCGTCATGTCCGGCGCCAGGTAGGTTTCCAGAAGGATCGCGCGTTCGCGTTCCATGTTTTCGACACTGCCGGCCTGGCCAGTGCTGGGGCTGCCGGCCGTGACGGCGATCAGCGCCGCGGCGGCGATAGCGTGGGTGACGGTTTTCATGACGGATCTCCTTTGTCGTATGAGGCTTATTGGATGAAGTAATTGAGGGCAGACGTGATCGGTGACGCGTCCTGTTCGTATTCGGCGACGTCCTCTTCGGCGTCTTCGGCTATTTCCTCAGACAGGGCGATGGCGTTCAAAGACACCAACTTCGCCATGTAGCCGACGATCTCCTGTTCCTGTTGGACCAGGGCCAGTTCGGCATCCGTATCGGCGACCAGACGGCGCAGATAATCGGCTTTGTCTGCCGGCGAGGTGTCGGCCTGGCGGGTATTGGCGGGATGGCTGGAGATGGCTTTCAACAGGGCATTCGCCGCCGACAGGTTCTTGGCGTAATCGGTGGCGTATCTGGATTGCGGCGCCACGGTGGTGGCGAACACCTTCATGTCGACGGCTTCCACGGTGCGTTGAAAGCGGGCGTGCGCCGACTGCTGCTGCTTCACCAGTTCGACCTGTTCCGGGGTCTCGTTCTGCTTCTTGCGTAACACCTTGCCAAGGATGCGTTTGTAGACGCGGCGGCGTTTCTCCAGGTGTTTGCGTTTCAGGTCCTGGCGCGATTTCACCAGGTTCAGGTATTGGCGTTTTTCAGCCAGCAATTGGTGGCGCAGTTCGGTGCGCAGTTCGTCGTCGGCCTGTTCGGCGGCATTCCTGAGATCACCCAGGGTCTGCAGCTTCAGGCTGATTTCCTCTTCCGTGTTCTGGATGGCGTCGGCCAGGGGCGAGCGGCGGAAATCCCGGTCCAGGGACTTCTTCAAGTATTCCTGGGGCAGCTTCACCAGCTTCTCCGTCACCGACGGGTTCCAGGCCGGCGACGCCGCTAGGGTATCCGTGCCGGCCAGGGCCATGACCGAGAAGGTCAGGGCGGCTGCCACGAAGATCGGGGTTGTGCGTTGGATGGTCATGACGGGGCTCCTCGTGGCCGGACCGGCCTCAGTTGCGTTTCCAGAACGACACCCGCTGCATTTCCGTGCGCAGGTCTTGCGAAACGTTCATCATGGCGATGCGATGGGGCCGGGCGTTTTCCTTGCTGGCCGTGATCAGGGTCATGGAATCGATGAACGATGAGCCGTCGGGCAGGTACAGATCGTGGCCGTCGAAGGACTTCTTGAAGGTCTGCAGGTTGGTGCTGGCACTGGCCAGATCGCCGGCTTTCACATAATTCAGGACGCTGACTGCATAGGCGCGCATGCGTTCTTCCTGAGCCAGCGTCGTCGCTTCCGGACCCAGATCGGCCTCGCATTTTTCAAGAATGCGGGCGCTGCGGCTGTAACCGGCGGCATGGCCCTGGCGGCGCGCGTCTTCGGCCACTTTCATGGCGTCATCGACGCAGCTCCGGTAGGAGCGCATGGCGGAAATTTCCTGGAACCGGGCTTGCCGGAATCCGATGCCTTCGCCGCCGCCGGTGGTCGCCGGAATACAGCCGGCCAGCATGGTCATGCCGAGCAGGCCGCTCATGAGGGCCGCCTTGGCGGTCAGTGGGGAATTCTTGGGTCGCATTTTCATAACCGGTCTCCTTCGCTTGGTGGTCGAAGGGGCTATGAAAAGGTCAGGGGGAATTTTCCGATCGGGGGGACTTATGCGGGGCTTTTGCGGTTAACCGCCGGTGTTGGGCAGCCAGCTTTGATTGCGCGGCGGCGGCGGTGTGCGGCGTTCGGGAATAACCCGAAAGCGCGTCGTCTTCAGGGCAATGCCGCGCCGCTTCAGGCGCTTGACGGCGCGCCGCGCCTCGGGACTGCGCGGTTTCGTGCCGATACGCGCCAGCAATTTTGTCGGCACGTTAAAACTGTTCCACGATGAAAATACCAGGACCTGGAAAGACGCGCCGCGGCCCATGCGTTCGGGAATGTCCACCGACCAATGCACACTGCCCTGCCGTGGGCCCAGATCGATAACCTTGTCCGGCGGCCCCTTCCCCGGGCGGTTCTGGGTCCACCGGTGATAGCGCCCAAACAGATACATGCCGTCTTCATCGGCGGTCGCCTTGATCTCCACGGAACACAGGTTTTCCATGACGCTGGGCCCGAAGGCGAAGGGCCCTTTCTCGGGCGCTTGTTGCGTTTCCGCCTCGATGCGACCCGAACGCACGTCACGGCAGGTGTAGCCGTTGGGCGCGCGGTTCTCGAGGATTTCCAAGCTTACCGCCCCCTTCGGTGCCTCGCCCAGCCGCACGGTTTCGATCACATCCGTCTTCGGCGGCGCATCGACCGGTTTCAAGTCGTCCTTGGGCGGCGCGCTGACTTTTGTCGGCACCGGTTTCGGGATGGGTTTGGGCGCGGTTTTCGGTTTTGCGGCCAATTTCCGCGCTGGCTTCGGTGCCGGTTCCGGCGTCGGTGCGGCGACCTTTTCGGGCGCCGGCTCCGCCGCTTTGATCGGCGGCGGCACAACAGCGGGCTTTGTGACCTGGATTGGCGGCGGCAGCGGAGGCGGCGCGGCATTCGGGGCGGGCGCCGGTGTGATCTTTGGTACGGACGTCGACGGCGGCGGCAACTTTGCCGTCTCCAGTGGCGGCTTGGCATCCTTCAGGGCCGGCACCCATTGGGCCGCCCATTGTTTTAATTGCGGGCTGTACCGCACACCCGTCGCGCCGGCCCCGGCGGTCAGCAATAGGGCCAGGATCGCCAGCATCATGACCCGGCGGCTGCGGGGGTTTTCCGGCGCCGCCGCGGCCTCCTTGGGGACGGCCGCCGCCGGGCCTTCATTCATGGGCAAACCCAGATGGTCCAGCAGTTCGCGGGCATGGGCGATCGGCAAAACGGTCAACCCGCCGGCGACATCGGCAGCCGCCGCGTGCTCTTTGACGGCGTCGCCGTTGCCGCGCGGCACAGCCATGACCGTGCGCGCCGGATCGGCGCCGATGGCGTCCAGCTGGGCGGCCAGATCGCCGAATTTTTCCGTCATATGATCGACTTCGAGGACATGCAGATCGCGGTTCACTTCCCCGGTGGCAATCACGGTCAGCTGCACCTCGGCGTCGGGATGGGCCAGGCGGCCGGCCTTCACCAGGGCATGGGCGGCGAACAGCGCCAATTGCCAGCTGTACCCTTCGTCGACGGCCGATGAGACGTCGACCCGGTAGGCGGGATGGCCGAAATGGCGCTGGATGACGCCGGTGGGATCACGCACGAACGCTTCATAGGCGGCACTGATGGGCAACGCCACGGCCTTACCGGCCAGGCAGACCACCGAATTGACCTCGGGGTCTTCCTCGGTAATCCGCTGCACCGCGACCAGGCCGGCGGTGGTGGCGATGAATACCCGGACAGGCGTCACTTCACATATACCTCGGTGTTGATATCCATCAGACCCTGGGCGATTTCAGAGGCCCGATCCAGCAGGATCTGGGTGCGGCCATCACGGCCGCCGCCCAGCTCCGTCCGCCGGGTGCGGCCATCGGGAAACTGCACGAACAGCATTTCCGGCGCAAAGGTCTTGTCGGCGGTGGCTTCGACAATGACATAGACCTGGTCGGGATCGGCCCGCGACGACTTGAACAGTATTTTACAACCGTCAACCTCCCGGGAATCCAGGGCACCGGTGCTGGCGGCGGCCACTTCCGGCATGTAATACCGCGCCGTGTTTTTCAACAGGCGTTGAAAATCAGCCTGCAGACCTGTGTCCGTGTCCAGGGCGTCGAGCAACCTGTCCGCCGGCTCGTGGCCCGGATCGACGGCATAGGCATAGAGATCGGCAAAGGCGACCTTGCCCGGCGCCGGCGTCAGAATCTCGTCGACGTGGGAGAGCGTGTCGAGCGCCTCAGTGGCAAAACGCTCGGTGGCGTTCGTGGTGGTGTTTGGTGTCGTGTCAGCCATCTTGGCCTCCATACAAGAGCATGAATTGTTTGTTGAAAACGGGTTTGTCGGCGTCGAACTGCCCGGTCCAGTCAATTGACGCCGCGGGATTTTCCAGGAAATCAAGAAGCTCGCGGCGGACGGCCAGCAAAAGCTTGGTGCCATCGGCAAACATGTCGACGATGCCGCCGTCGGCCAAATCCTTATCGGTAAATCCCTTGCGGGACACGGCCTTGAAGGCGCTGCGGGCTTCGGCACCCAAGGCCGGCAGATCGCCCTCCCCGGCACCCTCGCCGTTGTCTTCCAGCGCCGCGAAGAACCGTTTGCCGGCGCTCGCCGCCTGGAAGGAGACGACGTTGCCGGCGGCGGGTTCTTCGTCCGCCGGCGGGGTCAAACCCTGCAAATCCATCTCGGGACGCAGGGCCAGCGCCAGAGAGATGGCCGCCGGATTGCCGGCCCGGGCCAACACATGCAAGCCGGCCAGCGCCATGCGGTCCATGTGTTCGACCAGCCGCCAATAGTCTTCCAGGCTGGCTTCATAGTCCTGGTCCGGCAGTTCGCCGACCAGAGCGGCCAGCTCGCCGGGCTTCGGCTTGCCGCGCTGCGCCTGGGTCAGCCGCGCCTGGGCCTGGCCGAAAACGGCACTGCGCAGGATTGATCGGGGCAAGGCCTGGGAAACCGGGGCACCGTGGACGGTTTCGCCAAGCTGGGCCAGTTCCCGTTTATTCAGAAATTTGACGGCCCCGCCGAGAGTTTCCTCGGCCAGGGCCAAGGGATCATCATCGTCTTCGATCTCGCCGATGGCGCGCTCAAAATCGGCCGGGTCAACCTCCCCGGCGTCGCGATCCGTGCCGATGGGTAGGGCCCCGCCCAGGCGGTATTTGTCTTCCGCATGGCGCAGAATTCGGATCAATCGGGCGGCGGTCTCGAACACGCCTCGGAAGGTGCGGGCGTCGATATCGCCGGGCGCCGCGTCGGCGGCGGCGACCGCATTGGCCAGCCAATAGTCCATGACCAGATCATCGCTGAGCGATTGTGCGGTCAGGTTGCCACCGGCGTTGTCGGCGGCAAAGGCCAGAAAGCTGCGGTTCTTGCGCTGCGCCTGAACCGGCGGCAGATGATCGTTCAGATAGGCATAAAGCCGCCGCGACAGATCATTGGCGGCCTCGGACACGGCGGCCGCGTTCGGCAATTCGCCGACCAAGGGGGCCAAGGCCTCATCCAGAGGCGTGTATCCTAAGGCGGTCATGGCAAATTCCATGAGCGCTGAAAGTAGCGGCATACGGCCGTAGGAAACGGCGAACGGTTTGTCCGAATACTCGACCCCGGCTTCGCCGCCGGCCACGGAAACGGCTGTCCCCTGCCAGGGCCGTGCCGAGAGATAAGCGCGGAAGGCGCCGGCCCGGGCGACCCCTGCATCCCAGAATAATTCCTCATAGCGGCCGCTGGCGCTGCCGCCGTGTGACGCGATGACGACCAGGTGGCAAAGCTCATGGACCACCGGCGCATAGGTCCGGCAAACGATATGCCGGGCCAGTTCGCGGCAGGTCTTTTCTGAATATTTGCTGTCATCATCAACGGTTGCTTCCTGTACGACGTGCAGGCACTGGGCCAGCTCAGAACTCTTGCCCTCTTCGAGAACCAGGTTTTCCGGAGACACGATATCCAAGTTTCTGTCCCTCCCGGCGCAGCTGCCGGCTGAATGTGCGGCGCAATTGCTGAACCTTGTTGACGTACGTCCGCGTTGCCGGAATGACCCTGGCGTTGGGCAGGGATCCGACGGCCGAGCCGCCATTATAGTAGGACAGCGCCAAATCGACACGGCCCTCGTAACGATGCAGGAGACGGCGCAGGAAATGCAAGCCCAGGCGGACGTTGATCCGGGCGTTCCACAAAAGCCCCGGCGCGATGCCGTATTCGCCGCGCGCCGTGACCGGCATGATCTGCATGACACCGCGCGCGCCTTTGTGGCTGCGGGCGCGGAAATCGAAATCGGACTCCGCCTTGGCCACGGCCAGGGCCAGATCCGCGGCGATCCCCATGTGTTGGGCCTCACGAATGACCAGGCGCATGATCTGCTGGCGCGCACCGGCGCTGGCCTGGTTGGAGACGCGGGCCGACGTTCCGTCGGTCCAGGCCACGGCAATCAGTGTGAACACGGCGCCGGCCATCACGACCCGCGGCAGACGTATGATGGCACCCGGCATTAACGGCGCCTCCATCCGAAACCGCGGCGGGCCTGACGCTTCAGGCGGCGCGCCTTGCGGGGCGACCAGCGGGGGCCGCGGTTTTGACCGGCGAACCGGGTCGAGCGCCAGCCGAAGGGCCTGGAATGCGGCCGGGGCGGTTTCCACAGCCGCGGCGGCGGCGGGCGGTGCCGGAACACGGGCGGCGGCGGCGGCGGGCGGCGCCATTGCGGCGCATCGGTCTCGTATTCCTCTTCGTAGACGGTGATTTCCACTTCCGTGCCGCGGTTACCGCGGTAAATCTTCACGTCGACGGGGACATCCGTATCGTCGTCCGTATCCGGATCGACCTCTTCGGGCTGCATATAAGGCGGCAATTCGGCGACTTCCGGCGCTTTCGGCGTGGTCTCTTCATCCGCTTGATCCGAGGGCAAGGTATCGCGGCCGACCATGTCGACGGCCGCGGGCTGTTCCGCGCCGCGCCAATCGTCGTGGCCCATCAACACCTCGCGGCGGCGGCCGTCGACGGCATCGCTGAGCGCCAGGCGTTCGGCGTAGCGCCGTTCCCAGCCCATGACGTCACTGACGTAGCGTTCCGATTTGTTACCGGCGCGGGCCGGCCTGAGCGAGGCGTACGCCCGCAAGGCCTCGTCCCAACGCCCTTCGGTGCGGTCCAAAAGACCGTCCAGCACCTTCAAGCCGGTGCGGACATTCTTCCGCGTGTCCCACAATTCCCTGGGTTTGGTGCCCAGGTCCTGGGCGGTATCGGGTAGCAATTGGTAGACGCCGCGCGCGCCGTCGGTACCTTGGCGGTCCGGGCGCAGGCCGGATTCGACCTGTGCCACGGCCAGCGCCAAAGAAGTCGGCACCAGGGTTTCCCGCGATTCCTCGACGATGATGCGCTTCACGTCTTCCGTGGTTGCCGCCCGGACGGGGGCCAGCAGCGCGGTGCCCAGCAGGACCAGCTGGGCGGCAAAGATCAATCGAAGGGGCAGTCGAAACATGGCTCACTCCTTGCCAATGGCTTGGTCGATGGTCTGCAGCCAGCGCTCGTCGAGGGTCGAAACGACGATGTTCGCGGCCTTTACTTGGGCCCGCGCTTCCAGAGCGTCGGCCATGGAAAGCGCCGGCGACAGGGCCAGGATGACCCGGCCCGTGTAACGCTGCGCGGATATGGATAGGGACTTCAGATCCTGGTCATAAAACCGGCCCTGCCAGAAGACGACAATTTCATCCTTGCCGGCCGGCGTGTCTTCGGCGGATTTCCTATTCGGTGCCGGCGGCGCCAGGGTCAATTTGACCGGCGTACCGGCGGTTTCCGTCGCTTTGGTGGCCGGCGCGCCCATGGACACCATGGTTAGGACCATGATCGCGAAAAAGGCCATGGCCAGGGCCAGGGCGATCTCGGTCATGGCGTTGCCGTAGGATGCGTCTCCCATGGGCGGTTTCTCCTCACTTCCGTTCCGCGTTCCCGTGGATCACGGACGTCAGCCCCAATGGCTTATGCCCGGACCATGAAAGGACCAGAACCGTTTTTTTGTTGGATTTCCGCTCTCGAACGCCGAAAGATTATATAGCGGCGCCTTATATTGACGCCTATATGTGAGTGTCACATGCAAAGGTTAGGGTTTTGCAAACACGGCTATTTTATTTTCTCAATGCCATGTGCGGCAATGACGCCGATCACACCAGATTTGGGATCACCGGTGATGCGGATTAACGCCGATCTGAAAGAACGCGCGGTTATTGATACGGACGCCATGGACTGGGTTGCGTCGCCGCTGGCCGGGGTCGAGCGCCGCATGCTGGACCGCCATGGCGCCGAGGCGGGCCGTGCGACGTCGCTGGTCCGGTTCCAGCCGGGCAGCTATTTCGACGAACACGGCCATCCGGAGGGCGAAGAGTTTTTCGTCCTCGACGGCGTATTCTCTGACGAAACCGGCGATTTCGGCGCCGGCAGCTATATCCGCAATCCGCCCGGTTCCCGCCACAAACCGCACAGCGCGACGGGCTGCGTGATTTTCGTCAAGCTATGTCAGATGGACCCTGAAGACCGCGACACCGTGCAAATCGACACCAACCAGGCCGATTGGCATCCGGGTCTGGTCGACGGGCTCTCGGTCATGCCCTTGTTTGAGCGCGGGGTCGAACATGTCGCCCTGGTCAAATGGCAGCCGGGCACGGAATTTTCCCGCCATACGCATCCGGGCGGCGAAGAAATATTCGTTCTCGACGGTGTCTTCGAGGATGACCAGGGCCGCTATCCGAAAGGCACCTGGCTGCGCAACCCGCCGGGCAGCGCCCACACGCCCTTCAGCCGCGACGGCGGCCTGATTTACGTCAAAACCGGGCATTTGCTGGACATCTCTTAGGCAGCGAAAACAGTTTCGCGCAACGCGGCCGGCCTGATTGCATCATCATACATCTGGGTCACCGCACGGGCCGCCTTGCGCAAGTTAAAGCAGGTACAGTTCTCCAGGGCTTCCACGTTCATGACGGTGCCGATCCGTCGATTTTGATAATAGTGCATACACACTTTAGTATCATCCTGTCGTGCCCTTATCGTAACGCGATGGATTATCGGCGAACCCTAGGCCGCCAGCGCGGCACCGTGCCCGAACCGTTCTTCGGCGATGCGGTCGGCGATACGTTCCGGGGTTTGATTTTCAGCCTCGGCGCGTTCGAAAACCCGCGCCAAGGTCGCTTCGATGCCGCC
>CAZQPC010000174.1:0-10725 GCA_964595005.1 uncultured Magnetovibrio sp.
CTGCATCCCTGATAAGCTGCGATAGTCTTCCTTGACCCGGGCCATCGTGAGGTTCCGAAAAACAGATGAACGTTAACCTCAATTTTACGAAAGGTGCCTTAAAATTGCCATCCTGAATTGCGTCTTTCGGCCAATTAATGGCTGGTCGGGCATCAGGATGGGTGTGGAAACTCAAGAGATATAGGAGAACGCCATGATGAGGCGTCTATTGGCAATCATATCGGTGCCGGCCCTGGCCCTGCTGCCCGTTGCCGCCGAGGCCGGGGAATGGGCCAACCTGTCATCGGACAAGAAGGCCGGCAAAATGGTCGCGCCGGCGTCCGTGCAACAAGGCCAACCAGCCCCGGACGACCGACCGAAGCTTTACACCAGTAAAAAATGGGGGTTCGCCATACCCGTGCCCCCCGGTGCCGAGGTGGTCGAGCGCGAAGGCACCAATCAGATTTCCATGCGCTCACGCAAGGGCTACGTGATCAACCTGCAGGTCGGGCCCAAACGGGCTCAGATCCCGTTGGCCCGCATGTCGTCGCTGCTGGAGGCGCAATACCTGGGCGACGGCAAGCCCTGGTCGGCGCGGGGCGCCGAAAACCCGGCCAAGGTCGCGGGCCTGGCGGCCTATGATGTCATGTACAGTGGCGCCGGCACCCAGGCGCGCGTGCTGGTCGCCAGGGGGCCGGTGAATGACTACGTCTTCATATTCATCGCGCCGGAACGTGTGTATCGGAAACTGGTCGCGGAGTTCGACTGGGCGATCAAAAACTTCCAACCGAACCCCCAGGACGTGATCCAGCGCCATACCGCCGTGCAGCAGGTGTCGCCGGCGAACCCGGCGGCCGCCCAGGCCAACAACCAGCGTTTTGCGGAACCGGGTTACGGCTATGCAATCAACTATCCGGCCAGTTGGCAGCTCAGCAAGCCGGCCGCCATGGCGGCCATGTTCAGCGGCCGCGAAGGAAGTTCCGATTACGCCGCCATTATCGGCGTCCAGAACATCGCACCGCCGGGCGCGCGCAATCCCGGCGAAGCGGCGAAGCGGGCGTTCAACCAATTGAAGGCGTCTCTCGGCAATGCTGTCCAGGACCTGCAGGTCATCGACGACCAGGCCTGGACCTACGCGCGGTCCGGCATTCGCCTGATCGGACGGCAACTGGTGGTCACCTACCGCCATGCCGGCGAGATTTTCCAAAAGCAAATGATCGTCGTGCCGAGGCCGACCGGCAGCGTCGCCCACGTGTGGTCCTATACGGCGCCCAGGGCGCAATATGCCAGCCTGCAACCGACGGCGGAAAGCATGCTTCGGTCGTGGACGATCTTGACGGACAGGCGCCAATAACGCTTTAACGGACATCTATTTAAATTTCTAGCAGGCAGAAGATGGCCATGGCGCGTCCACGTTGGATAACGGCAATGGCCGCTGCCGTGGCGTTCCTTGTCTGGAGCGCAACCCCGGCGGCGGCGGAAAAACAGGCGGAACGGCCTGGCGTCGATCAACTTGTCGCGTATTTTGATAGCGTGGTGTTCGGCTCCGAAATCACCGGCGTGAAACCCCTAACCCATATCTGGAAATGGCGCCAACCGTTGCGGGTTCTGGTCCGCGAATATGGCGAAAAGGTCAGCCGCGACGGTGCCGGCAAACAAGTGCGGGTGCTTCGCCAACGGCACATCAAACGACGCCATTTTGACTTCGTTCAACGCCACTTGAGCACCCTTTCACGCCTGACCGGTACGAAAACCGAGGACGTCGAAAAAAGTGGCAATAAAGCCAATCTGATTATCAATTTTGTTCCACGATTTCAAATGGGTAACCCGGAGTTGGCGAACGTTGACCCGGACCTCCTGAAGCGCGTGGCATCGCAGGGGGGATGCTATTTCCTGTCCTGGCCGGATGCCGATACGGGCACCCGCATCGTCAAGGCCGTGATCGTCGTCAATTCGGAATTGACCATGGCCCGCAAGGACCATTGTGTACTTGAGGAATTGACTCAAAGTCTGGGGTTGCCGAATGACATTGAGACGGCCTGGCCATCGATATTTTCCGACAATCGATCGGTGCGAAACCCGGACCGGATCCGGGAACTTTCGCGGCTCGACACGATCCTCATCAAAACCCTTTACGACCGGCGCATGACGCCCGGATTGCCGCGCGCCGAAGCGCTCCGCGTGGCGCGCCGGGTGATCACCGAACTGGATCGCCGACTGCCGTAACCGAAACGGCGCATAATCGCCCGGCTTGGGCCCGTTCCCAAAGGCGTTTTCAAATCGTTCTCAAACCCGGGCCACTAACAAATTGTTAAGCAAATTCAATGACAAATAAGAACGGGGACGTGTGTGCGCCGGCCGACGCGCTCACGTTCACGGATCGGCGGAAAGGAAACCTCGGCAGCGGATATCCATAGACCATGTTCGGGATCGGACGAAAAAGGCAACAGCATGCAGAAACGGAGGCCATCGGGTCCATTGCCCTGATGCCGGGCGGGGTCAGTGACATGGTCATCGCGTCGCTGTTCATCAACATCCTTGCCTTGGCCATGCCGATGACCCTTTTGCAGGTTTATGACCGGATTATTCCCAATTCGGCGCAGGAGACGTTGGTCCTGTTGGTGCTTGGCGTCGGCAGCGCACTAATTTTCGAGGCCCTGTTACGGCTGGCGCGGTCCTACGTCAGCGGCTGGATGGGCGCGCGGTTTGAACACCTTGCCGGTAGCGCCGCCATGGAACGGCTGATGGCGGTGTCCATCGTTGACTACGAACGCTCCGGTGCCGGTGCCCATCTGGAGCGATACAATGCCCTGAACATCCTGAAGGAGTTTTATTCCGGGCAAGGCGTGCTGGTGGTCGCCGACGTGGTCTTCATCCCCATCTATTTGTTCGGCATCGGGTTCTTGGCCGGCGTGCTGTGGCTGGTGCCGGCCTCAATGATGGTGCTGTTCGCGTTGAGCGCCTATCTGGTCGGCCTGAAGTTGCGCACCTCCCTGGAGGCCCGCCTTGACGCCGATGACCGGCGCTTCAGTTTTATCATCGAGGTTCTCGGCGGCGTCCATACGGTCAAGGGCCTGGCCATGGAAGAACAGATGGTGCGCCGCTACGAACGGCTTCAGGAAACCTGTGCCGACGCCGAATACAATGTCGCCCTGCACAGCACCACGGCCCAGAGCCTCGGATCGTTGTTCGCCCAGGTCGTGCTGTTCGGCATCGTCGGTTACGGCGCCACCATTGTCGTTGATGGGGCGCTGACCGTGGGCGGCCTGGCCGCCTGCACCATGCTTGGCGGGCGGGCCATGCAGCCGATGACCAAGGCGGTCGGTATCTGGACCCGCCTGCAGAGCATCCAGCTGGCCCGGGGACGGTTGCGCAAGCTGTTTTCCATGGCCATCGAGAAACCGCCGGGATTGCCCGATCTGCCGCCGGTGCGCGGCGATATCGATCTTACCGGCGTGACCTTCACCTACGGGATCAACAAGGATGGCGATGAACTGCCGCCCCTGTTCGAGAACCTGAACATCCACATCGACGCCGGCGAGACCGTCGGCATCTCAGGCGGCAACGCCAGTGGAAAAACGTCGCTGCTGTATTTGATTATGGGGGTTCTGGCGCCCTCCGACGGGACCGTCAAGATTGATGGCAATGACCTGCAGGACTACGCGGCATCTTCGATCCGGCGTCAAGCGGCGTACCTTCCCCAGGAAGGCGTGCTGTTCAATGGCACAATCTTGGAGAATGTCACCATGTTCCGTGACGAAAAGATCGACGATGCCATGGACATCTCCAAAATTCTCGGCCTCGACAGCGTCGTCGCTCACATGCCGCAAGGCTACGAGACGACCGTCGGCGACGGCGCCGGCGACAAGCTGCCGCGCGGCATCAAGCAGCGTATCGCCATTGCCCGGGCGCTGGTCGACAAGCCCCGCATTCTGCTTTTCGACGAAGCCAATTCGTCCATGGACGGGGCCGGCGACGCGACGTTGAAAGGATTGCTTGAGAAACTGAAAGGCCGCGTCACCTTGATATTGGTGACGCCGCGACCGTCGCTGTTGAATATTTCCGATCGCATCTATGACATCGAAGGCTCGAATGTCGTCGAGCGTGGTACCGAGCCGAGCGGACTGCCGCCGGCCGGCGGTCAGGTGCAGCCGGCATGATCGTTCGCTTGAAAAAAATCGAAGCGCTCAGTGATCACCCGGTGCGGCCGCGGGTCTGGCGCCGCGTGGCGTCGCTTTGGGCCGGCTGCGG
The DNA here is from genome assembly GCA_964595005.1 of uncultured Magnetovibrio sp. Classification (GTDB taxonomy): domain Bacteria; phylum Pseudomonadota; class Alphaproteobacteria; order Rhodospirillales; family Casp-alpha2; genus UBA3470. The sequence continues at coordinate 4,231 of CAZQPC010000174.1, forward strand.
CCGGTTGTTCGCGGCTTTCGGCGGGTAGGGTCGGATCATGGTCAAGTCGCTCGGCAAAATCGAAGCCCAGGATGCATCGCCGCTGGATGTCCCGGGGCGCCCGCTGGCGGGGATCTTGGCCGACACGTCGAAATCCTGGGACGAACAAATCGGGACGCCAGCCGATGATCCAAGCCCCGACGCGCCGGCCGGGTTCCGGCGTTTCGGCATGCCGCCGCCGCCCATGCGCGACAAGCTGCGCCGGCGCCTGGACGCGCCCTCGGCGGACGATGAGGCCGGCAAACGTCCGGCACCGACGCCGCCGCAACGGCCTGACGCCATTGCGCCGCCGGGACAATCCCCCGGACATGCATCGGCGCCTTTGCCGCCGCGGCCGGAAACCACGGAGCCCGATCCCAAAAGGCCGTCGACACCGGATGACGTGACCGCAGCGGAAGAACCGCCGGCGGCAAAAGCCGAGGAAAAATCGGCACGCCTGCCGCCGCGCATGCGAAAGAAATTGGCGCAGGAAGCCAAGGCGAAAGCCGAGGACGAAGTGGCCAAAGCCCCAGCGGCAGTCCCGGCACCGGCGGCTCCAGCGCCGGCAGCCCCGGCACCGGCAGCTCCAATACCGGCGGCTGCCGCGGCACCGGCCGGACTGGCGCCCATGCCCGCCGCGGCGCCACTTCCGCAAGCCCCAGATGGCGCCGCGCCGGCGGCGCTGTTGCCGCCACCGCCACGCGAGCCGCGTCCCTATCAACGCCACTACGGCGACGACGGGGGCCCACCTGAGGGCCCGCCGCCGCCATCCCGGGCCGGCGCTTTCGGTGCATCCCAGCCATCGCGGGAAGACGCGGTCCGGGCGGCCCTGGCGTCGCTCAGGGAAACCACCGATCTTGCCAATTGTCTGATGCCCTTGCTTGACGCGCTGATCTGGCGCGGCGATCCGCGCCATGTGGCCGAAGCGCTGCCGCACTTCATCAACAATATCGACATCACGTCGTTTCGTAATATTTTGGCGACCCTGCATTTCGAAAGCCGGCCCATCGACTTGCGCATCAAGGACCTGGATCCGCGACTGATGCCGTGTCTGTTCCTGCCGGAAGACGGTGATGCCTTGGTTCTGGTTGGCCGCCAAGTGGAGACGATCCGTATCTTCGACGGCGGCAAAAACGATTTCGGAGAAATTCCGGTCTCCGGCCTCAAGGGGACAGCCTACATCTTTCAGGCCGTGGAGACGGAAGACCTGTTGTCGGCGCAGCAGAAAGTCGGTTGGTTCCGGGCGGTTACCGAACGGTTTCGTTCACTGTTCTACCAAACCCTCGGCATCACCCTGATCCTCAATCTGCTGGCCCTGGCGACACCGCTGTTCGTCATGGCCGTCTATGACAAGGTGGTGGCCACCGGGTCCATTCCGACGCTGGCCTACTTCGCTGTCGGTGTCGGCATCGCCATCGCATGCGATATGATCCTGCGTTCCGTGAGAGCCCGCATCCTGGCCTTCATCGGCGCGCGCCTGGACAACATTGTCGGCCTGGCCATCTTCCACAAGATTCTGTTCCTGCCGCCGGCCCTGACGGAACGCGCCACGGTCGGCGCCCAGGTGGCACGGATCAAGGATTTCGAATCGATCCGCGATTTCTTCACCGGCGCCATGGCGACGATGCTTTTGGAAGTGCCCTTTGCCTTCATTTTCTTTGCCGTCATCATCTATCTGGCGGGTCCCCTGGTCTGGGTGCCGGTGATCATGGTGGCGCTGTACGCGATCCTCGGCCTGATCTTCACGCCGCTCATCCGGGCCAATGTTTCGCGCGCCGCCAGGGCATCGTCCCGGCGCCAGGAACTGGTGGTCGAATCGCTGAACAACATGCGGGCAGTCAAATATTGCGGCGCCGAGGCGAACTGGTTGGAACGTTACCGCGACCTCAGCGCCAAGTCGGCCCTGAATGGTTTTTACACCTCACAGCTGTCGTCCGTGGTCGCCACGGCGTCACATATTCTGATGGTTGCCTCCGGCATTGGGACGATCGTTTTCGGCGTTTTCCGGGTGCTCAATGGCGATATGACCGTCGGTTCCCTGGTGGCGACGATGATGCTGGTGTGGCGCATTCTCGGCCCCCTGCAGGGCGCCTTCATGTCCATGTCGCGGATCACCCAGGTGCGTTCATCCATCGGCCAGATCAACAACCTCATGAATATCAAGGCAGAGCGCGACCAGCACTCCATCGTCAACCCCCTGAAGCGCTTCGAGGGCTTCCTTAGCTTCGCCCGGGTATCCATCCGTTACAGCCCGGAAGCCGACCCGGCCCTGGTCGGTGTCAGCTTTGAGGCTGAGCCCGGCGACGTTGTGTGCATCGTCGGCGGCAACGGGTCGGGCAAGTCGACAGCCCTGAAACTGATGGCCGGCATGTACACGGCGCAGGCCGGTTCGATCCGTATCGACAACCAGGATATCCGCCAGATGGACCCGGTGGAGCTGCGCCACGCGGTGTCCTACGTGCCCCAATCGCAGGAATTTTTCTACGGCACCATCGCCCAGAACATGCGCCTGGCCCACCCGACGGCGACCGAGGACGACATGCATTGGGCCTGTGAGAAGGCCGGCGTCTTGGAGGATGTTTTGGCCTTGGAGCAAGGTTCCGGCAAATGGCAGCGCCAGGGCTTCGAGGTGCGCATCGGTGACACGGGCGTCGGTTCCATGCCGACCAGCCTTCTGCAACGGCTGAACCTGGCCCGCGGCTATCTGAAGCGGGCGCCTATTATGCTGTTCGATGAGCCGGGCAACGGTCTTGATTTCGAAGGTGACCAGCAATTCATGCGTTATGTAGATGAATTGCGCGGCGAATCGACGGTGCTTATTGTCACCCACAGGCCCAGCCATCTCCGGATGGCTGATAAGATCATGTGGTTGGATTACGGAAACGTCCGGGCCTACGGTCCGGCCGAGGAAGTCCTGGGCCAGATGCCCAAGGATTTCTTGTGAGGGAAAGATGAGCGAACAGGCCATCGCCACCGCAGACGAACACGACGAACCCGCCCGCAAAGTGAAGCGCGGCGACCGTCAGACGCGCTTCTTGGCGCAGTCGGTCATTCTCGAGGAAGCCGGCTCATCGGGGCTGATCCGGGTCGCCATGCTGACCATTTGCGTGGTCATCGTCGCCTTCCTGGTGTGGGCCGGAGTGACCAACGTCGACGAAGTGGCGGTGACCTCGGGGGAGATCGTGCCGACTGGTCAGGTGCAGTCTATCCAGCATTTGGAGGGCGGCATCATCTCCGCCATCCCGGTCAAGGAAGGCGAAGTGGTGGAGAAGGAGCAGGCGTTGATTCGTCTTGATCCGTCGGGCGCCGCGACGGAGTTGAACCAGACCAAGGCGAGGCGCGCCGCCTTGGAGCTGCAGGCCGAGCGATTACGGGCCCTGGGCACGGGCCGCGAACCGGATTTCTCCTTCATCGGCCCGGAATACAAGGATCTGGTCGAAGATCAGCTGGTGATCTACGAAAGCCAGCGCCTGGCCGCGGAAAACCGGCGCAAGGTGCTGAACGCGCAAATCGAACAACGCAAACAGGATCTGGCCGCCTACGACGATCAGGAGGAGACGCTTTCGCGCGATGCCGATATGCGCCTGGAGGAATTGAACCTGCGCGAAGACCTGTTCCGGCGCGGGCTGGCGTCGAAGATCAATTATCTGGACGCCAAACGCGCCGCCAACGATATCCGCGGTGAATTGTCGACCCTTGTCGTCGACCGCCAACGCAGCGAAGAAGCCCTGACCGAATCCCTGGGCAAGCTGGAGGAATTGGAGACCAATGGCCGCGAACAGAACCTCAACGAGATGGGCATCGTCACCAATGAACTGGCCCAGATCAACGAATCGCTAAGCCGGCTGTTCGACCGGGTCCGGCGCCTTGAGATTGCCGCCCCGGTGCGCGGCATCGTCAAGGGCCTGAAGTTCTTCACCGTCGGCGGCGTTATTCCGGCCGGCGCCATCATCATGGAGATCGTCCCCCTGGATAAGGAATTGCTGGTCGAGACGAAGATCCAGACCCGCGACGTTGGCCACGTGAAGATCGGCCAGCCGGTGACCGTCAAGGTCTCTACCTACGACTTTGCGCGTTACGGCGGCATCACCGGCGAGCTTCGGGAAATCTCCGCCACCACCTTCGCCGATGAGCAGTCCGGCGATCCCTACTACAAGGGCATCGTGGCGCTGGATCGGGGCTATGTGGGCTTTGATCCCGAATCCAACCGGGTGCTGCCCGGCATGACCGTGCAGGCGGACATCAAGACTGGCCGCAAGACCCTGTTGGAATACCTGTTGAAGCCGGTGGTCAGCTCCGTCAAGACGGCCTTCCGCGAACGCTGATCGGCACCGCCTTCGCTGGGCGCTTCACCTCATCGACTTCCTCGGTTAGAATGACATGCAAGGTATCTTGGCTATGGGGGTGGTTTGGATATGTTTCGACGATCAACGTGGCGGGCCGTGATTGCCACTATCGCGATGGTGGCCGGGCTTCAAATCGCCGGCCAATCAACGGCGGCAGGCCCCATCGTCCTTATGGGGACGGGCGGCGAAGGCGGCGTCTATCTGCCGGCCGGCCGCGCCATATGCCGTCTGGTCAACGACGCCTATGCAAAAAAGGGCCTGACCTGCTGGGCCAATCTAAGCAAGGGTTCCATCGCCAACCTCAACGCCTTGCGGGCAAAATCCCTGCACATGGCGATCGCCCAATCGGATTGGCAATATCATGCCTACAACGGCAGCGCCAAATTCAAGAAGGACGGCCCCTTCAATGATCTGCGGGCGATGTTTTCGCTGCATGCGGAACCGTTTACCGTGGTCGCCCGTGCGGATGCGGGGATCAAGAAATTCACGGATCTTATGGGCAAGCGTGTGAACGTCTCCAACCCTGGTTCCGGCGCGCGCGGCACCATGATCGAGGTCATGAAGGTGCTGGGCTGGCGGGCCCGAACGTTTTCAAAAGTCATGCAGCTCGATGCCGCCGCCCAGTCAAAAGCGCTTTGCGCCGGCCAGATCGACGTCATGGTCTATACGGTCGGTCATCCCTCGGAGACGATCCGCGACGCGACAAGCCGTTGTAACACGCGCCTCGTCGCCGTCAGCAATCCCGGCATCGACTCGCTGGTCAAGTCCCAGCCCTATTACGCGACGGTCTATATTCCGGCCGGCATGTACAAGAACAACACCCGGCGCATTCGGACCTTCGGGGTCGGCGCGACGCTCGTCAGCTCGCTGGCGGTCCCCGAGAGCGTCGTCTACAAGGTCGTCAAGGCCGTGTTCGCGAACCTGAAGAAATTCAGGACCCTGCACCCGGCGCTGAAATCCTTGAATGCCCAATCCATGGTCAAGGACGGCCTCAGCGCGCCGTTGCACCCCGGCGCCGTCAAATATTTCAAGGAAGCGGGCTTCATGTAGCTGCCGCGGCCGAGAGCCGTGCCATTCCAAATTGAGCCGATCTAGAAGTGTTTTTCGACCAATTCCCAGGCCGTTGCCGCGCGGGCCTTCGCCATTTCGCCAAACATCAGGGCTTGGTCTGAAGACGCATTGCCGTCCAGGCCGCGCTTATAAACACCTTGGATGATGGCGGCGCTGCGGAACAGAGAGAAGATCACGTAATAGGGAAAATCGTCGATGCTGGCACGGCCGCTGTAGTGGCAATAGCGTTCGACGAACTCTTGCTCCGTGGGAATGCCGAGCGCCTTGTGGTCCAAGGTGTCGAAGGCTCCCATGGAGGAAATTTGCCCGTAATAGCCGGCACAGCAATAACCCAGATCGGCCAGGGGATGGCCGAGCGTGGAAAGCTCCCAATCGAGAACGGCGACGATCTTCGGTTCATCCTGGGCGGCGATGGTGTTGCCGGGCCGATAGTCGCCGTGGACGACGGAGAACGAGGTGTCGGCGGGCAAATTCACCGGCAGCCAGTCGATGACCCGGTCCATGGCCGGGATGTCTTCGGTCTTTGAGGCTTCGTACTGTTTCGACCAGCGCGCCACCTGGCGCTCAAGATAGCCCTCGGCGCGGCCGAAATCGTCGAGACCGACGGCCTCGACATCGACCGCATGCAGGGCCGCCAGGATGCGGATGAAATGGTCGAAAAACTGCCGGCGCTCCTCGACGCCGAGCCCCGGCAGGCCCGGATCGTGGAAGACCCGGCCGTCGACCATCTCCATGACGAAGAAGTCGGTGCCGATGACGGTCGCGTCCTGACACAGATGCAGGGCCGCCGGCACCGGCACGCCGCTGCCGTGGAGCGCGTTGATAACCTTGTATTCCCGGTCCACCGCATGGGCCGACGGCAGCAGCTTGCCCGGCGGCTTCTTGCGCAGCACGTATTTTCGCCCGCCGCTCAGCAATTGATAGGTGGGATTGCTTTGGCCGACGGGGAACTGGCGGACTTCCATATCACCGCCGAAGCCGTCGATATGGCCGCTCAGATAGGTGGCCAGAGCCGCTTCGTCGATGCGGTGGGCGTCGCGGACCGCTGTGGTTTCGACCT
>CAZQPC010000175.1:0-10710 GCA_964595005.1 uncultured Magnetovibrio sp.
GAGGAATACCGTGAACGCTTCGCCAATCCGTTCATTGCCGGCCACCGGGGATATATCGACGACGTCATCATGCCGCACAACACCCGCAAGCGCGTCGCCCGCGGCCTGCGCATGCTGCGCGGCAAGAAGCTTGAGAATCCCTGGAAGAAACACGCCAACATTCCGCTTTGATACGGATACGGGAGGACCCGACCATGACGGTTCTGGTATCACCTCAAAACGGCGATTTCGTTGCCCGCGTGACAGGCGTCGACTTACGCGAGGCCTTGGACGACGGTGATTTCGCTGACGTCGAAGCGGCTTTTGAAGCGCATGGAGTCATTGTCTTTCCCGACCAAGACATCTCAGACGATCAGCAGATTGCCTTTTCCAGGCGATTTGGCCCCTTGGAGCCCTCGGTGCGCCGGCACCGGGACCGCTCGGTCAGCAATGTCTATCTTTCCGACATTTCAAACGTCGGCCCCGATGGCAATATCATGGCGGAGGCCTCCGAGGCCATGTCCTACAACCGGGGCAATCAGCTCTGGCATTCGGACTCGTCCTTCAAGGCCGTTCCGTCAAAAGCATCGTTGTTGTCTGCCCGTGAGGTGCCGCCGGACGGCGGCGCCACGGAGTTTGCGGATATGCGCGCCGCTTGGGATACGCTGCCGGCCGCGAAAAAGCTCGAAATTGAAGGCCTCATCGCCAAGCACAGCCTGGCCTATTCACGCGCAAGCATGGGTTACGACGCCGGCGAGCAGTTCATGGATGTGGAAAAGAACGAGGTGCCGCCGGTGCCGCAACCGTTGGTCCGGGTCAGTCCCGTGACGGGACGCAAGTCCCTCTACGTGGGCTCTCATGCGTCTCATATTGCGGACATGGACCGCGCGGCCGGGCGAGTGCTTTTGGATGAGCTGCTGGACCACGCCGCAGAGGACCGGTTTGTTTACATTCACCATTGGGCCGTCGGTGATTTGGTCATGTGGGACAATCGCTGCGTCAACCACCGAGGCCGCCCGTGGGACTCTCAGCAATACCGCCGGGTGATGCGGCGCACGACGGTCGGCGGTGAGGGGTTCCGCGAGGACCTCTAACGCATACATCATCTGAGAAAGGCACAGCCGATGACGGCAGACTATGACGTGATCGTCGTCGGCGGCGGCAGTGGTGGGGTTGGCGCCGCCGTTGGCGCGGCCCAGGCCGGTGCCCGCACATTGCTGGTTGAGGCCGCCGGATGTCTGGGCGGTGCCGCGTCAATGCGGAATGTGATCACCTATTGCGGCTTCTATACGCTGGGCACGGAGCCCCGGCAGGTTGTTTTCGGCATCGGTGAAACCGTTCTGCAAAAACTGCGGGATCGGGGTGGCGTTTCCGGCCCGCATCGGTTCCGGGGCGTGTTCTTGGTGTTCGATCCGGAAACCAACAAGCTGGTGCTGGATGAAATCTGCGAAGAAGCCGGCGTCCCGGTACGCCTGCATAGCCGCCTCGTTTCAGCGCGGCGCGGCGCGGACCGGATCGTCGAGATTACGGTTCAGGATCACGGCGGGCCGCAAATCATTACCGCGGCTGCCTATGTCGACGCCACCGGTGAAGCCAATCTGGCACATCTTGGCGGCGCGTCGGTCCGATATGGTAATGAGGGAGCGGTCAATTTGGGGTCACTGGGGACGCGTTTCGGCGGCATTCCCTCCGATGTCACGGTCACCGCTGAACAAATAGCGGCGGCGGTGGAAGTCGAGAGTGCAATCAGGCCCGACATGTTTACGAAGAAGTCCAGCGTTGTTGTGCGCTTACCCATCAGTGGTGATCTCTGTGTTTACGTGGCCAGCGCGGATTTCGATCCCCGCGATGCGGATAGCGTGACCAAAGCCGAGATTTCCGGCCGTAAACAGGCGTTCGCCTACCTTGACGCTATTCGTGCAATCGAAGGGTGTGACGAGGCTTATTTGGTCAATACGGGGCCCGAGTTCGGCACCCGGGAAAGCCGGCACCTCAATTGCGCCCGGCAGCTGACTTGGCCCGACATCGAGGCACGGCACACATTCGAAGACTGCATCGCGCTTGGGGCCTGGGGGGCGGAGTGGCATGACCGTCAAACCTACACCAGTTCCTTCGATCTGCCGCCCGAAGGCTCCGCCTACCAAATTCCCCTGAGTTGCCTGATGAGTGCCGACACGCCAAACCTGTTTGCCGCCGGGCGTACCGCCGACGCAGACCGCAAGGCGGGTGCGGCCATTCGCGTCATGGGCACGGCCTTCGCGACGGGACAGGCGGCGGGTGTTGCCGCTGCTCAAATGGCCCGAACCGAGGGGATCAATGGTGCCGAAGTTCGCGCGGAACTGACGCGCCAAGGGGCATCGTTGGCCTGATCCACATCTGACTACCGCGCGCCATCGGCCTCGTTCCGTACCGTTTGTACACGGAAGTACACTTTGATACACAAAAGTACACATTTCTCTTAAGAATTGCCGGGGGGATTCAATGATTTCAACGCGTTAGGCGCGTGTGCTTTTGTGTACTTTTTTGTGAAATCCCTCACCGAAGTACACCAAAGTACACGTTTATCATATGGGCAGTCGATTGATCCCCTCATCCCAACCTTCTCCCCGGCTTGATGGTTATCGCGGCAAATTCGGCGTGAGGTCTGGGGATGGCTGGGTCGGCCAGACCGATGTATACTTCCCAAGAATGCTACTTGCTGAGCGCCCCTCCGGGGGATCAAAGGAACTTACGCGGCTCCACCGGAGCCACGGTTCCCTTTGATGGACCCGCGAAGTGGGAGGGTGAGGGGATAACCCTCAAGGTAGGCACAACCGGTCGCCGACAATCCGAAGGTTTTCGGATTACGCTTAATTGGCCGCCAAGCCCAACACGCCCAATTTCCCTTGGCGCATCAGTCCCGACAGTCCTCCGAACAGGCAGGGCCGACCGGAGTCATCTTCACAATGTCAAATAGCGTGCAACTGCCGTTATTCCGCAGCGCAGACCACAGAGATGGGAAGATGAAATAAGAATGTCAACCTATCAGAGGAAAAATTTCAATATCGACAAGGCCCTTGGTAACACCTGCTTTAGAGCACTGAACTCCCTTGTTCCCGGATACTATAAAAGAGTCGCAAAATGACCCCAAGCGGACATCAGCTGCTGTTTCGGAGGCGGGATGCAAAGTAGCAATCGCCTTTCTCTTAGTTTGGCGAGTCTTAACGAAATACGGAGGCGCGCTCGCAGCGCCTGTTATTCCTGAAATCCTCCAGGGCACAAGCGCCAGTATTCAAACTTCGATTTGCGCTCTTGGTTTACCGCCGGCGCAAGGTCGCCGATTATCGGCAAGACCAACTATTATTGGTTTTCGTTAACGTCGGACCGGAGCCAATACCAGTGCCGTATTTGGACCCGTAAGTCTCCCCAACATTTAAGGAATGCTTGACTTCGCATTTCACGCCGGTCTTGACCCTCCCGGTCGCGTCTTTTTCGTACACCCTGCCCCTGATTTTCATCGCGCTGGAATGGTTGCGTGACACGCATGCTTCCCCGGTCATACTCGCCGACTGTGGTAGGAAGAACTGGAATTGCCCTGAATATTCAATTTCACTCCCCGTCTTCCCAACCAAGCACATCCACTTGACGACACCTGCAAGTCTGCCTCCGCTATGGTTCTTCACCTGGAGATTGATGGCGTTGCTTTCCGTGCTGATTATAGATAGACAGCTGATCAGCGCCAGTCCCAGAAAGGCATTAACTATCGTATTCTTTCTTCCGTTCCCTGCCTTAGACATGAAATTCCTCCCATTTGAACATACGGCCTGTCAATCCGGCATTATCCATTTGAAATTTTGAACGACTATTATGGCCTATTTCAGCATTCAAAGCAGAGTCTTTTTCATAATGGGAATGCCTGGTGGATGAATTCTGAAATGTCTCTTTCTGGCTATTCGCGGACCTCTGACACTAAGCCGAATTCGGTCCGCTTCGTCCCCTGAATCGGATTGACTTTCGGCCAACACCGCATCAATTATCCGATCTCCCCTCACGAACCTGTGTCTTGTTGAAAAAATTCCGGCCTCCTAGGGTTTTGGTTCACGTCAAATCATGGGAAGGAGCATTCGATGATCACCCGAATGACAGGGATTTTCATCGCCGCGATGATCGCCGCCACCATGGCCATGCCGGCGACGGCGCAACAGGTCAAACGCGGCATCACGAAAGTCACCGGCGATGTCTACCGCGCGCAAAGCAACTTCCATTTCTCATTGGTGGTGGTGACCAGCGCCGGTGTCGTCGTTGTCGATCCGATCAATGGCGGCGCGGCGAATTGGCTGAAGGCCAACTTGAAGACGATAACCGACAAGCCCGTGACCCACCTGATTTACAGCCATAGCCACGGCGACCACGCCTCGGGCGGCGCCAACTTGGGCGCGAAAACGGTGGTTGCGCACGCCAATGCACCCGCCGCCATCGATGGCGTTAAGCCGACCCTGCGTTTTGAGGACACCAAGACGCTGAAAGTCGGCGGCAAGACTTTTGAATTGACCTATCTTGGCAAGGGTCATGGCACGGACTTGATTGCCGTCGTCGTGCGCCCCGAAAACGTCGGTTTTATCGTCGACGCGGCGTCGCCCAAGCGGCTGCCGTACCGCGATATGCCGCATTCCGATATTGACGCCTGGATCGATCAGGTGCGCAAGGTGGAATCACTGAATTTCACCATCTTCGCGCCCGGACACGGCGGGATTGGCAACAAAGCCGATGCCACCGATGCGCGGGTCTATATGGAGAAGCTGCGGGCCCAGGTTCTGGCTGGCCTGAAGGCCGGCAAAAGTGCCGATGACCTGGCCAAGTCTGTGACCATGGATGCCTATAAGGATTGGCAGCAGTACAAGGCCTGGCGTGAGCTCAACGTGCGCGGAATGGCGCAGTATTTGACCGCCACGGGAAAGGGCAAATAGCGCTGCGGCGAAATTCGGCCAGTCGTTTCCCCACGGCACTGTTGGTGGCCGTCGTGGCGTCTTACCCTTTTGCTCGGGCAGAGGCGGACGGCCACTACGTATCCCTGTCATCTTATTTTCAAGCCGGCAGGTGTTCGCCGGTCATTCCGCATTTCGAACGATTGGTAGCCGCCTTCGCCGATGGAGAGATGACCGAGTATAAAATTCCGGACGGCCAGGGTGGGTATGTTGAAACGATCACGACGTTCGTCAACAAACAGCGCGATCAATGGGTGACCGTCGGGTCGAAGCGCGCCGAAAAGGTCATATTCTGTCTGTATGCGTCCGGCATCGGCAAGGGGTCGGTGCAGCGCCGCGTCATCGCTCCGCGTTAGCGGCGACGCCCTGTACGTCTATTGGAAATCATCCTTGAAGCCGCCGTTTGATGAGCGCTCGAATTGCGGCAAACCGTCTGAGATTTCAACGAAATCGGGTTTTTCGGCGACAAAGATGTGGCCGATGGTCTTGAGACCCGTCGGTTGATCCAGCGAGCCGGCAAGTATGCCGATGGTATCCTGTTCGTCGGCGTCCCAGAACAGGCTGGACCCGCATTCTCCGCAAAAACCTCGGCGCGCGATGGATGACGACCGATACCATTTCAGGCCGCGGTCTTCCACGTATCGAATGTCGCCGGTTTTGGCCTTCGAATGGCCACCGGGTCCGCCATGCAAATTAACGCACATGGAACAATGACACGTCACCACTTCTCTCAGGGGTCCTGTAATTTCATAACGTACGGCGCCACACAGGCATCCGCCTTTTGCCCGGACGGCATCATTTTCTGCCATATCAATCTCCCCGCTTATCCGCAGCGTAGACTTCAAATTTCTTGGCGTCGAAAACCAACGGCTGGACGACACCGCCGGCGGCTTCCAGAACACTCTGTACGTCCGTATCCGCCAGCATGTTCTCCCAAACCCGGTTGAGAATTGGAAATTCAGCCGGCAAATCGATACCGGCGAGAAGGGCGTTGCGAACTTGCGGCACCAGGAAACAATCGGCTAGCGATATGGTGTCGCCGACGGCAAACCTACCGGCGCACTCCGAAAGAATGCTCTCGATGGCGCCAAATTCGCGGCGGATGAAATGCAGCCGCAGCGGATGAATGGTCGGTGGTGCCTGGACCATGCCCCATTCTCCCATGGCCTGGATGATGAACGGGATGTTCTGATAGGGCTGGGTGTCGGACGCGATGATCCACATGATGCGCCGGGCCTGGGCGCGCGACCACGGATCGTCGGAAAGCAAAGGCGTGCCGTGACCGTCCGGCAAACCGTCCTCAATAAGATCAATAATCGGGCCCGTCTGGGTCATCTTGCGGCCGTCGGGCAAAACCAGGATGGGCACCCGGCCTTCCGGGTTGAAGGCGGTCAAATCCGTGGTGCCGGCGGCCTCTGTTTCAGGCTCGCCCGGCGGCATGGTAAACACCAAAATGCCGCGATGGTCGGTCTCAATGCCGGTGCTGACCAAGGTGACCAAGTCGTCCGGCACACCACGGCAGCGCAGATACAGTGTCACCCGCATGGAGGCGCTGCTGGCGGGGTGATAGAAAAGCCGATAGGGGGCGGAGGAATTCATGGCGGTGTCTTTCCTGCCGAACGGCCTATGCCGCTGATTTCTTGTTCAGATGGTAGGCGAGGGCCGCTGAAATGCAGAACGCCATCGCATTTTCGCGAATGCTGCCATCTTCATCAGATATAACAGCCCGGTTCCCGTCGAACTTCAATTGATCGGGAAACAGGCTGCGGAATGTATCGACCAGATTGGTTTGGCAATGAACGTACATACCGAATTGATGTGGCGCCGCCTTCTTCCAGGCGATGCGCACGGTCGTGCCGATGCGGGGCGTTTTCGGCAGATAGGCCGGCTCGCCCCATTTCAGGGATTCCGTCAACGGACCAATGCGGGGATCACCGGCCGCTGTGGCAAAGATCAATTCCCGCAACATCATGACCCGCGACCGGATCGCGTCGGGATAGGTATCGATGGCTGCCGCAACATCCTTGGGAAGCGGAGGCGCCATCAGTGGCCTCAATGCGCCGGCGGTTCGACGCCGGTTTGCCCGGTGATCCGCCCGTAATGTTCAACGCGCCGGTGGCGGGCAAAGTCGAAGATCGTCGTTTTGCCGAAATTGCAGTCATCGAGATCAATTTCGGCGATCACCAGTTCGTCCTCCTCGGTTTTCGCCATGCCGATGATCTCGCCGTCGGGACTGACGATACAGCTTTCGCCGAACAGGGGGTGGCCGTCTTCGTCGCCGGCCTTGGCGACCCCGACGACAAAAGTCGAATTCTGATAGGCGCCCGCCTGCAGGACCAAGCGGTTGTGAAAGGTGCGCATTTCCGGACCTTCGGTGGGCCGTTGGGAATTCACCGACGGCGTGTTGTAGCCGAGCATAACCAATTCGACGCCCTGCAAGCCCATGACCCGGAAGGTTTCGGGCCAACGCCGGTCATTGCAGATACACATCCCCATGTTGCCGCCCATGGTTTGCCAGACCGGGAAACCCAGGTCGCCTGGCAGAAAATAGCGTTTTTCCAGGTGCTGAAAATCACGATCAGGGTCAAATTCATCATGTCCGGGCAGGTGAATTTTACGATACTTGCCGGCAATGTTGCCCGATTTGTCGACCAAAATGGCAGTGTTGAAATGTTGTCCGTCGGGTGTCAGTTCCGCATATCCCAAATAGAAACCGACACCGCGTTCGCGGGCCAGACGGAATAGGGGCTCCGTGGCCGCACTGGGCATCTCTTTTTCGAACCAGATGTCCATGTCGGCCCGGTCGTCTTCGTAGTAGCGCGGGAAAAACGTTGTCAGGGCCAGTTCCGTGAAGACCACGACGTCGGCGCCGGCATCGGCGGCTTCCGCCAGCAGGGCGCACAATCGGGCGACGACGGCCTGGCGGGACTCGGCTTTCTGAATGGGGCCTGATTGGGCGGCGGCGATGGTGAGGGGTCTGGCCATGGGCTTCCTCTTGGCGTTAAGTTGAGATCAGCTAATTTCCGCGCCCGCGTATGAAGAGTCAAACAGGACAATCATCATGGACGAAAGCCCGCTTGTGCCGGAAGAGGATCCGGAAAAAGCCGCGGCGGGTCGCCGCCGGCTGATTGGATTCGGCGTCCACCTTGCCGTCTATTTCCTGGTCATGCTGGTTGTCGTGCCGCTGAATTTTTGGATGAGCCCCGATGACATCTGGTTCCTGCTGCCCATGGTCGGTTGGGGCAGCGTGTTGGCGCTCCACGTGGCCTACGTCATGGGTCTGTTTGAGCTCTTGAAGTCGGATTAGAACGCCTCCAATTGAGCGCATCGTGCATGGATTAATCCGAGGCTAGCCGCTACAACGGGCGAAACCGTGAGAAGTAGTGCGACGGAGACGCTCATGTTCAAGAAGATTCTGATCGCCAACCGGGGAGAGATTGCCTGCCGCGTCATCAAGACGGCGCGCCGGATGGGGATCGCCACCGTAGCCGTCTATTCCGACGCCGACCGCGATGCCCTGCACCGCCAAATGGCCGATGAGTCGGTCCACATCGGTCCGGCGCCATCGGCGGAGAGTTACCTGGTCATCGACAATATCCTGAATGCGATCCGTGAGACCGGCGCCGACGCCGTGCATCCGGGTTACGGGTTCCTGTCGGAAAACGCAGCATTTGCCGAAGCCCTAGAGAGCGAAGGGGCGGCCTTCATTGGTCCGCCCGTCGGCGCCATCAATGCCATGGGCGACAAGATCGAGTCCAAAAAACTGGCGGCGAAGGCTAACGTCAGCACGGTACCGGGCCACACGGAAGCGGTTCGTGATCCCGATGATGCGGTGAAGATCGCCAACGACATCGGCTATCCGGTGATGCTGAAAGCGTCAGCGGGCGGCGGTGGCAAGGGCATGCGCCTGGCCTGGAACGACGACGAATGCCGTGACGGCCTGGAGCGTGCGGTCAATGAAGCGAAATCGTCTTTCGGCGACGATCGGGTGTTCGTCGAGAAATTCATCGAGGAACCGCACCACATCGAGATTCAGATCATCGCCGACAAACACGGCAACACGGTCTATTTGGGCGAACGTGAGTGCTCAATCCAACGCCGCCACCAGAAGGTTCTGGAAGAGGCCCCGTCACCCTTCCTGGACGCCAAGACCCGCCAGGCCATGGGCGCGGAGGCCGTAGCCTTGGCGGCGGCCGTTGATTATCACTCGGCCGGGACAGTCGAGTTCATTGTCGACAGCGAAAAGAATTTCTATTTCCTGGAAATGAATACGCGCCTGCAGGTCGAACATCCGGTCACCGAATTGATCACCGGCCTCGACCTGGTCGAACTGATGATCAATGTTGCCGCCGGCGAGAAACTTCCCCTGGCGCAAAAAGACGTGAAATTAGAAGGATGGGCCTTGGAGGCCCGGGTTTATGCGGAAGATCCGTTCCGCAATTTTCTGCCCTCCATCGGCCGCCTGGTGCGCTATCAGAGCCCCAACGAAAATGATCACGTGCGGGTCGATACCGGGGTCTACGAAGGTGGCGAGATTTCCATGTATTACGACCCCATGATCGCCAAGCTGATTACCTATGGGGCCGACCGCGAAGAGGCCATCGAACACATGCGGCATGCGTTGGATGCCTATTATATCCGCGGCGTTAGCCACAATATTGGATTCCTGTCGGCCCTGGTCGCGCATCCGCGGTTCGCCGCCGGAATATTGACCACCAATTTCATCGCTGAGGAATATCCCGACGGATTCCATCCCCAGGATTTACCGGCGGAGGACCCGGTTGTGCAGATTGCCGTGGCAGCCTCGGTCCACCGGGCCTACCAAGAACGCGCCGCTGCGATCAGTGGGCAGGTGCCGGACCATGAACGCCAGGTGTCGGACGATTGGATGGTGGTTTTGAAGGGCGGCGCGCATCCGGTGACCGTCCGCGGCGCCTCGGATGGCTATTTCATCATCATTGATGGCGCAACCCATGAACTCAGCACCGATTGGCAATTGAGCGAACCGCTTTTACGCGGTCGCTTGGATGGCCGCGACATATGCATCCAAGTCGAACGCCAAGATGTTTCCTATCGCCTGACTCATGGCGGCTCTCAGGATGATATACTGGTGATGAGCCCCGGGCATGCGACGCTCAATGAACTCATGCCCATCAAGCAGCCGCCCGATACGTCGAGATTGTTGTTGTCCCCCATGCCCGGCTTGTTGGTTTCCGTTGCCGTCGAAGACGGCCAGGAAGTCAAGGTGGGTGAAGAACTGGCCGTCATCGAAGCCATGAAAATGGAAAACGTTCTGCGCGCCGAACGCGACGTTACGGTGTCCGCGATCAAGGCCCAGGCCGGTGAAAGCCTGATCGTCGATCAGGTGATCATGGAGTTCGAATAGGGCGTGGGCGAGACCGCTGTCCACGTGATCATAACCGGGCGCGTCCAAGGCGTCTGGTTCCGTGGATGGACAAAGCAGGAAGCCCGAGCCCGAAATCTTACCGGATGGGTGCGCAACCGAAGGGACGGCAGCGTCGAAGCCGTCTTCCAGGGTACCCGGCAAGAAACCGACGAAATGTTGGCGCGGTGCCGGATCGGGCCACCGGCCGCTAACGTCACCGAAATTCAGATATCACCCATTGATGCGGAAGTCTTCTCGGATTTTCGGAACCTTCCGACAGCCTGATTTTGGAACGTCTGTGATCTTCATCACTGAGCATGCTTGTGCTAGAACGGTATGAACTTTCTACGGCGGCCCGTTACCGACGGAGCAGGGGTTCGT
>CAZQPC010000176.1:0-10697 GCA_964595005.1 uncultured Magnetovibrio sp.
ACGCCTTGAATGCGCTCATCGCGGCGCTGATTGTCATGCTGGTCATTACCTTGATATCCAGCAGCCAGACCGAAGCCGTTTTCTGGTCCCTGGCCATCCTCAGTTTCGACATCGGTTTCCTGATCATCATTCCCATCGGCGGCGCCGATATGCCGGTCGTGGTTTCCATGCTGAATTCCTATTCAGGCTGGGCGGCCTGCGGCATCGGCTTCACGCTGTCGAACCCGGCGCTGATTGTCACCGGTGCCCTGGTCGGCTCATCAGGCGCGATCCTCAGCTACATTATGTGCAAGGGCATGAACCGGTCCATCTTCAACGTTCTGTTGGGTGGCTTCGGCGGCGATACGTCGGCGGGCGGACCGGCCGCCGATACGGGCGACAAGAACGCCAAGGCGGGGGCTGCCGCCGATGCGGCGTTCCTGATGCAAAATGCCTCGAAAGTCATCATCGTCCCCGGTTACGGCATGGCCGTCGCCCAAGCCCAGCATGCGCTGCGCGAAATGTGCGATCTGCTGAAGGCGGAAGGCGTCGAGGTGGCCTACGCCATCCACCCGGTGGCTGGGCGCATGCCGGGTCACATGAACGTATTGTTGGCCGAAGCCAACGTGCCCTATGACGAGGTTTTCGAGTTGGAGGAGATCAACCACGAATTTTCCACCGCCGACGTGGCCTATGTGATCGGTGCCAACGACACCACCAACCCCGTCGCCAAGACCGACCCGTCGAGCCCCATCGCCGGCATGCCGATCCTGGATGTCGAGAAGTCGACCACGGTGCT
Source organism: uncultured Magnetovibrio sp. (assembly GCA_964595005.1). GTDB lineage: Bacteria > Pseudomonadota > Alphaproteobacteria > Rhodospirillales > Casp-alpha2 > UBA3470. Next base: position 779 of record CAZQPC010000176.1, read on the forward strand.
GTTCGTCAAGCGCTCCCTGAGCGCCGGTTACGCCGGCGTCGACAACCCCTTGTTCTATGCCGACAACACGCTGATGCTGTTCGGCGACGCGAAAAAGATGACCGAAGAGATCGTGCAAGCGCTGGGATAGGGCTTCGCCGCAAGGTATCCCGAGGCGGCCGGCACCAGATTGGTGCCGGCCGTTTCTACTTGTGATCTTGTGATGGGCGTTACGGGCCTTACCCGCAACACATCGGGACTGATTTGCGGACACGCAGCCCATTGATGCCGGATACCGGCCCTGTGCTTATTTTGCAATTAGCGTATTTCAGTCACACAAATTTAAGAGTACGTGTCTATAATCGGGCGAACAATTCACCGGCAATCGCCCAGCCATCCCCCGGGCCATCCCCCGGGGCATCCTCCAGAGGATCCGCGATCATGAAACTGACCGAAGCCCAAATTGCTGCCGTCGCCGACCAACTGAAAGTGATCGCGTTGGACGACGACGACGACGCAACCATCGCTTTGGCGGAAAATTACGGCGACCACACCTTCTATCTTGATCCCGGCGGGCTCCATATTTTCGAGAAATCCGCGAATGCAGACGGGGTCGTATCCCTGGTCCTGGTGAAAATCGCCGAATGGGCTGACGAACAGCGCAGCTCGCTGTGTTCCATCGAACCGGAATTGAGACCGGTTTTCCTCCAGTTATAGGCGTCTTAGTGCCTTTCACGGTTAATCGGAAACACTGAGACGCTTTCTCCGGTTTCCTGGCAAGGCGCGGTTCGCGCGGCGATGCGGTGTATCGGAAGCGGAGCGCGACGCAGCCCGGGAGACCGGAGAAAGCGCCGGAACGGTCGGTTTTCCGGCCTTCCGGCGGCATCACCGCTGTCATGCGAAAGCTCGTCGTCCTCGCCAACGCTCTCGTCAGAGATCAAAGAAAATGGAGCCCAAATCTTCCTTGATTAAGACGGATACTCTAGCGCCGTCCCACATGAAACGGCTGGGAATCAGCCACCGGCATGCGCCGCCGATCAGCCTCCGGTGCTGACAGGGGTGCCACCGGCAACATGGTCTCGAGAGAACGCCGGGTCAGGGTTTGATAATCCCGGGTGCCGCTGCTTTTCCAAGCCATTTCGTCATCGCTGACCTGGCGCAGGACTTTTGCCGGGATGCCGGCAATCAGACTTCTTGGCGCAAATGTTTCGCCGGCCCGGACGAATGCCATGGCGGCGACGATGCACTCTTCGCCGATCCGGGCCTCATCGTTGACGACGGAATTCATGCCGACCAGGGCGTTGCGGCCGATCCTGCATCCGTGCAGCACGGCACCATGGCCGATATGGCCATCTTCCTCGACCACCGTGTCGGTGCCCGGAAAGCCGTGCAGGATGCAGTTGTCCTGGATATTGACGCCGCGCTCCAAGATCAGGCGGCCGAAATCGCCGCGCAGCACGGCGCCGGGAGCTATATAGCAGTTGGGGCCGACGATGGCGTCACCGATCAACACGGCATCCGGATGGACGAAGCTTGTCGGGTCGATGACCGGGACGATGCCGTCAATTTCATAGACCTTGGCCATGGCGGGGCTCCTTGCTTTTCGGGTTTTCGGCATTGAGACGAAATCCGGGAGACGAAATCCGGACGCAAGAAATCCGCCGCACCAGATGGCCGGCGGATCAGCTCACATCGACACCTCACGTTGGCTTAGAAGCCTTCGCGCTCCAGGCGCTTGCGCTCCAGCTTGCGGGCCCGGCGGACGGCCTCGGCCTTTTCGCGGGCCCGGCGTTCGGAGGGCTTTTCGTAAGAGCGCCGCAGCTTCATTTCACGGAAGACGCCTTCGCGTTGCATCTTCTTTTTCAGGACCTTCAGGGCCTGATCGACATTGTTGTCACGAACAGAAACTTGCACGTTTGGGGCTACCTCATCATCTTAAGCACAGGGAACAGGCGGTTCGGCGCCATCGCGTTCCCAAGGACGTGCCTTCTAACACATCATTTCGGGGATGTGAAGGACCGTTTCGATTGAGATTTGTTTTATTTTGATAGAGTTTTCAATGGGATTTCACGGAACAGGCGGCAGACGGCCATGGCAATTTTGAAGATCGCCCGCATGGGCCATCCGGTTCTCATGGCAAAAGCCCGGCCCATCGCCGACCCGACGGCGCCGGCGGTTCAGCAATTGGTCGCCGATATGGTGGAGACCATGATGGATGCGCCGGGGATCGGTCTGGCCGCGCCACAGGTGCATGTGCCGGCCCGCATCGTCGTCTTCCGGGTGCCCGAAGACCGCGACGAAGACGACGAAGGCGTGCCGCTGACCGTCTTGATCAACCCGGAAATCGAGGCCCTGTCAGACGACATGGAAGAAGGCATGGAAGGCTGCCTGTCCTTGCCGGAGATGGCCGGCATGGTGCCGCGGCATGCGAAAATCCGCTACCGAGCCCTGGATTTGAAGGGTGAGCCCATTGACGTCGAAGCCAGCGGCTATCATGCCCGCGTCGTGCAGCACGAATGCGACCATCTGGACGGCATCCTCTATCCCATGCGGATGAGCGATATTTCGAAGCTTGGTTATGCAGACGAGATGTCAAAATCCGCGTCCGGGCCTTATAGTGGAGATGCGGAACCTGCGGAGGTGAGCGATGAATGAGGCGCTAGTTGCTGAACGCGATAAAATCGTCGAGGCCATGTTGGCCCATGTGCCTTTCGATGGCTGGACCTGGCCGGCGCTGGAAACCGGCGCCGCCGATGTTGGCATTGAGGCGTCCGCCGCCCGCCTGGCGTTTCCCGGCGGCATGGCCGAAGTGGCCGATCATTTTGCCGAATGGTCGGACCGCCGCATGCTGGCGGAACTGGCGACGCAGGATCTGGCCGCCCTGCGGATCCGCGAACGCATCCACACATGCGTGAAAACCCGCATGGTCCTGAATGCCGCCCACAAGGAAGCCATGCGCCGGCTGTTGTCTTTCCTGGCGTTGCCGCAAAATGCCGGGCTTGCGGCGCGGATCACCTGGCGCACCTGTTCTGAGATGTGGTACGCCGCCGGCGACACGGCCACCGACTGGAACCACTATTCAAAGCGCGGCCTGTTGGCGTCGGTGTATTCCTCGACCATTCTGTACTGGCTGTCCGATGACGGTGACGAAAACGGTGACTTCCCGGAAACCTGGGGGTTTTTGGAACGCCGCATCGATGATGTGCTGAAGACTTTCGGTCTGCCGCGCCGCATCAGCGAGCGGCTAGGCAAGTCACTGGGCCGCATGATCCCGCCGGTTGGTCCGTTCCGGCGCCGATCAGCGTAAGGCGGCGACCTCGGTAATAATCTTCGGCGTCTTGATGGTCAGCGCCCAGGCGTCGCCAAAGCCTCGGTTTTTCAGGAATTTCTTGGTGGTTTTGCGGCCCTCCCGGGCGACCGGCCCGATCGCCACGCGGAATACGCGGCGCCCCTTGGCGGTGCCTTCCAAGACGGTCGGTTCCAGGCGGCTGTGACGCTTTGAGAACCGCTGCGCGCCGCTGGCCCGGTGATAGCTGGCAATGACATAATACGTGCGCCGGATTTTCTGGGCCGGCCGGGCTTTCGGATCAGGCGTCAGGACCGCTGGTTTGGGTTTCACGCTCACGGCGGTTTTCACCATCGGCGGGGCCGGCGGTTTCGGCACGGCGCGCACGGGCGCCCAGGATTTCACCGGTTGCGGGGTCTTGAGGACGACCGTGGTTACTTTCGCGTCCATGGCGGACGCCACGTTGGGCGTCGTCGTCACTGTTGCTTTCGTTGCGGATGGGGCGGCGGCCGCCGGTGCCGGTTCCTCCGTGGGAAACTTGGGTGTTTCCCTCCGAGCCGTATTTTTATTTTCTGTCTCGGCGGCGGCGGTCGCGCCCCAATCTTGTTCTGAATTCGCGTCTTCTTCCGCGGTTGCGGCGGTGGCGTCGGCCAGGGCGGTGGTCGCGCCGTCGGCGTCGCGGCAGATGTCCTTGCCTTCGACGCCGCGCCACAGGGCGCAATCCTTTTCGGTCACCGCTGAGAGGCCGTGATCGGTGAGGGTTTTATCGGTGGTCCACACGGACACGCCGTCGGCCAGCAACGATGCGATTTGAAAGCCGATGGGCATGCCGCAGCCGGCCAGCAACAGGGGCGCCGCCAGGGCGCCAGCTACGCGGAATTTGGAAGTCATGATGTCTCAATGTCCCCAAGGCACGGGTTGTCATTATATTTTTATTGTTTTGGTGTTGTTTCCCGTTGTTGAGACTCAGGAATAAAGCGCAAAGGTTAACAAATTGCGGACGCCGGCCGGGGAATTGGCGAAATTCTACAGTTATCGGATGATTGGCATCGCCAGCGTGGAGACGATCAGAACCAGATAGGCAATGCGGCAGGGCCAGGCCTGCAGCAACGCGGTGCCGTGCAGGAACACCATGGAGCCGATAAAGCCGGCGAGCCCGATCACCGCCATCACCGAATGATCGAAGACAGTTAAGTCACCGCCAAGGCCAAACCGAATAACCGTCGAAATCACCGATAGGCTGGCATAGATGCCAAGGTGTCCATAAATGATGCGCTGACCGGTGCCCACGTCGTGGCCCATGAAGCGCCGGTCATGGGCGTCGAAATAGACCCACCACGATGCGGAGACAGAAACAAAGCCGATGACCGCGGCGGGCACCGTCAACGGCGTCCAGCTCATGTCACCCAGCTGGGCCGCCAGGGCGACCACCGATTCGCCCAGCAAAATGATGGTCAACAAACCGACCCGTTCCGGTAGGTGATGGGCGTTGACCGGAAAGGCCTTCAATACGCGGCGCGAAAAAAGCGGCGTGATGACCTCGATCGCGATCCCCGCATAGACCACGACGTAACGCCATGGCGGTTCGAACAACAACGACGTCGCGATCACGCAGAGACCGATGGCGAACCCGCCACCCAATCGAACGGCGATGGGCCTGGCATCTTCGCGCAGCACGGCGGCGCGAACATACATGACGATCACCAAAAAGCGGATGGCCAGATAGGAATACAGGAACCCGTGATAGTTCGAATCGAAATCCGGGTCGACGAAGGCTGCCAAAAACACCGCGGCAAGCATCTGTGTCAGGGTGAGAAGGCGTTGAACCGTATCTTCCGTATCGAAACGCGTCGCAAACAGGGTATGCCCGACCCAGGCCCACCACAGCGGCACCATGATCAGCATGAAGGTGCCGTATTGCCCGGCGCTGACATGGCCGTCGTGGGTGTGAACCAAAACATGCGTGGCCTTCGCCACGGCAAAGACGAAGACCAAGTCAAAGAACAGTTCCAGCCAGTTGGCGCGTTTGATGACGTCAGATCCAGACATACAGATTCCTTATCTTATCGAACCTTTCGAAAAGAATATCCTTGCCCGCGCGGCGATGAAAGAAAGGCGATTTGGGTCACCTGTTTCAGACTGATTCCGGGGGACCTCAGACAAAAGAGGCGCGGTTTTCGCCGCGCCCCAGGGCTATTGAAAAAAAGAGGCGCGGTTTTCGCCGCGCCTCAGGGATGTAAAAAAAAGAGGCGCGGTTTTCGCCGCGCCTCTGGGTCATCAGGGATGTTTCGGTCGGTCCACCCGGGGGGACGAGTGGATCGGAGGTCCGGGAAAATTTCCCGGGAGGGGTGCCGGCAGTTGGGGGCTGCCGATGCACAAAACATGCGCCTTTTCCGCTCATCGGGCCAGTAACATCAAAACACGCTTTTGTGAGGGGCAAGCCGGTCGCCGGTTGCCCGCCGCGATGTCCGCGACAATGGGAGATTGGCGCGGCGCGCGGAAGGGCGTATGATAAGCCAACTCAGGCGTTGACGAAGATTTCGGACCCGGCCCAGCATCGATTATGAGCGACGATTCACCTTTCATGAACCCCTTTAGGCGCCGTGCCAACGGCAAGCCGGGCAATGGCTCCGCTGGACCGCCGCGACCGGCACCCAGTGTTTCCGCCGCTGAAGACGAAGGCGCGCCGAAATCCGTTTATGTGAGCGGTGCGCCGAAAATTCCTGACCCGGCCCATGATTTTGCCGCTGACCAGGCCCCTGGGCTTGCGTCGGCGCTTTCGGCCGGGTCGGAGCAATCCGAATCACCGCGCCCGGTGGACCAGCGTCTACCGAGCCCGGCGGGCCAGACGGCTTCGTCGGGCGATTTGGCCGATCATTTCCTGGGCTGTGCCAAGCTTGGCCGTTATCTGACGGTTGCCGACAATACGCGCTTTATCATCACCGATGATTTCCGCACCACGCCGATCATCTCCACGGCGTCGGCCATGGCGGCGATTTATTCCAAAGACTACCTGGTCGCCCAGGCGGCCTTGCTGCCGCTGTCGGAGAAGGCCCAGCGCCTGTCACCGAATGAGCGGGAGAAATTTGAACGCCTGTTCGTGTTGATCGAAGAACAGGCCCTGTCAGATGATGTCCGCAGTTCCGCCCAGGCGGTTCGCAGGGCCCAATTCCGGGCCGCCGAAATCCGTGCCCTGGAAGCCGAACTGGGCGACCGGCTGAGCCCGGCCAGGTTGCGCTATCGGCAGTTCCTGGACATCGTCAAAAAACTCATGGACCGGAAAATCACCGCCGGGCCGTTTCTCGACGAATTCCGGGGCTTCACCCAGGAAGTGGCCGGGAAATTGGATTTCGGCATTTACAGTTTTTGCCTGGACCGGCTATTCGGCAGCGTTCGGGTGTCCCTGAAGGTGAAGAAACTGTTGGTCCTGGAACTGCTCAAGTACCCGGCCCTGATCCGCCGCGAATTGCTGACCAATATCCTGGTCTATCCGGGCCAGGTCGCCGAACTGATTGAATTCATCCGTTATATGGTGACCAACGAACTGGGCCAGGGATCGATCATCGAGATTGAACTTCTCGAAGCCTTCAAAATGCGCCGCCTGTCCATGGGTGAGATCGAACAGACCTTGGCGCGCACCGCTGTCTGAACCGGCGTTCGCCTAATCGAGTTCCGCCACCGTTTCGTTCTGTGCCTGGCGAAAGGCCTTCAGCCGTTCGCGGAGGCCTTCATCGCCAAGCGCCAGAATGGCGGCAGCCAGCAGCGCGGCGTTTTTCGCCCCTGCCTTTCCGACAGCCAGGGTACCGACGGGAATGCCGCCCGGCATCTGGGCCATGGACAACAGGCTGTCCATGCCGCCCATCACCCGGGTTTCCATGGGACAGCCCAGCACCGGCAGCGAGGTCACCGCGGCGACCACGCCGGGCAGCGCCGCGGCCATGCCGGCGGCGGCGATGATGACTTGCATGCCGCGCGCTTCGGCGTTGCTGGCCCAGTCGTGGACCTGGGCCGGGTTGCGGTGCGCGGAAAGCGCCTTCGCCTCATAAGGGATTGCCAATTGGTCAAGCATCTCGGTGGCATTCTTCATGGTTTCCCAATCGGATTCGCTGCCCATGACGATGCCCACGAGGGGCGCCGGATCGCTCATTTTCTATCCCTTTCGACGTACGGAGTGGTCCTGGAAAGCCGGCCATTATAGGGAGCGCGGTTTCCCGCGCAAGGGGCCCGAAAGGAAAAATTAACCATAGTTATGCTATGATAAATTTTAGCAGGGTATGTCTGGCGTTGATCCTAATGAAAGGACGGCGACAATGGATGTAAATAAGCCTGAGGGTGTGCACGCCGTTGGCGATCATACACATCGGCCGCCAGCGGAACGCCACGACGATCAACCGGAAGAAGACCCGGAAGAAAAAGCGCGCCGTGAACGTTACCGGTCTTGGTCCGCCGACGCGGCGGTCGATCTGGCCGGCGCGCTTTCCGGTTCTCTGACACCGGAAGCTCAGAAGATTCTCAACGCCTTCGCCGCCCAGATGGAACCCTTGCGTGCGGAAATCGAGACCGCCCGCAAGCGCGAGAACCATTACCGCGAGATGGCCGCCGCGCATCCGTTTCTGCCCGTGCCCAACCGCCATGAATTCCTGCGCGAGTTGAGCCACGTCATCGATCACATGGACAGCCTGCAACCGCCGCCGGCGCTGTTGGTGGTTCACGCTAAAAACATCGGTGACATTCGCCGCCGCCACGGCCGGCGGGCCGCAGATCTGGCGTTGATCCAGATTGCCGAGGCCCTGGAGGGCGCCGTCCATCCCACCGACGCGGTCGGCAGTCTGTGCGGCGATGACTTCGGTGTGATTTTGCTGATCGGCGGAGCGGAGACGGTGGTCCGCCGGGCCGGCGAAATCAGCGCCCACCTGGCCGGCCAGCCATTCACTTGGATGAACACACCTGTGACCCTGGAGACGGCTGTCGGATGGGCTGAAATTAGGGAGAACTGGTCCGCTGAGCGCGCCGTCGAGGCCGCCGATGGGCGGCTTCGTGAAACCCTCAGGCAATAATATCGGGCAGCAATTGGCCTTCCATGAGGCTGATCTGATCTTTTAACTGCAACTTCCGTTTCTTCAGGCGCTTAACCTGTAGCTGATCATAGGGAAGCTGATCGCCCAGGCGGGCGATGATGTCATCCAGATCGCGGTGTTCGGTTTTCAGCTCGACGAGCCGTGCTTCAAGGGCCGTGCGGTCGTTCATGGTGCCATGGTGATCATTCCCCGTTGCCCCATCATACCAGATCGGCGGGCGCTGCGGTAGGGCGGCTGAAATATTGCCGCCGGCCAGTGGATTTTTCGGGCGCGCTGCGCTAAGATAAGATATTCTGACAACTGATCAGAAATTGAGGAGGAGGAATTGCATATGAGTTTGCAGGAGAGGATCGAAGACCTCAGGTCGCAACACCAAAATCTCGAAAAAGCCTTGGATAACGAGAATCACCGACCTCATCCTGACGACATTCAAATAGCCAGCCTTAAGAAGCAGAAACTTGTCATAAAGGACCAGATCGCCAGTCTGGAGGCGCAAGCCTAGAAAAAGGCCCCCGGCCCCCGCGATACAAATCGCTCCGGGCCCGGAATCGAACTTCCCAGCGGCGGCGCGCGCACCAGGTGAGCGCGCGACGGGGTCGTTCATAATCTTTTCAGATCATCATCTTTTCATCTGTCGGTACATGTCGTTCTTGGCCGGGGCGATTGTTGCCGGTCATTGGCCAGAGCTCACGCGGCTTTCTATTGCCGGCCATTGCCGGGCGTCGCCGGACCCGGATTAATGCTGTTTTACCGAGACCAGTGCTTGGTGCGCCGCGCGCAGGGCATGCTTGCGTTTCAAGGGCTCATTGAAGAACCGGTTGACGGCCAGCACGGCGTCCGATCCCCATGGTGCGTCTGGGCGTTCGGAAATTTCTTCATCGACCGCCGTCAGAATTTTGACCAAGTGGCACGAGACGATGAATTCCGGATTGCCGTGGTCGAACAGCTTGACTTTCTGTTCGCTCAGATAGGCCACCGGATCGGCGACCGTGTAGTGGCCGGGGTCCAGGTCCCTGTCGACGAAACCGCCGTTGCGGCCCAGGAAACACCCCATTTGCAACAACCCCGCGGGCCACAATTCAGGGAACTTTTCGCAGGTCTTGCGCACGGCGTTGCCAAAGGTCAGCGCGTGGGTGAACGACAGCCAGCCGACGTTCCGCGACACTGGCTTGTCGACATGGTTTTGATACGCCATGTCATAATGGGCCATCTGCCACGCCGCGGCCCCCATGGCGGCGTCGAAAACCGCTTCCGGACGGGCCGAGCCGGCGGTCATTTTCTTCAATATCGAACCCACCGATCCGGCCCGCAATGCCGCCGTGTCCGGGACCGCCGTGCCGGTTCCGTCCCAAGCCGCCAAGGTGCCGGCATAGGCCTTGAATTCGGGGATCAGGTCTTCGCGGCTGGCGTATACCAGGGACCGCACCATCATCAGCAAGAGCGGTTCCAACACGTCGTCTTCGCCCAGCCGCCGGACCAATTGACCGGTCTTGTAGACATAGATCAGGGCGTGACCGAAGTCCTGGTAGTGGGCCAGGGCGGCCAAAAAGTCGGCCTCCTTGAAATCCGGCCACAG
>CAZQPC010000177.1:0-10605 GCA_964595005.1 uncultured Magnetovibrio sp.
CGGAAAGCGGTTGCCGAGTGCGACGATGATCTTCGCCGCCACCCCCGTCAGTTCCTCGGGCAAAACAATATGTTCCGGCACCGCCGCCAGGGACCGGCGGTCGGCGCCATTTTGCCAGTGAACCCGGAACAGATTGCCGGGGTCCGGATCGTCGGGATCGATGTCCGCCAGGGCCGCCGTCGCTTCGGCCGCCATGGTCTCCGGCGCCGCCAGTTCGGATATGCGCGGCAGACGGATGCCGGCCGCCGAGAACCGTTCAAGGGTCCGTCCATAGGCGGCGTCGTCGATGATTTCCGTTTCCAATCCCATGGTCATTGGTATCGCTCTCCTTATGATGGCGGGGCAATTTCTTCCGGTGGACGCCCGACGATCTCCGTATACATTTCCGGGTCCGTGGCGCCTTCCGTGCCAAACAGCACGATCCGTGACGTTTCGTCCAGCGCCAAGGCCCGGCGGGCCTCGGCGTCGGCGGCGACGCTCAGATACGCGGCCAGCCCGGCGACACCGGATTCACCGGCGGCGATGGGCACGTCTCCGTCTGTCCCACGGGCCAAAAGGCGCATGGCGTCGGCAGCCGGTTGATCAGTCAATCTGATCGCCGCGTCGGCGCCGGTCCTGAGGACGTCCCAGGCCAGACGGGATATTTCCCCACAGGCCAGGCCGCCCATGAGCGTGTCCAGATCGCCGGTCACGGCGACCGGCTGGCCGGCGTTCAGGCTGGCAAACCAGCATGCGGCATTTTCCGGCTCGACCAAGATAACCTTCGGCCGCCTCGCCCCATAGGCCTGCCAGAACTGGCCGCAGGTGGCCGCCGCCATGCCGCCGACGCCGGCCTGCAAGAACAGATGCGTGGGCGGTGGCGTGCCGCTCAGTTGGTCGATGGTCTCGGCGGCCATGACGGCATAACCCTGGGTGACGTGGCGCGGCGACGGGCCGCCGGCGCCGGCCGTGGTGTCCGGGACGACGTGCCATCCTTGCGATTCCGCGGTTGCCTGGGTGGTGCGCACGGCGTCGTCGAAGCTACCCGGATTGCGTCTCACGTCGGCGCCGAACGACGCGATGGCGCGTTCGCGGCCTTCACTGACCGCTTCGTTGATAAAGATCACGCACTTGCACCCGAACATGCGCGCCCCCCAGGCGACGGCGCGGCCGTGGTTGCCGTCGGTGGCTGCGGTCACAGTGACTTGCGCGCAGATGTCCTTGAAGGTGCCCGCCAGCAAGTCTTCAGCCGTGACCGTATCGACGCCGGCCCGGGCCGGCACCTCGGCCATCAACAATCTGGCCACCGCATAGGCACCGCCCAGCGGCTTGAAGCTTTTCAGCGCGAAGCGCTGGCCTTCATCCTTGTAGCGGATGGTGGCGACACCCGTTGCCCTGGCCAGGCCCGAAAGCTCAAGCAACGGCGTTGGGGCGTATCCGGGCCAGCCGGAAATCACCGCAAGGGCTTGGCGCAGGCCGGCTTCGTTGAGCACCGCCGCCTGGACTGGGCCATAGGCGGCGCCGGGCGCGGCGGCGGGATTTTGCATCAGATCGAAACGCGGCATGGGGCAGAATTCCATTGCGGCAGGTGGGCGCGGCGATGGTATCCTCGGTCATGCGGTTTGGCCAGTTTACCGGAGAGACCCCCGACAATGACGACACCTAAGGACCGGACCCCCGACCATTCCTTCGATGAATTCGATGAGGCCAACGACCCCCGCGACGCAGCCACGGCGTTCGAAGACCTGGCGAACCGACGTTTGTCCCGGCGCCGGTTCCTTGGCGCCGGTGCCGCGGCCGGATTAACGGCTTTCGTCACCGGGACAACCGCCCTGACCAGGCCGGCCGCGGCAGCCGCCCGGTTCGGCTTCAGGGCCGTCGCCGCCAACAGACGCGATACGGTGACGGTTCCCAAAGGTTACAGCTGGCATGTGGTGACCCGCTGGGGCGATCCCCTATGGCGCGACGGCGCCATATTCGACCCGGTCACGCGCGGCACCGGCGCCAGCCAGGAACGGGCCTTCGGCGACAACAACGATGGCATGGCGCTCTATACCCGGAACGGCCGCCACATTCTGGCCGTCAACAATGAGTTCGCCAACCGCGGCGGGCTTTACGGCAACCGCAAATCCGGGCACCCCGAGACCGCCGACGACGTGCGCAAGGGCAAGGCGGCGCACGGTGTTTCCGTGGTTGAGATTGTCGAGAAGGGAAACCGCTGGTCCATCATAACGGATTCGCCCTTCAACCGGCGCATCACCGCCGACACACCGATGGCGATCTCCGGCCCGGCGCGCGGCCACGATCTGCTGAAGACGGCCGCCGATCCCGCCGGCACGACGGCGCTGGGCACCTGGAACAACTGCGGCGCCGGCCGCACGCCCTGGGGCACCTACCTGAGTTGCGAGGAGAATTTCAACGGCTACTTTTCGGCCAGCGGCGATGGGTTCAATCCCACGCCCGCCATGAGGCGCTATGGCATCGGCCGCAAGGATTGGGGATACGCCTGGGCGGCGGCCGATGAACGCTTCGACATCTCCAAACATCCCCATGAGCCGAACCGCGCCGGCTACGTTGTTGAAATCGATCCCCTGGACCCCGCATCGGTGCCGAAAAAGTTGACGGCGCTAGGCCGCTTCAAGCACGAGAACGCCGTCGTGGTGTTGGCCGGCAATGGCCAGGTGGCCGTCTACATGGGCGATGATGAGCGCGGCGAATTTCTCTATAAGTTCGTTTCCGACGGCCGTTATACGGCCGGTGGTGACAACGCCAGTCTTCTGCAGCGCGGCAAGCTGTTCGCGGCCAAATTCCACGATGATGGCCGTGGTGAATGGCGGGAACTGACCCCCGCGGCCACCGGCATGGCGTCCCAGGCCGAGGTCTGCATCCACACCCGTATGGCGGCCTCCGCCGTCAAGGCGACCACCATGGACCGGCCCGAATGGGTCGCCGCCAACCCCAACGGCAATGAGGTCTATTGCACATTGACCAACAACACATCCCGCGGCCGCAAGACAAACCGGGGCGGCGACGCCATGCCCGTCGGCGGCGCCAACCCGCGGCGGGACAACCGATACGGCCATATTGTCCGTTGGATGCCGGCGAACGGCGACCACACGGCCACCGCCTTTACCTGGGACCTGTTCGTCCTGGCCGGCAACCCCACGGTCCATGACGATGCGCGCAAAGGCTCCGCCAATGTCAACGCCGCCAACATGTTCAACAGCCCCGACGGCCTGGCCTTCGACAGCCGCGGCCTGATGTGGATCCAGACGGACGGCAACACGTCGGACAAAGGTGACTTCGCCGGCATGGGTAACAACCAGATGCTGATCGCCGATCCCCTGTCGGGCGAGATCCGCCGCTTCATGGTCGGGCCCCGGGAATGCGAGGTCACCGGCCTGACGTGGTCGGCGGACCGCAAGACGGTTTTTGTCGGCATTCAGCATCCCGGCAATCGCGGCGGCGGGCATTTTCCCGACGGCGGCGGGTCCCTGCCGCGCTCATCGGTGATCGCCATCAGCCGCGACGACGGCGGATTGGTCGGATGATGGCGAAGGCCGTGCGGCGTCGGAAATCAATTGTTTGGACAACAAGGAGACCGTCATGAATGAGATCGTTCGCGTGCCCGGCGCGGCGCAGGGGCGCTGTAAATATGTCAGTTGCGGTGACGTCGTCTGGAGTGTCGCCACGGCCCAAGGCAAGGGCGCCACGGTTGCCGAACAGACGACGGCGACGCTGGCGAATTTGGAAGCCTGTCTGGTGGAAGCCGGATCGGACAAGCATCACATCTTGGAGGCCGTTGTCTATTTGTCCGACATGGGCCGAAAGCAGGAGATGGATGACGTCTGGTGTGCCTGGATCCCCGATGACGGCTGGCCCAACCGGGCCTGTGTCGGGGTCGATCTGGCGCCCGGCGATCTGGTCGAAATCAAGGTCACGGCGCGGCGCTCACGTTGACGGGGGTGGGCCTCTCAAGAATGTGATCCGCTGTGACATCACATGCGCCGGGCCACGCTTTAAGTTATTGGGTATGGTCAAGCTGCTGTTGATAGAGGATGACGACCTTTTCCGCGGCCAACTGGCCGCCGGCTTGGTCGATGCCGGCCACGACGTCACCGAGGCGGCCAATGGCCGCGCCGGCCTGCGGCTTTTTCGCGAGACCGATCCGGCGTTGGTGATTACCGACATCGTCATGGATGAGGGCGAGGGCCTGGGCGCCATCATGGAGCTGCGCCGCGAAGCGCCGGGGTTGCCGATCATCGCCATGTCCGGCAACTCCGTCTATCTTGATCATGGCGTCAAACTGGGCGCGTCGGAGGCGCTGTTGAAGCCCTTCAACATGAAGGATTTGGGCGAGGCGATTGCCCGCGTCATGGAAATTCCGGCCGCACGGTCCGCTTAGCGCACGAGGCTCTATGCCTCGGCCTCGATCCGTTCCATATCCGCGTCGCTAAGTCCGAAGTGGTGGCCGATCTCATGGATCAGCACGTGGCGCACGATGTTGATCAAGGGCTCTCCCGTCGCTACCCAGTAATCCAGGATCGGCCGGCGGTAGAGGAAGATCATGTCCACGTCCGTCGGCGTCCAGGCGACGCTTTTTTGGTCCAACGAAATACCGCGATAGAGGCCGAGCAGATCGAAGGGGCTCTGCAGGCCCATCTCGCGCTCGGTTTCGCGGTCCGGGAAGTCGACGACACGGATGGCAACGCCGTCCACATGGCGGCGCAGCTCAATGGGGATGGTGGCGAAGGCGTCGGCGGCCATTACCTCCATGTCGGCCAGCGACGGCGGCACCTGCGTCCTGGAGGGCCCTTGTTTGCTCATGCCGGGACCCTAGCCCGGCTCGACATGGTGGCCAAGCGTGGTGTGGTGCAATTTGTAAGACATAAGAAACCGACACGCGAGTCGCCGAGATGACTTGCTCCCAATCGCTGAAGTATCCATGGTGGACGAAATCGAACCGCTTATCGGGAGAATCTCCATGGCCGAAAAGTTGAATGCCGACGCCCGTGCCGAGGCGCTTGCCGGCCTTGCTGGCTGGTCCGATGCCGACGGCCGCGACGCCATCACCAAGACCTATACCTTCGACGACTTCGGCGCCGCCTTCGGCTTCATGAGCCAATGCGCCCTGAAGGCCGAACGCCTGGATCACCACCCGGAATGGTTCAATGTCTACAGCCGGGTCGAAGTGACGCTGGCCACCCATGACGCCGACGGCGTCACGGCACTGGATATCGAATTGGCGTCGTTCATGGACAAGGCGGCGGTGCGCGGCTGACGCCCGTCTCGGCGGGCGGTCAGTCCAAGGCGCTTCTGTCGGTATTTATGGACGGTACGTCTTGAAAATCCTTTAAATAGGTTGACATTCCGATTAAACTTCTCTATATGTTCTTCATGCGCTGCGGACGATCGGCAGTTGCACGCTATTTTACATTGTGAAGATGACTCCGAACCGGTGGTTGCCGGCACGGAGGACCGCCGGGACTGATGCGCCCATGAGACGACGGGGTATTGGGCTCGGGGGCGGAAAGAGAAACGGTGATCCGACGGGTCGGATTGCCGATGATTCATGGTGTGGGTTCGAAGTCCCCTCACCCACCCGCTTCGCGGGTCCCTCCCTCTCCCCAAAGGAGAGGGAACGTCAGACCGTTTGGCACGTTCCTCCTTCTCGCAAGGGAGAAGGATGGGATGAGGGGAAATCGACGGCGATGAAGAGAAATGCGTACTTTTGCGGCCATTTGCGGCGGATTTCGCAAAAATATACACAAAAATACGCGGCGATAAGGTATTGAAATCATTCAATACCCATCGGAATGATTAACGGAAATGTGTACTTATGCGTACATATGCGTACTTCGGCGTACTTTTCGTACGATTAATCCATGACCGTGGCAGCGAAACGTCGCCGCGATTGTCGACCATTTGGCATGGGCCAAAATAGCGCGGATTGATCCCCCGGAGGATGTTCTAGGGCCGTCGCCGCATACGCGGCGGCGTAAGCCCAGGTTATTCCCCGGAGGGAGGTTTCAGCACGTAGCTACATTGGCAAAAACACATCGGTCCCGCCGAAGACGCCGCATCATCACAACGGGACCGAGGCGCCATACGGCGCCGCGTAAGCGCGATGTGATCCCCCGGAGGGAGGGCTCGGTAGATTTCAGCCGTGGTTCGATACATCGGTCTGGCCGACCCGGCCATCCCCAGACCTCACGCTTTTACTTGTGGCTGAGGCCCGTCAGTGGGCCGCCCCCGGAAACACGTCCGCGAACTCCGCCATGGCCTCGCCGCGGGCGACGCTGACGCCGTCTTGGTTGGTGACATCAATGTCGAACACCACCCAGCGGCTGCCGTCCGTCTCAAGTTTGCGCTGCACGGTCGCCGCCACGGTGATGGTGTCGCCCAGATACACGGGCGTCAGCCAGCGGGTTTCCAGGCGCCGGTGATAGCCGCCGCGGGGCAAAAGCCAGTCGGTCAGGGTCCGCGTAATGACGGCGAAGTTCTGCATGCCGTGCATGATCACGCCCTTGAACTGGGTCTTGCCGAAGCTCTCATCCATATAATTATCGTCGAAGTGCAAGGGGTTGAAGTCCAGCGATCCCAGGGCGAAGTCGGCGATGGTCTCGCGGCTGACGGTGAAGGGCCGGCCGGTGATTTCCAGGCCCGCGTCGATCTTGTCAAACTCGGCTTGTGCGCACATATCCTCGCCCTCCCTCATACCGGCCGGATGGTCCAGCCGCGGCCGGTGCAGATGACCTGGCCCAACTGGTTGGTGAAGGCGTTTTCGTGCACCGCGAACAGGCGTTCCTTCTTGATGAACTTGTCCAAGGCCGTGCCGCGCATGGTGATGGTGTCGCCGGGCCGGGCGGGAATGTTGTAATACCAGCTCTGGCCGCAGTTGATGGTGCCCGGCGAGCGCATCCAGTCGTTGATGTCCGTGCAGGCAAACATCAACACGATATGCAGGCTGGGCGGTGCGATGATGCCGCCGTAGGGGGTTTTCTTGGCGAAGGCTTCGTCGTGATACAGCGGATTGTCGTCACCGATCAGCCGTGCGAACTGGGCGATCACGTCGGTGGTGATGGTGACGGGCTTGGTGTCGCGCAATTCACCGGGGATGATCTGGTCCCAGGTCTTGCGGTTGTCGACGTCTTTCCAGAAGTCGTTCTCGTATTCTTCCAGCTTCAGCTCGGCCATGGCCACCTTTCCCCCGTCATGTCATTGCGCGGGGCAACTTACCGCACGGGGCCGGCCCGCTCAATCGGCCAGGTGCGGCAGCAGTTCCTTGAACGACGGCCGGGTACTTTGGCGCACCGCCCAGGCCGCCAGACCCGGATGGCTGGTCCGAAACTCGAACCCGTCGAGACGGTGTTCGATCTGCAGGGTCACGGCCAGGGTGAGCTGTGCCATGTTCAAGGCACCGTTCATCAGCGGATGGCCGATTTCCTTCTCCCAGACATCGACCATGCGCCGGGTACGGGCCATTTCGTGGGCGACGATGGTCGGCGATTGTTCGCCGTCGGGGCGGTAAAACTCGCGCCCCCAGACGGAAATGCCGTCCAGCATGCTGCGCGCCAGGGCCTCCAGGCGCCGCGATTCCCAGCCCGCCTCGCCGCCCGGATGGTCGAGCATGGGCGCTGCGTCCAGATGGTCCAGGTAGGCGCAGATCAATTGCGATTCCTCAAGCCCCGTGCCGTCGTCGCAGATCAAGTACGGCACCCGGCCCGACGGATTGATGGCGTAATAGGGGCTGTCGATGGTGCGGGTCTTCGCCTCGATCACCGGGATGCGGTCGCTAAGGCCTTTCTCGAGTATGACGATCCGCGCCATCAGGCCGAAGGGGCTGGTCAAGGTGGTATGCAGTTCCATGGCGGGCAGCGTAGCCAAGGGCGCGGGCCGGCTCAATGGCGGGCTTTGTCTGAGCGGCCGCGGTCGTTTAGATTGCCGCCATGAGTGAGCGGTTTGACACGGACATCGTCGTCGTCGGCTCCGGTGCCGCCGGGCTCAGCGCGGCGTTGCGCGCGGCGCATCTGGACGCCAAGGTTTTGGTGATCGAAAAGGCCGCCGTCATCGGCGGCACCACGGCCATGTCGGGGGGCTGTATCTGGGTGCCCAATCATCACCATCAGGCGGCCCTGGGGGTCAGCGATTCGCGCGACGACGCCATGGACTATATCCGCGCCGCCTCGCCGGACGGCTGGCATAACACGGAGGAGCCCCAGTGGGCGGCCTTCGTTGATACGGCGCCGGTCATGTTGAAGTTCGTCGAAGACCGCACCCCGATCACCTTCAACCCGAACCGCGACCCGGACCCCTATGCGGAACTGCCCGGCGGCAAGGCGTTCGGGCGCAATGTTTCCGCAGCGCCGTTGCGGGCCGCCCTGGCCGGGCCCTGGCAGGGCAGGATCCGGCGCCCCGCGGTGAACGTTGAGCTTTCCTATGAGGAGGTTGTCGACACCTTCTTTTACGCCCAGCCGAAACGCTGGGCCGTGAAATTCGCGCCGCGGCTTTTGTGGCGGCGCCTGCTCGACAAGCGCACCCGGGGCAATGCCCTGACCATCGGCCTGCTGCGCGGCTGTCTGGATGCCGGCGTCACTGTGTGGTCGGAAACGACAGCGTCAAAACTGAGCGTCGACGATGGCCGTGTCACCGGTCTTGAGGTCGAAAAGGCGGGCCAGCCGGTCAACGTGGGCGCCGCCAAGGCGGTCATCCTGGCCTCGGGCGGTTTTGAGTGGAACGCCGCGATGATGGCCGAACACTTCCCCGGCCCCGTCGAATGGACGGCCAGCCCGGACACCAACACGGGCGATGGCCAGCGCATGGCCGCCAATGCCGGGGCGCAACTGGACCACATGGACCAGGCGCTAATCATGGGGACCACGCCGGTCACCTACGAAGGCCGCCTGCACGGCCTGCCGGCGGCGGACTATTTCCTGCCCCATTCGATGATCGTCAACCGCCATGGCCAGCGCTTCGTTAACGAAAAGCAGATGAATGTCGGCCTGGCCTTCGACGAACGCGACCCGGCAACGGGTGCGCCGCTGCACCTGCCGGCCTGGCGCATCTACGACGCCCAGTTCGCGGCCAAGTATCCGCATGCCCTGCCGAAGAAAAGCGTGCCCGACAATCACTTCCGCGCCGATAGCCTGGCCGGTTTGGCCGAACTGATCGGTGTCGACGGGCCGCGCCTGGAACAGACGGCGGTCCGCTTCAGTGCCTTCGCCACCTCCGGCGTTGATCGGGATTTCGGCCGCGGCGCCAGCCTCTGGGACACCAACCGGGGCGGCGATCCGGACCACAAGCCGAACCCGACGCTGGGCACCATCGACCGCGCGCCGTTCTATGCCATGCCCTTCAAGGCCAGCTTCCTGGGCACCAAGGGCGGCGCGCGCACCGACGCCAAGGCCCGCGTGTTGCGCGCCGACGGCAGCGTGCTTCCGGGCCTCTATGCCGCCGGCAATGTCATGGCCAACAGCTTCGGCTCAAAGGGCGTCGGCGCCGGCACGACGCTGGGCCCGTGTCTGACATGGGGTTACATCGCCGGCGAAGATGCGGCACAATAATTTTTTGGGAGCGCCCCATGACCATCAGCGTGACCGCCTTCGCGCCAAGTTTTGCCGCCGAGATCACCGGGCTGGATATGGCTGCCCCCCTGGATGCGGGCACCCGGGATTTGGTTGTCGGGGCCATCGACCAATACGCCGCCGTGGTGATCCGCGGTGAGCCGGTCTCCCAGGACGCGCAGGTCGAATTCGCCAAAAATTTCGGCCCGCTGGATGCCGTCAACGGCGTTCTGACCACGGATATCGAACGCCGTGTTTCCGCCGAACTGGTCGATATCTCCAACCTGGACGAAGACAGCAACATCTTGGACCTGGACGACCGCCGGCGCCTGTTCAACCTGGGCAACCGGCTCTGGCACACGGACAGCTCGTTCAAGCGCGTCGCGGCGAAATACTCCATGTTGCATGCCCATTCGGTGCCGCCGGAAGCCGGCGAAACCCAGGTCTGCGATCTGCGCGCCGCCTACGATGCGCTCTCCGATGCCATGAAATCGCGCATCGAAGAGATGGTCGCCGTGCATTCCATCTTCACCTCAAGGGCGCTGTTGGGATTTGATCATTTTTCCGACGAAGAACACGCCGCCCTGCCGCCGATACGCCGGCCCATTGTGCGCGTGCATCCGGGCTCGGGCCGCAAGACGCTATATCTGGCGTCGCATATCGGCCGCATCGTCGGTCGGCCGGTGGCGGAGGGCCGCCTGTTGGCCCGCGACCTGATGGAGCACGCGACCCAGCGACAATTCGTCTACACCCACCATTGGCGGGTCGGCGACACCCTGATCTGGGACGACCGCTGCACCATGCACCGCGCACTTCCTTTCGATGAAGCCCGCTATGAGCGCGACATGCGCCGGGCCACGGTGATGGAAATCGAAGCCGCCGAAGTCGACGAGGAAACGGCGGTGCGGGTGGCGTGAACTCAGACGGCCGTATGTGGACGCTGGTAAAAATATCAGGCAACTTGGGTTAATGACAAATTGTGCGGGATGGAAGCGATTTTCCCGGGGACTAGTGGTTCCCACCTAACGGAAGAGTCCGTTTAGGGATTCCCAAGAAGGCTCGG
>CAZQPC010000178.1:0-10596 GCA_964595005.1 uncultured Magnetovibrio sp.
TGTTGTTGGCGATCGTGTCGACCTGGGTTTGCTGGGCCATCATGCCCGAGGCGGATATGGCAAGTGCTCTCATGATTGCGGTTCCATTTTTCCCGTTCCAGTCTCCGGACCGCCCGAAGTTTTCTCCGTGACGGGCCGGCTGCCTTAGACAATGCAGGCATTGTGCCAACTTAAAATTACGTAAAATCAATGAGATATGTGGAGTTCAGCCGCCTATTGGCACGCCATTGGCGGCGCCTGGGCAGTATTTGCCCAGCAGGTGAGGTGCAATGGGCTATATATGAACAACGTTGAAAAGGGAGAGTTCCATGCTGACCACACACACCCCGGCGGCCATCGCGCCGCCATCATCGGCCTATGCCCACGGCGTCTCGGCGCCGGCCGGCGCCCGCTGGCTGCATATTTCCGGCCAGGTCGGCCTCAACGATGATGGCGCCCTGGCCGGCGATGCGGCGGCCCAGATGGAGGCCTGTTGGCGCAAGATTTTCGCCATCGTCGAAGACGCCGGCATGAGCCGCGAGAACATCGTCAAAGTCACCGCCTTCATCACCGGTGCCGATCTGGTCGGCACCTATCGGGAAATCCGCGACAAACGCATGGATGGCCATCTCACGGCGTCGACGTTGCTGGTCGTCGCCGGCCTGGCGCACCCCGATTGGGTGGTCGAGATCGAAGCTATCGCCGCTGGCTGACTAGCGCTCCAGCGGCACGTCCGCCAAAACCACCTCGGCATCTTCCGTCGCCGTGATGGTGACCTCACCTTCGGCGGTGATGGTGACACCGGCCCGGTGCCCGGCGGTCTGGCCATTGACCTCGACGGCACCCTCGGAAACCACCAGATAGACGCCGCGGCCATCGGCCAGGTCGTGGGTGACGCTGGTACCGGTATTCAAGCGGCCGCCCAATATCTTTGCGTCCTGATGGATCATCAGACCGCCATCCGTTTCAGGATCGCCCGAGGCCAGGACGGGCAGGCTGTCGGTTACCGGGTCCTTGGGGAATTGCCGGGCGTCCCAACGCGGCTCATGACCGCGGGCATCCGTGTGAATCCAGATTTGAAACAGCGTCGTCGGCTCATCCCCTTCGTTCATTTCCGAATGGACGATGCCGGTGCCCGCCGACATGACCTGCACATCACCGGCCCGGGTCACCCCCTTATTGCCCAGATTGTCCTGGTGGCTGATGGCGCCGGAGCGCACGTAGGTGATGATCTCCATGTCGCGGTGCGGATGCGGATCGAAGCCCGTGTGCGGCTGGATGGTGTCGTCGTTCCAGACCCTGAGCACGCCGACGCCCATCCGGTCCGGGTCGTGATAATCGGCGAAACTGAAGTGGTGTTTGGCGTCCAGCCAACCCAGTTGGGCGCCGCCCAGGTCTTCAAAGGGGATGACGGTGATCATGATTTCAAACCTTTCATGTCTTACAGATGATCGCGCCCGTGCGGCGCGTCCAGATCAAGCGTTGGCCCCACGGGCACAATGCCTTTCGGATTGATGGAACGGTGCGACCCGTAGTAGTGGGCCTTGGTGTAATCGATATCGACGGTCTCACCGACGCCCGGCTTTTGATAAAGCTCACGCAGATAACCCGCCAGGTTGACATAGTCGACCAGGCGCCGCCGGTTGCACTTGAAATGACCGACATAGACCGGATCGAAGCGCAGCAGCGTCGTGAACAGGCGCCAGTCCGCCTCGGTGATCACAGCACCCATGAGGTAGCGGCGCTGGCCAAGCCGTTCGTCCAAATCATCCAAGGTCGCGAACAGCGCCGTCACCGCCTCCTCATAGGCCTCTTGGGTGGACGCGAAGCCCGAGCGGTAGACCCCGTTGTTGACGGTCTGATAGATGACGTCGTTCAACGCGTCGATGTCGTCGCGCAAGGCTTCGGGGTAGAAATCACCGGACGTCGCCCCCAGGCCGTCGAAGGCCGAATTGAACATGCGGATGATTTCCGCCGATTCGTTGCTGACGATGGTCCCGCGCTGCTTATCCCAGAGCACCGGCACGGTAACCCGCCCCGAATAGGCCGGGTCGGCCTTGGCATAGACCTCATAGAGGAACGTTGCGCCGTTTACCGGATCGGCACCGTCGGCCAGTTCCCAACCGTTTTCCAGCATCAAGGCGTCGACGAAGGAGACACTGATCATCTCTTCCAGTCCCTTCAGCTTGCGGAAGATCAGGGTCCGGTGGGCCCACGGGCACGCCAGCGAGACGTAGAGATGATAACGGCCGGCTTCGGCGCCGAACCCGGCCTCGCCGCTGGGTCCGGCCGATCCGTCGGCGGTGATCCAGTTGCGGAAGGACGACGCCTTGCGCACGAACCGGCCGCCCTTGGTTTTCGTATCGACGGCATCGTTCAGCCATCTGCCTTCAACCAGTCTTCCCATGGTCTCTCTCCCGATGGCCGCCCGCTCAGGCGGCGTTCTGCAGGGCCGTCGCGGCAAGGGCGTCAATCTCCGCCTCGGCGGCGCGGATACCGTCGTCACCCTTGGCGCCACCTTCGGCGTTGATGAAGGTTACGTCATCCAGGCCGACAAAGCCCAACACGGTCTTCAAATAAGGGATCTGATGGTCCAGGGAATTCATCGGGCTGGATTGCGAATAGTCGCCGCCCCGGGCCGTGACCACATAGACCTTCTTGTCTTTCAACAGGCCTTCGGGGCCGTTTTCCGTATATTTGAAGGTCCGCCCGACCCGCGCGACCTGATCGATCCAGGCTTTCAGGGCCGACGGAATACCGAAATTGTGCATGGGCGTGCCGAGGATAATCACGTCGGCGGCTTCCAGTTCACCGACGTATTGGTCGGACGACGCCAACAGCGTGTTCTGTTCGTCGGAGCGCGCCTCTTCCGGGGTATAGAAAGCACCGATCATTGCTTGATCCAAATGCGCGGGCGGCTCGGCACCGAGATCTCGGATGGTCACGTCGGCGTCCCGGTTTAGGACACCGGCCAAGCGTTGAACCAGCCCCGTGCTGACAGAGCCATCGCGGTTGGGGCTGGCGGTAATGGTGAGAATGCGGGTCATTTGTTGTCTCCTCAAAATCAAATTTGGTGTGGCGTGTGTTCTTGACGGAGAACCTAGTCCTCTTGTTTTTGAAAGACAATTAGGGTAAATGGAACATGATTGTTTCTTCAAATAAACAATAGGCGAGCCGACATGGATCAACTTTCCGGTATTTCCGTCTTCGAACGCGTCGCTGAACGCGGCAGTTTCACGGCCGCGGCGCGTGATCTGGGTCTGTCGAAATCCGCCGTCAGCAAGCAGGTGGCACGCCTTGAGGAACGCCTGGGCGCGCGGTTGTTGCACCGGACGACGCGGCGGTTGCACCTGACGGAGGTGGGACAGGCCTATTTTGAGCGCGCCCAGCGTATCGTCGCCGACGCCGAGGAGGCGGAACTGGCGGTCACCCGCCTGCACGCCGAGCCGCGCGGCACCCTGAAGATCAACGCGCCCATGAGTTTCGGCATCGCCCATCTGGCCCCGGCCCTGCCGGAATACATGGCGCTGTATCCCGAGGTGAAGGTCGATCTGACCTTGAACGACCGGCAATTGGATCTGATCGAGGACGGGTTCGACCTGGGTATCCGCATCGGCCGGCTGGCGGATTCGTCGCTGATCGCCCGGCGCCTGGCGCCCTGCCGGCTGACGGTGGTCGCCACGTCGGCCTATTGGGACCGCCACGGCCGGCCGGCCCATCCCCGCGATTTGGCGGAACATGCATGCATGGTTTACGACAACCTGGCGGCGCCCAACGATTGGACGTTTCAGGAAGACGGAAGCGATCTCACGGTGCGGGTCCACGGTCCTTTGAAGTCAAACAACGGCGAGGCCTTGCTGGCGGCGGTACTGGCCGGTCAAGGGGTGGTCTTGCAGCCGACGTTCATGTGCGGGCCGGCGCTTTGCGGCGGCGATCTTGAGGAAGTTCTGGCCGACTACACGCTGGGCGATATCTTCGTCAACGCCATCTGGCCCGGCAACCGGCACCTATCGGCGAAGGTTCGGACATTTGTTGATTTTCTGGCGGCGCGCTTCGGGCCGGAACCCTACTGGGACGTCCCTGGCGGCAAGAACGGATCAGAAAAGATCGCGTTTTAGTCCCGCCGATACTCGACCTTGAGCCTGAAATTCGGTTCGTTATGGGGATGGCCGAGGTTGGTGAACACCGCGGTATCGTTTTTCAGCAATATCACCTCCTTCATCGCCTTAACCTGATTGCCGTCCAGGTCGAAAGACACCATGAAGGTGTCCAGAACCACTTTCTCGCCGCCCCGCAACTCTCCGTCGGCCAGGGAAACGTCGTAAAGATTGGCGAAGATCGCCATTTTCTGGCCGGGCGATAGCTCCGGCGCCACCTGTTGAACGAAAACGTCGACCGGCACTTTGCGGGCATGGCCGAAGGCGGCGCCGACCATGCGCTTCAATTGCTCCGGCTGGACCTCTTTCATGCCCACATGTTTGTTCATGATAGCCAGCAGCTTGGCGCGTTCCTCGGCGGAAACATCGCCATCGCCCTTCATCAGATAGGCAAGCGCCGTGACCAGCATTTCCAACGGTGTCATGATCGCCCCTCTTTCCACCAGGCGGCCATGAGCACCGCCAGCACGCCCAACATGAACAGGATCGGCGGCACCAGCGGGAATTCGGCGACGCCGGTAACAACATAAGCCCTGTTTTCAACCAAGCCCAGCCATCCTTTGCCGGAACGGTCACGGTCGGTGCGCACCTTGCGCAAATCCGGCAGGCCGTCGCGGATCCACTGGACGCCGCCGCCCGTGGCCTCGGCCAAAGGCGACAGCAACGCCGCGGTCGCCCTGAGATCGGCAAACTCAAGCGGATTGAGCGCGCCGGCGGCGGCCAGGGCTTCGCGTTCGCCATCGCCGATTCGATAGAGGCCGGTTTCCTCGGCGGCGACAACAAGTTCCGCAAGCCCGGTTTTCGCCGTGCTGACGCGATGCGTTTTCTTCTCGCCCGTGGGGCTGGTGACGGTAATTTCCGCCGGCGCGTCGCGAAGGCTGCGCCGAACGATGTGCAGTTTGCCGTCCCGCACCTGGGCGCGCAGCCCTTCTTCTTCCAGGTCGGGCTCCTTCATCAACCAATGGGCCAGCCGGCGCATCAATTCGGCATGCGGACCGCCGCCTTCAAAACCGCGGGCCCAGAGCCAGATATGGTCACTGAGCATGGCCGCTACCCGGCCGTCGCCGGCCCGGTCAAGGACCAGAAGCGGCCGCGCGGCCGGTCCTTCCATCAGCGTATGCCCGGCGCGGGCCACCGTCTCGACCTGCCGGAACCAGCGCCCCCAACTGCCGGTGCCACGATTGGCCCGGCTGGCACGGGCCTTTGGCAACACGGCCGTGACCGGATGGCGGTTGCCAACGTCGGTGACCTTGGGCCGAAAGGCATCCTCAATGACATTGCCCGTCGGCGCCGCCGGCAGTAATTCACCGAGCGGTGTGTTAAACAAGCTGCGTTCCTTGGCGAATTCCGGGCCGACGGCCAACAGCAGTGCGCCGCCTTCGCGCACGTAGCCGATAATGTTGCGCAAATAAGACGGTGGCAGCACGTCGCGGACCACGTATCGGTCGAACACGACCATGTCGAATTCCTTGATCTTCACCTCGAACAGCTCGCGGGTCGGGAAGGCGATCAGCGAAATTTCGTTGAGCGGCGTGAAATCATCCTTCTCCGGCGGCCGCAGAATGGTGAAATGAACCAGATCGACGGCCGGATCAGATTTCAGCAGATTGCGCCAGACACGTTCACCGGCATGCGGCTGCCCGGACACCAAAAGCACCCGGAGCCGTTCGCGGACACCATTGATAGTGACCAGCGAGCGGTTATTGACGGTCGACAACTCACCCGTCGTCGGCGCCACCTCCAAGGTCAGGACCGTCGGCCCTGCATGGGTCAGGGGAACTTTGAAAGAATCCGTTCGGCCGACGGGGATTTGCGCGGCACCGATGACCTTGTCCCCCTCCTTCAGCGTCACCCGGGCCAAATTGCCCAGGCCGCCGCCTGTCGGCCCGACCCGGTCTTCGACCCGGTAGGCGATGGTCGCTTCCTTGCCGACCAGGCCATAAGCCGGCGCTTTCTCGATGATCAGGCGCCGGTCCACCTCATCGGGCTTGCCCGTGATCAGCACATGAACGGGCGCCTTGATCTTGTTGATTTCCTCGGCCAGCGCTTGATCGTGAATTTGGCCGTCCGACACGACGATGGCGCCGGCAACCCGCTGGCTCGGGATGCCGCCCAAGGCCTGGCGCAAGGCGCCGACCAGAAGACTGCCTTCGCCGTCGCCCCGGACCGACCCGGCGACCGCATCACGGACCATGACCTGGCGGATATCGACATCTGGCAAGGCCTCGATCCGGCGGCGCAGGTGAGCCACGGCGGCGTCCGTTTGCGCCGGCCGCTGGCCGACCTTCTGACTTGCCGTTCGGTCGACCAGAAGGGCAACCACATCCGACTGGGGTTCGCGTTGTTCGTCGACGACGCGGGGGTTGAGTAACACCGCGGCAATGGCCAGGGTGGCGAAGAAACGCCATAGCCCGCCCGGTCCGGCGCGCCAGCCAATGATCGCGCACAACACGGTGGCGATGGCGACGAACCCGATCACCAGGGGCATCGGCACCAGGGGTGCCAGTTCGATGACGCCGTTCATTGCCCCAACCTCTGTATGATCGCCGGCATGTGAACCTGATCGGCCTTGTAGTTGCCGGTCAGGGTATACATGACCAGATTGACACCGAACCGGTAGGCCATTTCGCGTTGGCGTTCGCCGCCGGGGACGACCGGAAACAGCGGCCGATGTTCGGCATCCACGGCCCAGGCGGCGGCCCAGTCGTGGCTGCCGGCGATGACCGGCGAAACACCGTCATTGATGCGTTCGCCGGCCTTCTCAACCCACAGCGCGCCACCGGTCCAGCGTCCCGGAAATTCCTTCAGCAAATAAAATGCCCGGGTCAGCACATGGCTGCGTGAAACCGGTACCAGCGGCGGGATTTCCAGCTCGCGTGACAGCACGTCCAAGGTCGCCGACGACGTGTCCGTGGCCTGATCGCGGGTGTCAAACAAGATGGTGCCGCCGTTCCGCAGATAGGCGACGATCCGCGGCGCGGCGCCCTGCGGCAGGGTATAACCGGGGATCACCGGCCAATAGAGCAGTGGAAAAAAGGACAGATCGTCAACGGCCGGGTTGACCCCCTGGGGTGGCCCCAATTCGGCCGCCGTACGTTGCCAGAGGATCATGTTGAGACCGCTCAGACCGGCTTCGCTGATTTCATCGATCCGGCGGTCGCCGGTGAAAATATAGGCAAGACGGGTTTCCAGACTGTTCTTCTTGGCGAACGCGTCGTCGGCGCGGCTTTCAGATATGGGAAGCACCATCGCCAACACCAAAACGCCGGCCCGCAGCGCCGGCATGCCCAGCAGGCCGCGGATCCACATGCTGGCCAGCAGATCGACAAGGAACAAGGCCGCGGCAATGCCCAGCAGCCATGGTTTCAAATCGCGCGCCTGGGAACGGGCATAGGTCCGCATCTCGATGCCGGCCGGCAAGTCGCGGAAGGTGGCGATCTCGCCCATGTTGTGCGACAGGTTGAAGGCCCGGCGCGCCGCCGGCGTGCCATAGAAGCCGGGCGGGTGTTGCGCCGACACCATGGTGTCGGCGAAGGCCTTGCCGGAAATGGCCGTGGCGCCGCCGGGGGGATCGCCAAGCCGCCCGAAGGCGTCAAGATTGCTGATCGGCGGCAACGGGGCGCCGCCGGTCTCGCCGGCGACGCCCTGCGACAGGCGCACCAGGCGCCGCAGCATGTCGACAAACAAGCCGGAGAAGGCCAAATCCGACCATTCGGCATTGGCCGTGGTATGCACCAGAACCAGCCAGCCCTGGCCGCGTTTCTGGGCCGTCACCAGGGGTGTGCCGTCGCTTAAGCGCGCCCAGGTTTTGTCGGCCAAATCCAACGACGGCTGGGCCAGCACCTGACGGCGGATATTGATGTCCTTGGGCACGGTCAACCCATGGAATGGGCTGGTGGCTGGAAACGGCGCCAGGGATTCCGGCTTGCGCCACGAAAGTGCGCCGCCAATGACCCGCCCGCCGCGTCTCAACTGGACGGGCAACAAGGTGTCTTGGGCACCGGCTTCACGGGCCAGGCGCGGCCCGGCAAACCGCAACACGACGCCGCCCTTGTCGATCCAGGTTTCGATGCCCGCTGTCTCGGCGCGGTCCAAGCGCCCCGGATCGGCCATGATCAGGACCGCCATGCCGCGCCTCAGAAGTTCCGCAACGCCGCCGCGGCGGACCTCCGTATAGGGGCTGACGGCTTGCCCCAAATAGTGCAGGGCATCGAGCAACGGCTGCGCCGCTTTTGCGCCCGCGGCGGTCAGCAGACCGACGGGCCGTCGGCGCCAGCGTTCGTCCGTCAGCACGACGCCGCCGACGGACTGGACGCCCAAGATTTCCAGGCGGGCCAAGCGGTTGCGCAATTCCGCCGGCATCTCAAGGCGGCCGGTGGCCGTCGCGGCGCCGGATTTAAAGGCCAGCGGCAGGCGGCCGAGAATTTCCCCGTCGTCCGCCAGGGCGCGGACTTGGATGCCGCGGCCCGCGCCGTCGCGGACCCGCCGCGCCTCGATCTTCAATGCCGCGCCATCGGCCTGCGGCGGCATCAACACCACGGGCAGGCGGCCGGACGGCTCTGCAAACACGGTGACGGACCCCAGCTTCCGTAAACGCTGGGTCAAGGTTGCCATTTTTGCGGCCGCATCACCCGTCTCGAGGCCATCGCTGAGCCAAATCACATCACCCGGGCGTTGATCGTTGAACGTTTTATCGGCCAGCAGGGCATCGACCGCAGCGGCCCGTTTGGTCGGCCACGGCTTCGGCTGCAGGCCATCGAACAGACGCCGGGCATCGGCGCCGCTCAGCAGTTGCGGCGGCGCCACCGCGGCGCCCTGCGGCGGCGGCGCCGTGGTCGCCAGAACAACCGTCCGGCCGCTCCGTTCGGCATGATCGAGGAAGTCGCGAAGCGCCGATTTGCGGGCCGCCCAGGTGCCGCCGGCCGCCCACCCGTCATCGACAATCAGATAAAGCGGCCCCTGGCCAAACAATTTGGTTTCCGCGTTCAGCAGGGGCCCAGCCATGCCGGCAATGATCAAGCCGGCCATAATCAGACGCAGCGCCAA
The DNA here is from genome assembly GCA_964595005.1 of uncultured Magnetovibrio sp. Classification (GTDB taxonomy): domain Bacteria; phylum Pseudomonadota; class Alphaproteobacteria; order Rhodospirillales; family Casp-alpha2; genus UBA3470. The sequence goes on from CAZQPC010000178.1 coordinate 9,183, forward strand.
CAGCCAGGGCGGGATGCGGGCCGGGCTTTCGCGCTGCGACGTCAGCCTTTGCAAAAGGACGATGGGCGGAAACACGATGCGTCTCGGCATCGGCGGCTTGAGACGCAACAGCCACCAGATGACCGGCAGCGCGGCCAACCCGGCCAGAGCCCAGGGAACGATGAATGACAAGGCGCCGACGGTCCACATGCTTACGGCCTCATGGATTGGGAAAGCTGCAGATAAAGGGCCATCAGGGCCTGTTCCGGCGGCCGGTCCGTGCGATGGCTGATGACGCTCCAGCCGAACCGCCCGGCCAGGGATTCCAGACCGGCCCGATGGCGCGCCAATTCTTCGCGGTAATCGCCGCGCAAGGATTCCACGTGTGAAATCAACACGTCTCCTTCGGCCTCCGGACCATCGAACAAAATCCGTCCATCGTAGGGCAGACGTTCTTCGGCGGGATCAAGCACCTGGACCAGATGGCCGCGCAATCCCTTGAGCGCGAAGCCGTCGATGGTTTCGGCGATTTCTTCCAGGGGCGACAGAAAATCGCCGACCATCACGACCCGGGCATAGCGCGGCAGCACTTCGGTCGCCGGCAGGCTTCCCGTCGACGTCTGGCCGCCTTCGATCATCGTCCACATGCGGTTCAGGATGGCGCGCCCCGATGCCGGTGCCATGCCGGTGCCCAGAAGCGCCACCCGTTCGCCGCCGCGGATCAGCAACGAGGCCAGCGCCAAGACCAGCAGATCGGCGCGTCCGCGCTTGCTTTCCAGGTTCGGGTCGGATTGAAACGCCATAGATGGCGAGCCATCGCGCCAGATCCATACGCTTTGCGCGGCCTCCCATTCCGTCTCGCGCACATAAACCGGATCCGACTTGGCCGATTGGCGCCAGTCGATGAGCTGCACGGAATCACCGAATTCATAACGCCGGAACTGCCAGAAAGTTTCTCCCGGGCCGACCCGGCGCCGCCCGTGCACGCCTTGCGAAACCGTCGACGCGACCCGCTCGGCGGCAACCAGCAACGGCGGCATGGACATGGCCAATTGCTCGGCCCGGTGATGCGTCCCGCCTTGTGCATTTGCTGCCGTCCGCCAACGCGGTGCCATGGCTGCTCCTACCTAATTGCTAGGATGATCCGGCGCCGGGTCCGCTCAACCGACCCGCTCGCACAGGCCGTCGATGATGGATCCCAAGGTGACCCCCTCGGCGCGGGCCGCAAACGTCAACGCCATGCGGTGGCGCAGGATCGGATGGGCCAGGGCCAGGACATCGTCGACGCTTGGCGCCAGGCGTCCCTCGATGACGGCGCGGGCGCGAACACCCAACATCAGCGCCTGGCTGGCCCGCGGACCCGGCCCCCAGGACACATGCTCGCGGACATTTTCCATGTCCGTGGATTCCGGCCGGCCCGCCCGCACCAGATCGA
>CAZQPC010000179.1:0-1601 GCA_964595005.1 uncultured Magnetovibrio sp.
TGGCGAACCCGGCAACCGCGGCGATCGTCGGTTTGCGGCACTGGGACAGACGTTCCCAGCCATCGGTGATGAAATCGCGCTGGTAGACGTCCATGTAGTTGAAGCTTTGCATCTCCTTGATGTCGGCGCCGGCGGCGAAGGCCTTTTCCGATCCCGTGACGACGATGCAGCCGATCCCCGCATCGGCCTCGAAGGCATCCAGGGCTTCGGCCATCTCGGCGATCAGTTTGGCACAGAGCGCATTCAAGGCGTCTGGCCGGTTCAGGGTGATGATGCCGACGCTGTCTTGCGTCTCAACGAGGATGTTTTCATAGGACATGTGTGGCGGTCTCCGAAAAGGCGGCGCAAAGCCGACGGGAATTGTGCAATGCAGCGAAGCGCCAGTCATAGCCAACCGGCGCCGGACCGCCAAGCACAGAATGCGTATATTTTCAGGCGGACCGGGGAACCGCACCCTCGGAACTGGCGGTGCCATTCGCTTGGCCGGCCTCGGCATCGTCAAGACACTCCCTGAGACGCGCCGCCAGATCGGCAATTTCATAAGGTTTTGCGATCATCTGGACGTTCTCGCCCAGCGATCCATCGCTGGTCAGGTGATCGGCGCTGTAACCGGACGTGAACAGCACGGGCACCGCCGGGCGATGGATTTTGATTTCCTTGACCGCATCCGGCCCATTCATGCCGCCCTTCAAGAAGACGTCAGAGAACAGCAGGTCGAAGGCTTCACCGGCGGCCGCCAAATCGATCGCCTGGCGCCCCGTCTCGGCTTCGACAACACGATATCCCAACCGCTTCAGCATGGTCTTGGTGATTGCCCGGACGTCCGGGTCATCTTCGATGACCAGAATGCGCTCACCTTGACTTTCTTGCCCGTCCGCCGCCGGCGCCGGGCTGTCGGCTTCGATGATGTCGGTCTCCGTCGCCGGCAGGTAAAGCCGCACCACCGTGCCTTCGCCGGGTTCGCTATAGATCCGCATGTGGCCGCCGGACTGCTTGGTAAAGCCGTAGATCATGCTGAGCCCAAGACCGCTTCCCTGGCCCGTATCCTTGGTCGTGAAGAAGGGTTCAACGGCGCGTTCTCGCACTTCCGCCGACATGCCGTTGCCGTTGTCGCTGACGGCGAACATGACATAGGTGCCGGGGGCCAGATCGTCGATACTGTCCGTATAGGCGCGGTCGAGAATGATGTTTCCGGTTTCAATGACCAGCCGCCCGCCGCCGGGCATGGCGTCGCGGGCGTTGATCGTCAGGTTAAGAAGCGCATTTTCCAGTTGCCCCCGGTCGACGTTCAGCCGCCACAGATCCGTCCCCAGATTGACCTCGATCTCGACGCTGATCCCCAATGTGCGGCGCAGCAGGTCGCTGAGCCCTTCGACCAATTCGTTGGCATCGGTGATTTCCGTCCGCAGCGCCTGGCGCCGGCCGAAGGCCAACAGGCGCTGGGTCAGTTCGCCGCCGCGCCGGGCCGAACGCAGCGCCGAGCCGACCAACTTGGTCTCACGCTCGCCCTCGATACGTTCCTCCAGCATGCCCAGGCTGCCGACGATCACCGCCAGCAGATTGTTGAAATCGTGGGCCACGCCGCCGGTCAGTTGGCCGAT
>CAZQPC010000179.1:1611-10535 GCA_964595005.1 uncultured Magnetovibrio sp.
ACACGACGCTCTTCCGATCTCCATCTTCTGCGATTGATGCAGCTGCACGGTCGCCAACATGCGTTCGGTGACGTCGTTGGCGGCAAAAAAGCACCCGGCAACGCTGCCGTCGCCCGTTTCATCCGGCGTGTAGATCACCTCTAATTGCCGGTTCCCGCGGTAACCGTGAATCTCGCTGCGGCCCGCATAAGGTATGCTGACCTCAAATCGGACCTCATCGCCGGCCAGCGCCTTTTCAATATAGGGCGACAGAAAATCGAAGATCCGGCGCTCGTGCACATCGGCCAGAGACCGTCCGCGGATATCATCGCGATTGACGTCGAACCAGGCTTCAAACGTTCGGTTGGTCAGCTGATAGCATCCGGATTTGTCGACATAGCCAAGCACCATGGGGACCGTATCGATGATCTGCTGCAATTCCTGTTCGCGGTGTTTGACGCCGCTGATGTCCGTGGTCACCGTGACAATGCTGCCGTCCGGTGAGCGGTCATCGCGGATCAACAGCCATCGGCCTTCGCGCTGAACTTCGACGGCGTTCGGCGGATTGCGGTGTTCGGCAATACGCCGGGCGACCCAGGCTTCGCGCTGTCCCGGCAGGACCGGCGGATCGACCAACTGGATGATACTTCTGAGATAGGTTTCGTAACTGGTGCCGCGGACCAGGGTCGACGCCGCGTGGCCCGCCTGATCGCGAAAGCGGCGGTTGCACAGAACAAACCGGTCTTCCGTATCCCAAAAAGCAATCCCGTCGGAGACGTTCTCGATGGCATCGAGGAACCGCGCGGTCGATTCGATAGCTTCCTCGCGGGCCTGGATTTCGGCGGTGATATCCGTGCCGGTCCCCCGGTAGCCCTGAAAGCTTTCATCGCGGTCGAATGTCGGCGTCCCGCGCAACCGGAACCATCGCATTCCGCCGCCGTGGCCGGGCCTCGAATAGACGAAGTCTTCGAACGGCAAATGACGGTTCAGCTGGGTCTGGAAGGCCTCGAATTCCGGATTTTCAGATCCAATTCCCGCGATCTCGTCATAGGGCCGGCCGATGAATTCCTCCGGTTCCGTGCCCGACAATTCGAAATATCGCGGTGAGGCGAAAACGAACCGCAGGCCGGCATCCATTTCCCAAAGCCAGTCCGACGCGCCTTCGGTGAAATGCTTCAGGCGGTCCTGGCTTTCATCAAGGGCCGCCGCCACCGGGCCGAGCGCCGCAACGGTCATTTCGTCGCCGCCCCTGAGCGCGCTGACAACCATCACCGCCAGCAAAAATATGGTGATCCCCGCGCCGAACGCCCATGCGGCAGGCTCGCCGGACACGAAGGCGCCAACGGCAGCTGTCGCCACGGCAAACAGCACGGCCGCCGTTGCCGCCAACCGGCGCCGATACCGGCGCCGCAGATTGTCCGGGTCCGAATGCCCTTGGGCATTTTCCGATGGTGTGAAGTCGCTCACATGAACCTTCCGTGCAGCCGATTTTTTTCCGGCCCGGCATTATATGTCCGAAGCGCCGGCGCGGTGTTGCGATATTTGGTATTACCTATTTCAATATGTGACCAAATATTTCACTATATTTCGGTGATGGGCGTGCCTTGTCTTGACGGTCCGCAAGTGGCCGAGCGGTCGGCCCAGTGGGGAGTACGGAAATATTGGCTGGTTCGAAGAAGAAAATTCTGGTCGTCGATGATGAGCCGGATATCCAGGAAATGGTATCCATGATGCTTGACGATGCCGGCTATGAGGTGATGACCATGGGCACCGGCGAAGGCGTTGTTGAGAAGGCTCTTGAAGAGCACGTCGACCTGGTCGTCCTCGACCTGGGTTTGCCCGGCGTCGACGGTTTGACCCTGACCCGCAGCCTGAAGGAACGCGGCGAGGTCGGCGTGATCATCATTTCCGGACGCGGCGAGACCACGGAGAAGATCATCGGCCTGGAGATCGGCGCCGACGATTACCTGGGCAAACCCTTTGAGCCGCGGGAACTTCTGGCCCGGGTGCGCAGCGTCTTGAGACGCCTGGCGGCACCGGCCGAGCCGGCGCAACCCGCAAACAGCGGCAGCTACCGGTTCGAAGGCTGGCAACTGGACGTGTTGGTGCGTTCCCTGACCAGCCCTGACGGTGATCCGATCGGTCTGTCCAGCGGTGAATTCAGTCTGCTCCGGGCCTTTGCCGAACATCCCAACAGGGTGCTCAGCCGCGACCAGTTGCTGGACTTTACGCACGGCATGGACACCCCGGCTTTCGACCGCAGTGTTGACGTGCAGATCGCCCGGCTGCGCAAGAAAATTGAGCCCGATGCCCAAAAACCGACCTTTATTAAAACCGTCCGCAACGCCGGATATATCTTTTCCGTAAAGGTCGAACAGGCCTAAGCCGCCGGCAAACCATGACACATCCGGACCTTGCGAAAGCCCTGCTGCATGCCGAAACGGTCGCCCTGATCGGCGCTTCCGCGGATCCGGAAAAAAACACCGGCCGGCCGCAACGGTTCTTGAAGGCGCACGGCTTTTCCGGCCGGGTCGTGCCGATCAATCCGAACCGCGATGTTGTCCAAGGGGCACCGGCCTATGTCCGGATCGACCAGGCGCCTGGCCCCATTGACCACGCCTTCGTCATGGTACCGGCGGCGCATGTGCCCGAGGCCATTACCGGCTGCGCCGCCGCCGGCGTCCCGGTGGCGACCATCTACACGGACGGATTTGCGGAAACCGGCGCCCATGGGGCGGCCCTGCAGCAACGCGTCGTCGACATCGCGCGCGCGGGCGGCGTGCGGATCATCGGCCCCAACTCCATGGGCGTGATCGACACCCGTTCGCACATGACGCTGAGCATCAATGCGTTCCTGGAAGTGCCGGCATTGAAGACCGGCCGCCTCGGCGTGATTTCGCAAAGCGGCTCAGTGATCGGCACCATGATGTCGCGGGGCGAGGCCCGCGGCATCGGCTTTTCCAGCCTGGTGTCGATCGGCAATGAATGCGATGTCGGCGTCGGTGAGGTCCTGGACATCATGGCCGATGATCCGGGCACCGACGCGGTGCTGCTTTTTCTCGAAGCGATCCGCGATGCCGGGATGCTGGCCGACGCCGCGCGCCGCGCCTTTGACGCCGGCAAGCCGGTGATCGCCTATAAGCTGGGCCGGTCCGAGGTCGGCCGCGAACTGGCGGTCTCCCATTCCGGCGCCATCGCCGGGCCGGACGCCTCCGTCGATGCGTTTTTCCGCCACCACGGAATCCTGCGCGTCGATATGCTGGAGACCTTGTTCGAATTGCCGCCGCTGCTGCTGGGCGCGCGGCCGACCGCCTCCAGGAAGGTCGCCGTGGTTACCACCACCGGCGGCGGATCGGCGATGGTCGTCGACCGGCTGGGGGCGGCGGGCCTGGAACTGGTGCCGCCGTCGCAAGCCCTGAAGGATCGGATGGCCGAATTCGGCCTTAACCTGGGCAATCGGCGGGTCATCGACCTGACCATGGCCGGCACCGGCGAAGGCGTTTACGGCGCCGCCCTGGATGTTCTGTTGAACGATACGGACTTGGATGCGGTGGTCGCCGTGGTCGGCACATCGGCGCAATTCCACCCCGAGGTCGCCGTGCAGCCGATCATCGACGCTCCGAAAACCGGCACCCCCTTGGCGGCCTTCCTGGTGCCCCAGGCGGACCGGTCCTTGGAGCTGTTGATGGCCGCCGGCATCGCCGCCTTCCGCACCCCGGAGGCCTGCGCCGATGGCGTCCGGGCGATGCTGACCTGGCGCGCCCCCGCCCCGGTTGCCGGCGACGGCCGAAACCTTGATACGATCGCCAAGTTACTAGACGGCAAACACGGCCAGCTGTTGGGCGAGGTTGACGCGGCCCGGGTGTTCAGCGCACTGGGCGTGCCCATGGCGGCGGCGACGCTCATCGATGGGCCGGATGCGCCGATCCCCGATGATCTGGAGTTTCCCGTCGCCGCCAAGGTGCTGTCACCCGATCTGCCGCACAAGACCGAGGCCGGCGCGGTTGCCCTTAACCTGGCCGATGGCGATGCCCTGCGCGCGGCGGCACAAAAAATATGGGCCGCCGCCAGGGATTATGCACCCGACGCCCGCTTTGACGGCATCTTGGTGCAGCCCATGATCAGGGGTTTGGCGGAAGTGCTGATCGGGTTCCGCCGCGATCCGGAAACCGGCCCGGTGGCGGTTCTGGGCCTGGGCGGCGTTTTGGCGGAAATCTACGCCGACGCCGCCGTCCGTCCGGCCCCGGTTGACCGCGCCATGGCCGATGAAATGATCGGCGAGGTGCGCGGCCTGGCGCCGGTCCGCGGATATCGCAATCTGCCGACAGGCGACTTGGATGGGTTGGCGGAGGCTTTGATTGCCGTGTCCCGACTGGCCGTGCTTGAATATCCAAGTATTCTTGAAGCGGAAATCAATCCCTTGTGCGTGCAGGAGACCCGGGTTGTCGCCATCGACGCCTTGATCCAACTCGCATCCTAGGGCCGCACATCAGCGGCGGAGAGGAAAGCAACCGAATGAAACGTGCCGTCCTGGTCATTTGCGACGGTCTTCGGGCCGACATGCTGCGCCCCGAATGGACGCCCCATCTTTGCCGCTTGGCCGCGACCTCCCGGCAGTTTCTGGCCCACCGCAGCGTCTTTCCGTCGACCACGCGGACGACGTCCGCATCCATTGCCACGGGCTGTCATCCGGGCCGCCACGGACTTCAAGGCAACGCCGTGGCGCTGGATGAGGGCAACGGCCTGGTGCCGCTTTCCGCCGGCGCCCTGGATTTCCGCGAGCGCCTGAAAAAGGCCACCGGCCAGACTTTGAGGGTACCAACCCTGGCCGAACGCCTGGCCGGTGCCGGCGGCGCCATCGTGTTCTCCAATGTCTCGCCCGGCGCCGCCTATTTCCAGGACCCGGACGGCCATGGGCACGTCTATCACCGGGCCGGCTCGTTCGGGCCGGGGCTGATGCCGCTGGACAGTGCCGAGGGCCTGGACGTCACTCATGACGGTGCCGGTGACACGGCCATGACCGAACGGTTTTGTTCGGAAATCCTGAACGGGCGCAAGCCGGCCCTGGCGGTGCTCTGGCAATGCGAGCCGGACCATTCGGAGCATGCCCATGTGCTGGGCTCGCCGGCGCACTTGGCGGCGATGGCATCCGCCGACGCCAATGGCGGGCGTGTTGCCGCGGCCGTTGATGCCCTGAACGGCGGCAACGACGATATCGCCTTGCTGATCGCCTCCGACCACGGCCATGAGACGGTCGGCCAGGTCGTTGATCTGGACGCCCACCTGATCGCAGCCGGGTTCAAGGCCGGGCCCGACTCATCGGAATGCGTCGTCGCCTCACAGGGGTTCAGCGCCTTCATTTATCTTGCGGACCATGTCCGCGACCAGGCTCCCGCCATTGCCGCCTGGCTCACCAAAATCGATGGCGTCGGCGCCGTCCATGCAGGCGCGGCGCTGGAGAAACTGGGCCAGCGCAGCGACGGTGCCCTGGCCATCGCCGTCGATGCCGCCAAATCCGACGACGTCAACGAGTTTGGCATTCCCGGCATCAGCGCCGCCTTCGCCAACCGGTTCTCCATGACCCTTGAGCCGGGCAAGGGCGAGCATGGCGGCATGGGCCGCTACGAACAAAATCCGTTCCTGATGATCCGGGGTGGCGGTTTTGCGCCGGGCACCGCCGTGAGCACGGAGAGTTCCGCCGTCGACATCGCGCCGACAATTTTGCAACATTTGGGCCTGCCCGCCGACGGCATGGACGGCGCCCCCCTGCCCCGCCAATGAGCGAACTCGCGGGCGGAAATCCGTGGCGCACACGGCTGCCGGTCCTGGTTGGCGCGCATATGGTGGGGACGATCAATATCGTCTCTGTCCTGGCCATGTCACCGGTGATCAAAAGCGAGCTCAATCTTTCCGCAACCCAGATCGGCCTGTTCGTTTCCGCCTACTACGCGGCCCAAGCCATCGGTTCTCTGCCGGCCGGCGCCATGGCCGACCGGTTCGGCATTGGCCGGTCTCTGTTCATCGGCCATGTCTTGATGGCGATCTCGGCTATTTTGCTGAGCTTCGCCGATGGCTACGTTGAATGCCTGCTGGCCCTGTTCTTGATGGGGCTCGGCTATTCCATGAACAACCCGGCGACGGCACGCGGCGTGTTTGACTGGTTTCCGCCGGAACGGCGCGGCGCGGCCATGGGAATCAAACAGGTGGGCGTGCCCGCCGGCGGTATTGTCGCGGCCGGCAATGGCGCCCTGGTGACGCTGGTGCATTGGCAAACCATCATGCTGGGCATCGCCGTGGCCATCGCGATTAACGGACTGTTCTGCCTGTATCTGATCCGCTTTCACAAGGATGTGCCGCCGACGGAGCGGAAAAATCCCCTGGTGCATATTCGCGACGTGCTGCGTGATCCGAACGTCCACCTGTTCTCCTTGGCCAACGGATTGTTGAATGTCGGACAGACCAACTTTTTCGGCTTCCTGTCCTTGTTCCTGACCCAAGCCGCCCAGGCCAGCCAGCCGCTCGCCGGTTTTGCCATGGGCCTGGCGCAGACCGCCAGCTTCGTCGCCCGCATCGGCTGGGGGGCGCTCAGCGACAAGTTCGTCGGCCGGCGGATTATCTTGACGAACTGGATTTGCGGATCGGCCGTCGTCTTCTTGGCCTGCATGGCCTGGGTCGGACCCGGATGGGGGTTGTGGTTCGGCTTAGGGCTGGTGCTGGCGCTGGGCATCACCATCGCGTCCTTCGCGCCCGTCGCCCAAGCCATCTCCGTGGAAATGGTGAATCCCAGATTGGCCGCCTCGGCATTGGGCTATTCCATGGTCGGCGTCCACCTGGGCGGCATGGCCGGCCCGTTGATATTCGGCTGGGTCGTCGATCATGGCGGCGGCTATGGTCCGGCATGGCTGGTCACCGCAGCCTTGGTCGCCGCGGGCGTGCTGATCTTGGCCAGATGGTTCCGCGAAGGCCCGCCCGAGAGTGAGTGACGAGAGCCCCAATCCCTGGCGCGGCCGGATCATCCTGCTGACCCTCGTGCATGTGGTCGGCACCATCGGCTACACCTCGGTGATGACCATGGCGCCGGTGATCCGCGTCGATCTTAACCTCAATGCGACGCAGCTGGGCTCTTTCATGTCGGCCTTCTATTTCGCCCTGACCGTCGGCGCGATCCCGGCGGGCGCGCTCGCCGACCGCATCGGCGTTGCCATCTCGCTGGCCGCCGCCGCCGTGCTGATGGCCGCCGGCGCGGCGCTGTTTGCCGGCGTCGAAAGCTACCTGCCGGCGGTCATCGCGACGTTTGTCATGGGCCTGGGCTATGCCTTGGTCAATCCAGCAACCGCCAAGGGCGTGCTGAGCTGGTTCAAGCCCGAACACCGGGCGACGGCCATGGGCGTCAAGCAGATGGGCGTCCCCATGGGCGGCCTGGTGGCATCGGGCTTCGGTGCCGCCGTAGTCTTCATGCCCTGGCGCTGGGCGCTGTGGATGGTGGCCGGCGTGACCATCATCGTCGGCTTCATCTGGTGGCGCATGGCGGAACGGCGCACCATCGGCGGCGACGGCCTGCGGGCGGCCCTGGCCGATCTCAAAACCGTCACCGGCAACCGCAATCTCGGCATCGTCAATCTGGCCAGCGTCACCTTCAACGCCGGCCAGCAATCCTTCACCACCTATCTGACCTTGTTCCTGCGCGATGTCGCCGACGCCAGCCAGCCCTTCGCGGCGCTCTCAGTCGGGCTCTCGCAACTCACCGGCGCCACCGGCCGGGTGTTCTGGGCCTTCGCCAGCGACCGCTTCGCCGGCGGCCGGCGCAAGGGTGTTTTGGTCGGCATCATGACCACGGCGGCGGCGGTGATGTTCGTCGCCACGGCGGTCAGCCCCACCTGGCACGCCGTCTTGCTGGCCGCCCTGGCGCTGGTCCTGGGCGCCACGGTGTTGGCCTACGCGGCACTTTTGCACACCATCTGCGCCGAGGCCGTGCCTGCGAAACTGGCCGGTGCGGCGATCGGCTCAAACCTGTTCGCGACCTCGCTGGGCGGTACCGCGGGGCCGATCATCTTCGGGCTGATTGTCGATCACGGGGGCGGCTACGGGGCGGCCTGGGCGGTAATGGGCGCCCTGGTGCTGGCCGGCGCCCTGATGGTCGCGTTCAAATTCCGCGAAGCGCGCTAGGTTGCGGCGGACTGACCCCCACGGCGAAGAAGATGCGGCGCCATCAAATGGTGTATCATGGCCCTCGGCCAACGCGGCGATACGGGAGGGAGCCTGTACGATGCATCGAGTTGCGCTCGTCTCAATCTTTGTCGGCACGGTGATCATTCTGTCTTCGACCGGTGGTCCGCGCGCCGCGGAACGCCCTGTCGATCTTGAGTTGGTGCTGGCCGCCGATATCTCGCGCAGCATGGACCTGGATGAAGCCGCCTTGCAGCGCCAGGGATATGCCCACGCCATCCGCCATCCCCGGATCATCGGCGCGATCAGAGCCGGTGCGCTGGGGCGCATCGCCGTGGCCTATATGGAATGGGCCGGCGATGACATCCAGCGCACGGTCGTCGGCTGGGCCGAGATTTCGGACCATCAAAGCGCCGAGGCCGTCGCCGGCGCCATCGAAGGCGCCGAGTTGGGCGTCGCCCGGCGGACCTCCATCAGCGGCGCCCTATTGAGCGCGGCGGCGCGTTTCGAAGGCAATGGGTTTTTGGGGCGCCGCCGGATCATCGATATATCCGGCGACGGCCCCAACAACTCAGGCGATTACGTCGTCGCGGCGCGTGACCGGGTCATCGCCAAGCGCATCACCATCAATGGATTGCCGATCATCGCCAAGCAGTCCAATCCGTCGGGGTACCCCATGCTGGCCGATCTCGATCTCTACTATGAAGATTGCGTCATCGGCGGCACCGGCGCGTTCATGGTTGTGGCCCACGGATTTATGGATTTCGCACGCGCCATCC
>CAZQPC010000180.1:0-10511 GCA_964595005.1 uncultured Magnetovibrio sp.
CCGCCCTTGGCGACGAATTCCGGAACCCGGGAAATGGGCACGGAAATGTCGTGCTTGATGACCGCCGTGCCCATGCTCTGGGCTTCCGGCAGGCCTTCGCGGACGCGCCACAGATTGTCCGATTGCCGGCCGCTTTCGGCGATCACCGCGTCGCTGACGATGCCCGCTTCGAAGGCCTCACCCAGACCCGCCTCGACGGCGTCCCGCACCGCCTCGGCATCGTCATAGCACGCCGCTTCCATCAGCGCATAAAGGGGATGACCGTCGGCGAAGGGATCAACGGCGTCATCGATGTGATGGACGGTGATCTCCATGCCGAGGCGGGTGAAGGCCTCGAAGGCCACCAGGGCACCCGACAGCCGGCCGCGCATGATGGCGAATAGCTTCAACAGGTCTTCCCAGCTGTCCGCCGCGGCCATGGCCGTGACCCGGTCCTTCGGCGCCGGCACGATGGCAAGCACGGCCGCCGTGACGATGCCGAGCGTGCCCTCGGCACCGATGAACAGGTGTTTCAGATCATAGCCCGTGTTGTTCTTGCGCAGGCCCCTGAGACCGTCCCAGACCCGGCCGTCGGGCAACACGACTTCCAGGCCCAGCACCTGTTCGCGGGTGTTGCCGTAGCGCACCGTGTTGTTGCCGCCGGCATTGGTGGCGATGTTGCCGCCGATCTGGCAGCTGCCTTCCGAGGCCAGGCTGAGGGGAAACAGGAACCCGGCGTCCGAAGCGGCTTTTTGCACGTCGGCCAGCAGACAACCGGCTTCAACGGTCAACGTGGCGTTCTCCGCATTCACGTCGCGGACCGCCTTGAGGCGGTCCGTGGACAGGACAATGCCGCCGTCGGGCACGGCGCCGCCGACCATGCCCGTGTTGCCGCCCTGCGGCGTGATGGGGATTGCGGCGTCGTGGCAAATGCCGACAACGGCCGCGACTTCGTCCGTTGACGCCGGACGCGCCACCAACTGGCAGTTGCCTTCGAGGATCTTCAGCCATTCGCTCACATAGGGTTCGACGTCCGCGGCCTCGGCCAGCCAGCCTGCGTCACCGACGACGTCCTTGATGCGCTCAAGGGCCCGGGCCCAATCATTTTCTTCGCTCACAATACGCTCCACGTGCTCATAGGGCTTCGGCCTCAATGACCGCTGCCTGCCGGCGCCGGCAATCCTTCAATGACGCCAACGAAGCAGGTCGGCAGACCGCTGTCCGCCGAACGCGCCAAGGCGGCATCCAATTCCGCCGGGTCTTCCACGTGTTCGCCGTGACAGCCGAAACCGGCGGCGGCCAGATCATAGCGGGTTTCGTTCAATTCGCACTCGTTGATCCGCTCGGCGCCGTAGGTGTTGAGCATGATCTGATATTCGGCGTTCCATCGCGAATCATGGCCGATGACGGCGATGAAATCGGCGCCATAGCGGTGCGCTGTTTCGAACTCGGCAAAATGAAATCCCGCCGTGCCGTCGCCCATGAGCACGACCACGGTGGCCCCGGGCCGGACGATCTTCGCCGCAACGGCGTAACAAAGACAACCGCCGATGGACCCGGACGGCCCATTGATGATGCGGGTTGGCGCCGACAGGCAGGCCTGCGCCCATTGGCCAAATTCACCGCCATCGACGATCAGGATGGGATCGTCCGCCGCATCCAAAAGGCGCTGCACGGCGGCGCAAAGTACGCTTGGGTGCATGGGGCCGTCACCTGTTTCGGCCGGTACCTGGGTGCGGATAGCCATGGCCGCCATCATCTCATGACGCCACGCGGCCCGGCTTGACCGCCCCGCAGCCGCTTCAGCCACGGCGCGGGCCGTCACCATGGCATCGGCCTTGCGGCCGAGGACCAGGCGCCCGCCAAAGGCCCGCCGCGCACGCTCCAGGACGTCGGTTTCCGGATCGATGACCAGGACCTTGGCATCCGCCGCGAAGGCCGGTGGTTTGCCGAAACCGGTGGTGAAATCGATTTTCTTAGCGATGACAACGATGGTGTCGGCCTTGGCCAAGACGGAAGCGAAATTGCCAAGGCTGGGATCGTTGAGGCCGCGCGGACTTTCCATGGGAATGACCGGCGCGTCGACGGCGTCGGCAAGCGCACCAACGAAGCCCCGCGAGCGCGTCGCATTCAAGGTCGGGCCGGTCAGCACCACGGGGCGCTCGGCCGCCGCCAAGGCCTCGACAATGGCCAAAACAGTTTCTTCGTCGGGTGCCGTCGCTTCCGGCGCAAAATCCGCGGCCGCCGGGGCTTTAACGTCGCCAACGTCTTCATTCAGAAGATCAAAGGGCAGCGCCACATGTACCGGACCGGGCCGGCCCGAGGTGGCGATACGCACCGCCAGGGCCATATCGCGGCCGAGGTCCCTTGCATTCCGGGGCCGGAAGGCGTGCTTGCATAGGGGCGCGGCGATGGCCACTTGGTCCATTTCCTGAAACGCCCCCATGCCGTCCTGGGAAAGGGGGGAATCGCCGCTCAGAAGAATGATCGGGCTCTCCGCCATGCGCGCCATGTAAAGCGGCCCGAGACCGCTGGCGAAGCCGGGTGCCGCGGTGATCATGGCCACACCGACCCCGCCGGTGAGTTGCGCATGCGCGTCAGCCATGTAAGGCGCGGCGCCCTCGTGGCGGGTGTGGATCAAACGTATTCCGGCATCGTTGCAGGCATCATAGATCGGCATGATTTGGTTGCCGGACAGGGAGTAGATGGTGTTGACGCCGGCCGCCGCCAATGCGTGCGCAATCAGGTCCGCCCCTCGCATGGATTGATCTCCTTAATTCGTCGTGAATGTAATGGATATACGCTGTTTTCACGCCGCGAAAGACCCAGGGCAGCGGCGGTGTTCCCAGGCGAGGTTCAATTTTCACGGCTCGGCGCGGCCGGGTTCGAATTGAACTCAGTCCGCCAAGGCCTTGGCCAACTCGGGGCTCTTGAAGTTCCGCCGAACGATCAAGAACAGGGACAACGCCGTCAGAACCAGGAACGTGATGCAGATGGGGTTCCTGACAAAGATTGAGAAATCACCGCGGCTCAACTGCAGGGCTTGGCGGAAGCTGTCTTCCAGCAACGGCCCGAGGATGAAGGCGATAAGGAACGGTGCTGCCGGAATCCGGAACTTCAACATGAAAAATCCAACCAGCCCCATGAGGAACATGATCAGGATGTCGAACATGGTGTTGCCGACCGCGTAGGCGCCAAACACACAGAGCACCAGGACGGTCGGGTAAAGGAAGCTGTTGGGCACGTCGGAGATGCGGGCGAACAACTTGATACCGATCTTGCCGACGATCAACAGGAATATCGAACTCAGCATGATGCCCATGAAGATGGCATAGACGAGGTGGAGGTTTTGCTCGAACAGGATCGGGCCGGGACGCAATCCGTGGATCATGAAGGCGCCGAGGATGACAGCGGTAATGACGTCGCCGGGCACGCCGAGTGACAGCAACGGGATCATCGTCGAGCCGCAAACCCCGTTGTTCCCGGCTTCGGCGGCGGCCACACCTTCCAGTTCCCCCTTGCCGAAGTTGTCGGCGACTTTCGAGGTGCGCTTGGCCTCGGAATAGGAGAGGAAGGCGGACGGCGCGCCGCCGATGCCGGGGATGGCCCCCATGATGACGCCGATGAAGCTGCCGCGGACGACGGATTTGAAGCAGCGCTTCCATTCGGCCATGGTGACACCCGCTTGGCCGAAGCTTGAGACCCGTTTACCGCTTTCCAGCTTCTGAGTGTAATGGTTGATGATCTCGGGGATGGCGAACAAGCCGATGAGCACCGGAATGAACTTCAAGCCGCCCATCAATTCCGGCTCGCCGAAAATCAACCTCTCGGTGCCGTAGATCAGGTCGAGACCGATGGTCGCCAGAAACAACCCGAGCATAGCGGAAACCAAGCCGCGCGACAGATCATCGCCAGCGACGCCGGCGATGATGGTCAGCGAGAACAAAATCAAAGTAAAGAATTCCGGCGGTCCGAATTTCAATGCGAATGAGGCAATGAAACCGGTGAAGAAGATCAGTGCAATGTTGGAAATGAAATCCGCGAAGCAGGACGAATAGAGCGCCATATGCAGCGCTTTGTTGGCTTGACCTTTTTGGGCCAGGGGAAAACCGTCCATGACCGTACACGCCGCCGCCGGCGTGCCCGGTGTTTTGATCAAAATGGCGGGGATGGAGCCGCCGTAGATCCCGCCTTTGTAGACTCCGAGCAAAAGCAGAATTCCGGTGACCGGCGACATGTAGAAGGTGAACGGCAAGGTCAACGCGACCCCCATGGTTGCGGTCATCCCGGGGATGGCGCCGACGGTACAGCCGATGACGACGCCGACGAACAGAACGATGACGTTGTCGATGGTGGCGAACAGCGCAAACGCCGTCGAAAGGGTTTCAACCATGTCTGGGGCTCCTAGAGCATGTTCAAAGAATACGGAGCCGCTGAGACGGCGCCTCCGGTTCGCCGACAAGGAAGGTGGTGCGACGCGGTGCCGGCGTACCGCAAGCGCGACCTGACGATGTTCGGCGCGCCGGAGGCGGCGCTATCGGTCGATTTTCCGGACTTCCCGCGTCGTCGAGACGACTTGACGATGCCCCACATCGCCCGCGTCTCCTCTTCTAACAGGAAGTCCGGAAAATCGATCTCAGTGACTCCGTATTCTTTGAACATGCCCTAGCCGAAGATCCCGAGTGGCATGGGAATGCTCGCCACCTTGAGGAAAAAGTAGTAGAGGCCGACCGGCAACAGGGCGGCCAGGGGCAGCATGATCTTCAGGCGCCGTTCGCCGCAAAGCAGGACAAAACCGATAATGGCCAAATTCGACGCGGCGATCATGCCGATCCAATCGATAAGAAAGAAATAGGCGAACAGGCCGGCAACGGCGGTGACCGCGCCGAGCACGGCGCGGTCCAGAGGAAGGCGGTCCCTCATCGCTTCCTCCACTTCGGCGACCTCACTGGGCTCCAGGTCGCGCCTGGCCCGGCCGATGCCCTTGATCAGAATGGAGGTGCCTAGGGCCAGCGTCGCATAGACGATAATCTTGATCCAGAAATCCGGCGACAAGGCCAGAACCTTGTTCGACTTGGGCACCTGCACGCCGATCGGAATGAGAACGGTCAGCAACAGGCCACATATGAAAACCAGCACGGCGCCAAGGATGGCATCGGCATATCGGGCGAAAAACATGATCGGCACCCTGTTCGAATAAATCGATAATCTTTGGTAACGGATAGGGAGCGGCCGGGAGAATTAGGGAGTAACCCTCCCGGCCGCAAATGGCCGTCGGCAGGCCATTTGAAACACCGTCTACTCGATTCTCATGCCCAATTCGTTGACCAGCGAGCTGAAGGCATTGAATTGGTCATCGACGAACTTTTTCGTGCCCGGGCCATCAAGAATATACGGTACCGATCCGAGCGCCTTGGTGAACTTGTTCCAGGCTTTGTCTTTCTTCACTTTTTGAAAGGCGTCGCGGAGTTTGCCGGCGGTCGCGGCATCCATGCCCGGAGGACCGTAGATACCGCTCCAACCGACCAGAACCTCGACTTTCGGGAAACCCAGTTCACGCGCCGTCGGCGCCGTCGGCGCCACCGGCTGACGTTCCTTGGTGGTGATCATTAACGGACGCAACTTGCCACCGGCGATGTGGCCGGACAGGGCCGAGGAGTTGGTGCAGACCAAGTCGACATGACCGCCGACGGCGGCCGTGGCCGCGTTGCCGCCGCCTTTGTAGGGGATATGATTCATGGCATTTTTTGGATCCTTGACGCCCATTTCACGCAGCACCAAGGGGACCGCCACGTGCAGCATGGAGCCGACGCCAGCGGAACTGTAGCTCAGTTCGCCCGGCTTCGCCTTCACGGCGGCGATCAGATCCTTCATGGTTTTGTAAGGCTTGGAAGCCGCCGTCGCACAGATCACCGGATTCAATTCGATCACGGCGAGCATCGTGAAGTCGTCATATTTGTAGGGGATGTTGACCTTCATGGCCGGTGACACACTTTGCGAGCCGATGCGGGCCAACAAAAGGGTGTAGCCGTCCGCCTTCGATTTGTTGACGAACGTCGAACCGGTGACGCCGCCTGCGCCCGTCCGGTTGACCACCATGACCGGCTGACCGACATATTTCGGCAGCACGGAGGCCATCGTCCGTGACGCCATGTCGGAAGCACCACCGGCGCCGTAGGGTGCCACCAAGGTGATCGGCTTTTTCGGATAGTTTGCGGCCTGTGCTGCGGTCGCGGCACAGGTCATCGTCAAACCGGCAAGTGCCAGCTTGCTTGTCATGAAAACGGAATTCCTGAAGCGTTTCATCGCGTTTTAACTCCCAAAAACGTATTGCGGGCCGCCCTCGCCATCGCGCTCTGCGCACAGTACCGCCACACCACGGTTTTAAATCAGCCGTGGCGTTTCGGTTTTGTCACTACAGAGCAAGCGAAAGCGCAGCCCCCCATCATCCGCTGATCGGCCACAACCAGTTTTTCTTGTTCTTGTGGATGCGCTGGAAACTTCGTCTGCGGCAACTCAGCGGAAATTCAAGGAGCATTATGATTATAAAACTAATTAATAGAAGAAAATTAAATTTATTATTAAATTAAGATATTATTGTGTTATAATATCACCTGCGCCGCACAAATTTCGTCATGTGAGGGCCGTTCGTGTCGCTCCGCCGCTTAAAAACTCTTGTCGTGGTCGCCGATCTCGGCGGGTTTCGGGCCGCGGCAGATTCCATTTATCTTTCCCAAGCCGCTGTCAGCCTGCAGATGAAGTCCCTGGAAGATGAGCTGCAGGTAAAACTGTTCGATCGAACCAAACGGCCGCCCATCCTGAACTCCATCGGCCGTGCGATGGTTCCGAAGGCGCGCGAGATCATCGACGCTTATGACCAATTGATCCAATCGGTAACGGGCGATGACGTGCTTTCGGGGGAACTTTCCATCGGTGCCATGCCGACCACCATGACCGGCGTCGTACCCCTGGCCATCACCGCCCTAAGGGCCATTTACCCGCACCTCCATATTCACGTTTTCCCGGACCATTCGCCAAATCTGATGCCGCAAGTTGACCGCAACCAACTGGACGCGGCGGTGACAAGCCAGCCGCGGTACCTGGCCGAGCATATGGAATTCCGTCCGTTCGCCGAGGAGCCGTTGATTGTACTGGCGCCCTTGGATTGCCCCTTGGATGACCCGCGGAAAATTCTCCGCACCTATCCATTTATCCGGTTCACCCGCAGCCTTTGGGCAGGGCAATGGATAGATGAATGGCTGCGCCAGGAGAAAATATCGGTCATGCAATCCATGGAGTTGGAAAATCTCGAGATGATTTCGGCCATGGTTTTCCGAAACCTGGGCGTCAGCATTGTGCCGCACCGCTGCATTCCCTCGCCAAATCCCTTGCCGTTGAAACGCTTGCCGTTGGGGCCTTCAGCGCCGCCCCGCGTTCTCGGCCTGATGGCGCGAAAGGATAACCCTCGATCCAGCCTCATCGAGGTTTTTCACGGCCAATTGAAGCATGCCGTGGAAAATCAGGATCAAGCGGACAATTCCGAACCCCTGGACACGGTTTCAGCCAAGCCGCGGTGACCTAAAAACGCCCGGTGAGAAAACTCACCGGGCGTTTCTGCGAGGAGGCCTCGGGGGGTGAGGCCTGGGGAAAGACGTGCTCTATTCCTAGAAGGCCTGGGCACAACGCCGGGGATGGTCGTAGCAGGCGCGGGCCAACTGGCGGCGGCGCTTTTCGAACTGGCGCTTACGGGCCTGGCGTTTCTTCCATTGCTTTTTGTTCCAACGATCAGTGGTGCGGTAGCCATGCCGATCATCGCGGCGGTCCGCATAGACGTGCTTCACCACAACCTTGTGCTTGTGAACGACGACCTTGCGTTTCGCGGCCGGGCGCGGTGCGACGCGGACCGGCTGGTAGACGGTTCGGTTGTATACGGGGCGCCGGTAGACGGTGCCGCGCATGGTCTCGTAGCGGTCGCGGGCATCGACGGTGGTGCCCATTTCATGGCCGATGATGGCGCCCAGAAGGGTGCCGGCGGCGGTGGCGGCAAGGCGGCCATCGCCGCTGCCGATGTTTGAGCCGATAAAGCCGCCGGTGGCGGCACCGAGGACCGCGCCAAACACGTCGGCGTCGCCGGCGGAAGCCTTTTCGGCGGTGACGCCAGTGGCCAGCAGGGCGGCGGTGAATAGGGCGAGTAACTTGCGTTTCATGATCTAACTCCTTGCTTCAAACTCATTTGCCCGAATTGCCGAACGGCTGTCTTTCGAGCTTGTACGGAAGCTATGGACGGTTTAGGCGCATTTTTGCATATAATTTTCAAAGTTATTTTATGTTGTTTATTATCAATTAGTTGCGGCGCATATCCGGGAGGCTGGCCAGGGTGCGGCGCAGGTTGTCGTCGATCATCGACGGCACCGCGTCCTGGTCTTGGGCAAGCCGCCCGGCGCTGAAAATGCCGGCCCCGGCGCCCAACATGGTTATCGGCAAGCCACCGTCCGTGCGTTCCGCCGTATGGGCGCCGCGCCAAAGAACTTGACCGTCCTTGGCGCGTTTCAGGGCCATCCGCAAGCCGACGGAGATGTTGGTCCAGACGATGGCGTAAACGGAATCGACGCCCGCTGTTTCAACTTCCATATAGCTGTCACAGCGCAAGGCCCGGCCAAGCCGCTTGCGGTCGCCGGCGTGATTTAGATCCAGGGCGCGCTGGCGGGCCTGGGCGCGGACCCTGCGCGCGCCGATAACCTTGTCCAGATAGCCGCTCATATGACGGGCAACGGCGGCGTCGATGCGCTGGCCCAACTTCCGGTCCGCGCCCTTCGGCAGGGTCGCCGGCAAAATCATCACGCAATCGGGTGGTGTCTCATAGAAGGCCCGGTCGAGATGAAAATCCACCTGCCGGTCGAAAGGCATGGCGTCTTCTTTGTTGGCGTTGGCGTTGACCGCTTCGACATTGCCACGGTCAACGTAACTGACGTGATTGCACGCGCCGAGCACCATAAGCGCCGCCATGGTGAGCGTTAATCGATGGCTTTTATAAGCGGAGATCATGGCTTCGGACCCATCCAAACAGGTTATCGCCGATAGCGACGTAGCGCATGGCGCCGCTGCGGTCTGAGCGCAACACGCGCACCGGGCCGGCCTTGCGGACCGTCAAGGCGGTGGCGCCATGGGGCGCCGGGGTTTCATGAACCCGAAGCGCCGCGCGCTTGCGTTTGACCGGACGAACCCGATCCAGCTTCACAGGCGCGCCCTGTTCGGGCAGGAACCCGAAGGGGCCCAGGGCATCCGTTTCGGTGCCGCGATAGAACATGTCCAGGGCCGGGGTGTAGGCGCTGCCGTTCCACCGGAACCCGGCCCGAAGGACCCGCAACAAATGCCCCGGGTCCAGTATGCCGGTATTCTTTTCAGATTTGAGACCGCCGAAAATCAGCGCATCGGCGCCGGCCACGAACCGGTCCTCGCCGACCGGCAGGCTCACCATGGCAACCAGGGCCGGATCCGTTGCATCGATGCGGCCGAGCCGCGCACTGGCGGTCCGAGGCACCGGCGCCGTCATGCCATAATGCCTGGCCCCTTGCGGAAAGCGCATGACGTCCGTGTAGCACCCGGGCGCCAGGACCAGCGACACCGCCGCCGGGCGGATCGGTTGGGCCGCTGGCCCGGGACAGATGGTCTTGCCTTCGGTTCCCTTCAGGCCGCTGACCCAGACCAGGCGGCGGTCGCCGGGCCGGGCGGGTCTTTCTAAGAACCGGCGGACATGCTTCGGCACTTCCTCGGCGGTGGCATCAACCAACACCTTGACCCGGTCGAAACCGTAGCTGCCGCGCAGCAGGTCCTGGACCGCGGCGCGGCGTTCCCACGACCCATTGTCGGCGCCGTGAAAGGAAATCAAGGCCTCCGTGCCGGCGCTGGCGGGGGCCGATATAAACCCCATCGCGGTCACAGCAATGGCAGAGAAAAGTGTGCGTTTCATAGTCTCAACCTCCCTACAGAATACAGCCGCGGCGCGCCGCGCGGCTCAGATCAATGGCGCCCTTGACCGGCTTGCCGTCGACTTCGATGCCGTCGATGCGGACTTGATTTTCGGCCAGGATATAGGCGGCTTGAATACGCCGGGCTTTCCGATATCCAGGCCCCACCAGCTGGCTCAATCCGCCCAGCAGCAAGGCATCGGCGCGGCGTGGAAATATCCGCACCGGGGCGGCCTCGGGATTGAGCCCGTGGCGATTGCGGATCCGCATCACCGTCTGGCGTTCTTCGACGGGAATACCGCCGCTGGATTGGCGGATGAAACCGCTGAACCGGTCCGTGTTGATGGCCCACGGTGTGCCGCTGGGCGACGTCGCGTCAAACAGGCGGCCGTCCGCAGACAAAAGCGCGACCCGCATGCCATAGCATTGCGCGAACAGGCGGTGCAGGTGTGACCGCGCCCGGCGGTCGCGGGGCCAGGCGATTTCCAATATTGGACCGTCGCCGTGCTCCAACAGGCGCAACAGGGGCCGCAGGCGCAGACGGTACAGACGGCTCAGATGGTG
>CAZQPC010000181.1:0-10497 GCA_964595005.1 uncultured Magnetovibrio sp.
CCGAAGGCGCCATCACCGGCGAAGCCGACCACGGGGGTGTCCGGGCAGCCGATCTTCGCACCGATGATCGACGGGAAGCCATAACCACAGGGGCCGAACAGGCCGGGTGCCAGGTATTTTCGGCCTTCCTCGAAGGTCGGGTAGGCGTTGCCGATGGCGCAGTTGTTGCCGATGTCGCTGGAGATGATGGCGTCTTTCGGCAGGCCGGCCTGAATGGCACGCCAGGCCTGACGCGGTGCCATGCGATCGGAATCGCGCTGCCGCGCTTCGGCGTTCCAGACCGTGCCCGGATCATCGTCTTCATGGTCCAGGCTGCTCAGTTCCTGGGCCCAGGCGGACTTGGTTTGATGGACGATGGCTTTGCGCTCTTCGCGGTTGGCGTCGCCGGCCGTCGATGAAAGTTGGCCGAGGATTTCCTGTGCGACCAATTTCGCGTCGCCGCAGATCGCGACGGTGACCGGCTTGGTCAATCCGATACGGTCCGGGTTGATATCAACCTGGATGATTTTCGCGTCCGTCGGCCAATAATCAATGCCGTAGCCGGGCAGGGTTGAGAAGGGGTTGAGCCGCGTCCCCAACGCCAACACCACGTCGGCCTGTGAGATCAACTGCATGCCCGCTTTGGAACCGTTGTAGCCCAGCGGCCCGGCTGCCATGGGATGGCTGCCGGGAAAGCTGTCGTTGTGCTGGTAGCCGCTGCAGACGGGGGCATCCAGGCGTTCCGCCAAGGCCACGCAGTCACCGATGGCGCCGCCGATAACCACACCGGCGCCCGATAGGATGACCGGAAACTTGGCGTCGGAAAGCAATTCTGCGGCTTCCGAAATGGCTTGCGCACCGCCTGAGGAGCGTTCCAGACGGACGATCGGCGGCAGTTCGATATCGATGACCTGGGTCCAGTAATCGCGCGGCACGTTGATTTGCGCCGGGGCCGATCCGCGCCAGGCTTTCTCGATCACCCGGTTCAGGACTTCGGCCATGCGCGACGGGTCGCGGACTTCTTCTTGGTAGCAGACCATGTCCTTGAATAGGGCCATCTGTTCGACTTCCTGGAAGCCGCCTTGGCCCATGGTCTTGTTGGCCGCCTGCGGCGTCACCAAAAGCATCGGCGTGTGATTCCAATAGGCCGTCTTGATGGGGGTTACAAAGCCGGTGACGCCGGGGCCGTTCTGGGCGATGGCCATGCCCATTTTGCCGGTCGCCCGGGTATAGCCGTCGCAGATCAAACCGCCGTTGGTTTCGTGCGCCACGTCCCAAAACGTAATACCGGCTTTCGGGAACAGATCGGAGATCGGCATGAACGCCGAACCGATAATTCCAAAGCCGTGTTCGATGCCATGCATCTGCAGGACCTTCACAAAGGCCTCTTCGGTGGTCATTTTCATGGTCGTCTCCAATCTATCTATATGATACTTTTAACTCAATAATGAGACAAATAGTACCGGTATATTTGATATCGACTCAATAAATGCACGAATCCCTTCGCTGGTCAAGAAAAGTTTAGCGTAATTTGAGACGGATTGTCCTGATTCCTTCAATTTCGTCGAAATTGTCCAAACCGTCTCTTCAACATGTCGCCGTCCCTGCGGTTAGGCCGCCAAGGTCGTTTCCGGCGCATGGAAGTCATAGCCCAGATCGTGGGCGACCGCTTCGTAAGTGACCTTGCCTTCAATAACGTTGAGGCCGGCCAGCAGGTGCGGATCATCCAACAGGGCTTGCTTGTAGCCCTTGTCGGCGATTGCCAACGTGAACGGCAGGGTGACGTTGTTCAAGGCGTAGGTTGACGTGTGCGAGACGGCGCCGGGCATGTTGGCAACACAATAGTGTACGACCTCGTCGACCACATAGGTCGGATCGTCATGGGTTGTCGCCTTCGACGTTTCGGCGCAACCGCCCTGGTCAATGGCGACGTCGCAAATGACGGAGCCGGTTTTCATGCGCGACACCAGATCGCGGGTGATCAGCTTCGGCGCCTCGGCGCCGGGCAGCAGCACCGCGCCGATGACCAGATCGGCGGCCAGAGTTTCTTCTTCCAAGGTCAGGCGTGTCGAATAAAGCGTCTTGATGGATTGGCCGAAGCGCACCACCAGGGCCCGCATGGTATCGACATTGCGGTCCAGGATGGTGACGTCAGCGCCCATGCCGACGGCCATGTAGGCGGCGTTCTCGCCAACCACGCCGCCGCCGACGACAACGACCTTGGCAGGCCGCACGCCGGGCACACCGGCCAGCAACACGCCGGCGCCGCCCTGGGCGCGTTCCAGGCAATGCGCGCCGGCCTGGATCGACATACGCCCCGCCACCTGGGACATGGGCGCCAACAGGGGCAGACCGCCATGGGCGTCGGTGACCGTCTCATAGGCGATGCAAACGGCACCGCTGTCGACCAGATCCTTGGTTTGCTCGGGATCAGGCGCCAGATGCAAATAGGTAAATAGAATTTGACCCTCGCGCAGCATCTTGCGTTCGACGGCTTGCGGTTCCTTCACCTTGACGATCATGTCGGCGGTGGCGAACACCTCTTCGGCGGTATCGACAATGGCGGCGCCAGCGGCGCGATAGGCGTCATCGGCGCCGGAAATTCCAATGCCGGCATTGGTTTCAACAACCACCTCGTGGCCGTGGTGGACGGCTTCGCGGACACTGGTTGGCGTCATGCCAACGCGGTATTCGTGATTCTTGATCTCCTTGGGAACACCGATCTTCATGGCCTTGGTCCTTTATGCGGAATGGGATTTACGCCCATTGGATTTTCATATGAAAGGCGGACAGGCCGTCCGCTTGCCGCGGCGCGGGCCTTCCGTTGAACTCATGAGAAACGTCATACGGCGGCCATTGGCCTCATGGTAGGTCCAGATGCTGGGATTCACCGGAGCCAGTCTACGGCTCGACCGTCAGCCGTTTCTTTCTATGGTTTCGGCCAGGGCCCGAATGCCAGGTTCAATCTGCTTCGTGGCAATGGATGAGAATCCCAGGCGGAAGAATTGGCGGGGCCTGGGCGAGCCGCCAAAGTGAATGGTTCCAGGTTCAATGATGACGCCTTGATCACGCGCCGTTAGCGCCAGTTCATCACTGTCCAGTCCGTCCGGGCCGCGCACCCAGAAACTGGTGCCGCCGAAGGTCGGCTGGCGCGTTGAGTTTGGCATCAAAGCCTGCAGGGCGTCACCCATGGCTCGCCAGCGTTCTTGATAGGCACGGTGCAGTCGATGGATCAAGGTGTCGTGGTAGCCCAGCGACAAAAACAATGCCGCCGTGCGCTGATTGTTGTTGGGCGCATGGCGAAGCATTAACCGGCGCAAAGCCCGGGCTTCCGCGATCAATTCTCGCGAGCCCACCAGATAGCCCAGACGCAATCCCGGGAACAGGGTTTTCGACAGGCTGCCAATGTAAACGACGCGGTCTTCCGTATCCAAAGTCTTCAGTGCCGGTGTCGGGTCACGGACGTAATTGGTTTCCGCTTCGTAGTCGTCTTCAATAATAACGAAGTCGTTTTCCTTGGCCTGGGCCAACAATGCCTGACGGCGTTCCATGGGCATGGTCACCGTGGTTGGGAACTGGTGGCTGGGTGTGACAAAAACGTAATCGGCGTCATTCAGACGCTCATCAACAGGCAGGCCCCGTTCGTCAACGGGGATCAGGCTGAGGCGCCGGGTTTTCAGGCCGAAGATATTGCGGGCGTCCGTATATCCAGGTTCTTCCATGGCCACCGACATTTCCGGTGTCATCAACAGGCTGGCCAACAAATAAAGGGCGTTCTGGGCGCCAAGAGTGATGAGAATTTGATCGCTGTCGGCATAAATCCCGCGCCTGGGCAGGAGGCGGGTGCGAATTTGTTCGACCAGCATGGGATCATCGTTTTCGCGGCTGTCGCCGGTCCAGACATCCATGCCGCGCCGGCCGAGTGCCTGGCGGGAACACTCCCGCCAGGCGCCGATGGGGAACAACTCTTCATCGACCTGACCGTAAATGAACGGATATTTGTAGGCCCGCCAGTCCCTGGGTTTTTCGATGTTGTTCTGCAACGACGGCCGGACCCGGAAGCGGGCCGCCCAATCCGGCGCATCCGCCGGGGTTTCGGCGGGCGCCGGCCCCATGGCCGGGCGGTCCGTGAGAATGTCGGGATCGACATAAAATCCGCTGCGCTCACGGGCCAATAAATAACCGTCGTCTACCAGTGCCTGATAGGTCAGGACAACCGTGTTGCGCGAAACGTCCAGAATCTGGGCCATCTTGCGGCTGGATGGCAGGGGCTCGTTTTCCGGAATACGGCCTTCCAGAATGGCGTTGACCAGCATTTCCCGAATCTGCGTTTGCAGGGAGGCGTTTTCAATGCGGCTCAAATGGAACAGGCTGTCGCGCATGATATTGCTGGCCCAGGTTTAATCCGGCAATTGGCTCTACGATGGAGCCAGGCGATGAGACTACGTTAAGCCCTGCCGACGGACAAGCGATAGCCGGCGGCCGATTGTCATTGGAATTTACGGGCCGGCGAAACGCGGTTTCGGCCCCACGGGATGCCTCTGGAGGGTTACACCCATGCAATACCAAACAAACGATCTCGAACAACATTGGATGCCGTTCACGTCGAACCGTGAGTTCAAGGCCGACCCACGCCTTATTGTCGCTGGTCAAGGTGTCTATCTGACCAACCACAAAGGCGGCACGGTGATCGACGGATCGTCGGGACTGTTCTGCTGCCCATTGGGGCACGGCCGCAAGGAGATCGCCGAGGCGGTCTATAAGCAGCTGCTGGAAAACGATTATGCGTCGCCGTTCATGACCTCGACACCGGGCGCTTTTGAAATGGCCAACCTGGTCTCCCGGATCACACCCGATCCCATCAATCATGTGTTCTTCGTCAATTCGGGATCGGAATCCATCGATACGGCCTTGAAGATGGCGATGGCCTATCACCGGGCCCGCGGTGATGGCCAGCGCACCCGTTTCGTGTCGCGCGATCGCGCCTACCACGGCGTCAACATCGGCGGCGTGTCTTTGGCCGGCATGGTCAAGAACCGGGAAACCTTCACCAGCGTTATGCCCAATGTGATCAATATGCGGCACACTTGGAACCCGGACGAACTGTTTGTCCGCGGCCAACCGGAAAGCGGTGTTGAAATGGCCGATGATCTGGCCCGGTTCTGTGAGACCTATGGTGGATCGACTATCGCCGCGGTGTTTGTCGAACCGATCGCCGGATCGACGGGCGTGTTGGTGCCGCCGAAGGGGTATTTGGAACGGCTGCGTGAAATTTGTGATGAGCACGGTATCTTGCTGGTCTTCGATGAGGTGATTACCGGCTTCGGGCGTCTTGGTACGAACTTCGCCGCAGATGCCTTCGGCGTGATCCCCGATATCATGACCATGGCGAAAGCGCTGACCAATGGCGCCCAACCCATGGGTGCCGTCGCCGTCCGTGATGAGGTTTATAAGACAATCACCGAAGCGGCACCGGAAAATGCCATCGAGTTTTTCCACGGCTACACTTATTCCGGTCACCCGGCGGCTTGCGCGGCGGGTATCGCGGTGCAGAAGATTTACCATGATGAACAAAGCTTCAATAAGGCCGCCGGCCTCAGCGGCTATTTCCTGGACGGCCTGTTCAGCCTACGCGATATGGATTGCATACGCGATATTCGGGGCTATGGGCTTCTGGGGGCCGTCGAGCTGAAAGCCAAGGGCGCACCCGGGGCGCTGGGCACGCAGACCCAGAAGGATTTGTTCTGGAACGGCATGCATTCGAAGTTCACCGGCGATACGGTCATTGTTGCGCCGCCCTTTGCCAGCGAGAAAGAACACGTCGACGAAATGATCGACAAACTGCGCATGACCTTGGAAGCGATCTAAGCGGCGCAAACGTGAATGGACATGGCGGGGCGGCTTGGCCGCCCGCTTTTCTCGGTCCGAACGTTAGGAGATGCCACGGTCAGCGCGGTTTGTGGGGCGCCGTCAATCCTTGGCGCGAAGTTCAGAAAACCCGTTCCAGCGTGGCAACGATTTCCTTCAAATCAACCGGTTTTTTGAAAACGTGGGTGGCGCCTTCTGCGATGATCCCATCATCATCGCCGACCGGCAGTTTGCCGGTTGTGATGATGATCGGCAGCGTTGACGAGTCCGCCCGAAGATGCGCGATCAACGTTTCGCCGTCCATGGTCGGCATTTGCAGATCCGTGATCACCGCATGAACCGTTTGCGATTGATAAATATTGAGGGCTTCGGCGCCGTTTGCCGCGTTCAGGGTTTCGAAACCGGCGCGCCGCAGATGTTTGACGACCAGACTGGCCGCGGCGCCCTCGTCTTCAACAACCAGCACGACGCGCCCCGGTGACGCGCCGCGATTCGCGGCGGGAACATCAACAATTTCCGGTTCGGCCGCAGGCTCGAGACGCGGCAGGGTGATCGTGAAGCAGGCGCCTTCGGCCGTGTTTTCAATGGAGATTTCTCCGTTCATGGCCTCGATGATCGTTGAACAGACCGACAACCCGAGCCCGGTGCCGCTGCCGACCTCTTTTGTCGTGAAGAAAGGTTCGAATATATGCGCGCGAACGTCTTCGGCGATGCCGCCGCCATTGTCGGAAATGGTGATGGTTACGGAATTCTCCGCAACATCTTCAAAAGCCGATACTTCGATCAACTTGGCCTCCGGTGCGTCCGGGTCTGTCGCGTCGGTGCCGCGCGATGTCACCGCATCACCGGCATTGGACAATATATTCAAGAGCACCTGTTCCAGTTGAACCGCCGCACCGGAGATATTTCCGGTGATTGCGCCGACGTGTTTATTGACGGTGATCCCCATGGCCGCGAACTGCTGAGCCATGAACCCAAGTGCTGCTTCTACCGATGCCAGGGGCGGGAATATTTGGTGAGGCGCGGTGTCCTTGCGGGCGAAAATCCGCATGTGGTCGATGATTTCAGCCATGCGAACGATTTGGCTGTCGATGGTTTCCAGGGCTTCCGTGGTATCATCGGAAACGTTGCGTTCCAGCAGCGACGATTGCGTTACCAGGCGAATGATGTTGAGCGGCTGGGCCAGTTCGTGGGTGATCCCCGCCGCCATGCGGCCAAGGGTTGCCAGTTTTTCGGCATGAAGGAGATGGGCTTCCGTCCGCCTTTGTTCGGTGATGTCCGTGTTGATGGTGGCCAGGGCATAGATTTCGCCGGCCGGCGACGCGATCGGACATTTATGTGTCAGCACCTGCCGGCGTACACCATCTGGGAACAGCAAGGTCCGTTCGGCGATGAATGTCTCCCCGGTCCCGAGAACCTGACGATTGCACTGTTCAATTTCCGCCGCCGTTTCCGGCACGTATAAATCCGCCGGGCTCTTACCGATAAGCGCCGACGGATCCGCGGCGGCCCATTCGGAATAGGTCTTGTTGACAGTCAAAATACCGCCATCAATACCGGCAAGTGAGATCGCCGATGGCGAGGCATCGACGATGGCGCGAAGTTGACCTTCTGCCTCGGCCCGCGCCGCCTCCGCCGCCTGGGCTTCGGTCATGTCCCGGGCACTGACGAGAATTCGTTGCTGGCCGGAGATTTCAATGATTTCTCCCCGGACATCGACCGGGAAAACCGTCCCGTCCTTACGCCGGTGCATGCCCTTGAAGGCGCGGCGTTGGCCCGGATCCGTATTGCGCCAAGTTTCCAAAATCTTATCAACGGGCACCGCTATCTCAATGTCACCAATTGTCATGGCCAGGAGTTCATCGCGGGCATACTCCAGGTTTTCGCTTGCAGAGGAATTGACCTCGACGATATTGCCGTCGAAATCATGGACGACAATCGAATCACCGATGTGATCGACGACGGTGCTGTATCGATGTTCGCTTTCTTTGCGGGCTTTTTCAGAGTTTAGGCGCTCTGTGACGTCGTTGAATACGCCGATGACGCGGCCATCCTCAAGTGGGGCGCGAAAAAGTTCGATGGTGCGGTTTCCAGACACCGCATCAATAACTGTTTGCGGCGCTGTCATATCGTATCCCGCCAGTCGCCGGGCAACGATCTGATCGGTATCCCCCGGGCCATAATCCCCGCGTTCGGCGCGGAAACGGATAATGGGTATGGCTGACGTGCCTTCAACACATAAAGCTGGCGGGATTTCGTAGAAGGTTGAGAAGCTCGGACTTATGATTTCGATATTGAAATCCGGGCCGAACATAAACAGGCCGCCGCTCATGTTGTCCAAAGCGTTGCGCAATAATCGTTCCTTGCCCGCTAGTTCCTTTTCAGCAGCTTCGCGAACCGCGATCTCATCTTTCAGTTCCCGTGTGCGTTCGGCGACCCGCTGTTCGAGGAGGTCGTGCGCCGATTTCAGTTCGGCTTCCGCGATATTTTGCTCGCTGATATCGGTCACGGCGCCGACGTACCCGGTTACGTCACCATTGCCGTCGGTTTCCGCCATGGCGCGAACCAGACAGTAGCTGAATTCGCCGTTCGGGCGCCGGTAACGGTATTCCTTTTCGAACAGACCGGCGCTTCTCACGAATCCTTGCCAAGCCGCCGCCACCTCCGCCCGGTCATCGGGGTGCAGTGCCGCATGCCAGCCCTTGCCCAAGGCGTCGTCTGGGCTCATTCCGGCAATTTCGCACCACCTGTCGTTGACGAAGGTGACCTGGCCCTCCGGGTTCGTATGAAAAATACCGACCGGCGCGACCATTGCCAGGGTGCGGTAGCGGGCTTCGGCCCCTTGCCGGGCCCGGGTCGCCTGGCGTTGAGAAATGAGGCTTTGAATGATGCTTGGCAATTGGCGCGAAAATGAACGCTGGCCGTCCTTGATTACGTAATTCGACACCCCATGGGAAAGGGCTTCGGCGGCGATCTTTTCGCTCCCCGAACCGGTGACAATCACGATCGGCACGTCGTTGTCGTTTTTCCGAAGTTCGCAGACGACCTCAGTACCCTTCATATCGGGAAGTTGCAGATCGGTGACGACGACGTCGTAGGGGCCGGCCGCGAACGCCGCTATGCCGTCCTTGCCGGTCATGACCGTATGCGAGGCATAGCCGTTCTTATCGGCCATCGCCTCAAACATACGGCAAAGGTCCTCGTCGTCCTCAATATAGAGAACGCGCGATGAAAAAACGTCCATGCTTCCTGCCGCATTTCCGTTGCAGTTGGTCGCCATAACTCTCGCACGAACGGCAGATTTCGGCCATTCGGCATAGGTATACCCGAAGGGGCCAAAAGGATACCGGGGCGCGCTATTGATGGATCATTTCAAGAATTCGGCGAACCCCGGCTTCTGCGTCGGTGCGGCACCATTGCTTATGGCCGCCAAGGCCGCGATTGTCGTATTCGCGCGCCGCGGCCACGTAGGCGTTTAGACGAAGCGAACGCAGGACGTCGCGCGACATTGCACCGCTGTCATCACCGGTTTTGCGTTTGGCCCGGAAGGCCCGTTCCACGTCGCCTGAAACCAGCCCACACTGGGCTGCCATCTCGTAATCGTAATGCAGTTGGAAATAGCGCTGCTGAAAACCTTCCGGACCGTTATCCGCGATCAGCACCACCAAGACCGCCATTGCCGCCGCACTGAGCGGCCCGGCGATCATTCTGCGGCGCGGGAGAAGAACTCGCCGATGATTTCCTTCTTGGTGTCCAGGGACACATCGGTAACTACGGCGTTCGGGCCCATCTGCACCAGATGGTATTTCCAGTACAGTTCGTCCTCCGTGCGCAAAATGTCGATGAAGGCCTGGAAAAAGCTGACGTCGTAGTGGGCGGTGACGCGGTCGCCTTGAGAATCAGCTTCCGGGTATTCGCCGGTTTCATTGCCATAATCCTGAAACAGCGCGATGCCGCAGTTTTCGTCCGTGTCATTATACAGCCGGACGATGATTGAACCGCGGCGCTGGCCGTCCTTCCTGTTCAGGACCTGGACGGAATAGCGGGCAATCTTGTGGACGGTTGAGGCCATGGTGTTTCGAACTCCTCAATGTTTGTCGACGCAAAGGCCGCCTAGGCCGCGACGTCCACGGTTTTGACCGTCTTCATCTTGGCACGTGCCTTCATACGCTCCTCCGCGGCTTCCTCGCGGCGCTTTTTGATCTCAAAAATGACCGCGCCGGTCAGCGTAATCGCAATGATGACCACAGCTAGGGCGCTAATTTCCGGATTGATGCCGAAGCGGTTCATGCCAGCCAGTTCAGTGGTTAACGTACCCTTGGCGACCATCGTGAAGATCGTTGTGTTGTAGTTCTCGAACGACGTCAAGAAAGCCAACACAATGGACGACAGGATTGCCGGGCGCAGGAAGGGGATCAGAATTTTCCAAAATACCTGTACATGTGTCGCGCCCAGGTCCAGTGCCGCTTCCTCCAAATTGCGGTCGAAGCGCTGCAGCCGGGCGATGAACACCAGCATGCAATAGGCCGAGATAAAGGTCGACTGGCCCAGGATTGTCAGGAAAAAGGGATCGTTCGACGTCTCATAGGCGATGCCGAAAAACTCACCCATGCGGTCCCAGAAGATCACCGTCGAGATACCCAGGATGAC
>CAZQPC010000182.1:0-10459 GCA_964595005.1 uncultured Magnetovibrio sp.
GAGGACAAATGCGACATCGGTCGCAATAACGGTCGCATGTGTGGACATGCCTAAGCATTTGATTTTATGGGTATCTTGCCGGGCGCCCGCGAAAAATGGGTGCTTTTGCGTACTTCCGCGTACATTTCGTACGGGAATTGGCTGCAGGCGATCGGCCTTTCTTCTGTAATATCAACGGCTCCGCCAGTTCGGCACCGGCCAGGGACGTCGCATGGCGCGTCAGGCCGTGATGAATTCCAGCACCGCGTCGAAATCATTGACCCGGACAACCGTGCGGCTGGGGAAGCGCTCAACGGTCAGTCCGTCGACCGCATCCAGGCCATCGTTGAGTGCCGCCAGGTCTTCCGTGGCGAACACCAGGGCGCCGAAGATGGCGGCGCGGCCACCCATCGGGGACGCCAATTCGCCGTAGCGTGACGCGTATTGATCCGGTGTCAGGGTGGTGATCCGGCAGCCGTCCAACACCGCGCACCGCGCGCCGTTGCCGTCGAATTCGACCTGGGTGGCCAGCAACTTGGCAAAGCGCTCGGCTTCCGCGTCGGCGTCCTCGGCGACGTTGACGAACTCCGGAATGGCGACAACGCCGTTGGCGTGGCTCTGCCATTCCGGGCGCCAGACCAGTTCCGGGGTGCCGTGTTCGCAATAATAGACGCGCCCGCCCGGGAACACGTCGGCCCGCGCCGTCACCGTGCGGAACTTGGCGTCCCGTTGGCCCTCCGCCACGTCGACGGGCCGCGAGAAGGCCTTTGGTGGGTCACCGTCGAAACCGGCCGCTTGCAGGCGCTCGAAGATCGGATCCACGTCCTCGGTCTTGAAGACCAGACCGTTGATGCCGACGGGCCTCTCAGCAATGTCCTTGCGCGACGGGTCGTTGGCGTCGGGCAGGCCCAGCAGTTCCAGATAATCGGTGCCGAACATCATCAGGTGATTGATGGAGCCCAGCGTGTGATAACCGCGCGGCGTCAGCGTAAACCCCAGTTGCCCGAACAGGGTTTCGGCCGCGTCCATTTCAAATTTCACGTTGATGACCGTGTGGTCCAGTCTGTCCGTTGACGCCATGGTCGGCTCCCTATTTTTGCGCTTCGACGTTGCGTTTGATGTTGGCGAGCGCCGTCGCCGCCTCATCATCGACGGCTTCAATTTGCGCCGGCGTCGGCGCCTTCGGCCGGGCCGGATTGAAAACGGTGCGGGTGAAGCGATGGCCTGCGTCGGCGGGTTCGATATCGTAGCGCACGATAATCGGCCCCAGGAACGCGGCACCCGTTTCGCCGACCCAGCAGGTGGGGCGTTCGCAGGTGGTGATGACCCAGTCCAGGGTCACCGCGCCGGTCCGCGTTGACCACGTTTCGCTGAACGTGTCGGCGGTGGTCATCGGCCGGTCGGCGCTGTCGATCCGGTGCGAGGCGGCGATCCACTGGGGCCACGATTGCGGATTGGTGACGTAATCAAAGATCGCTTCCGGGTTGGCGTCGATGACGATGTCGTGGGCGCATTGGAATTCGACGGTGTCGGTCATGAGCGGTGTTTCCGTCAGGCGGACTCGCGGTGCTGCAGGTAGTGGCTGTTCTTGGCCAGGAAGTAGTCCTTCCAGATCGCTGCGAAGTTATCGAGGACCGACCCTTCGACTTCGTCGGTGGCGGTCAGCCAGTCGATCCAGTCGAACAGGCCCGTGTCATTGCCAAGACGCGCGCGGGCCTCGTCGCAGACGTCGTAGGCCAGCTTCAGGCGCACGAACATGGGCGCCACGGAGGCGTCCAGGAGGTCGATACCCTTGGCGCCGTCGCGCCGCCCGGCCGCCAGTTCGCCAAGCTTCGCCAGATTGGTGATCATGGTGTCCTTGGCCCCGCCGAAGGCATCGCCGTCCGTCGCCGTCATCATCATGAACTGGTTGCGCAGCAGGTCCTGGGAATAGGTGATCCAGGCCCGCTGCTTGGCGCGCTCTAGGGGATCGGGGGGCATCAGGCGCGGCGCCGTGGTCTCGTCGATAAACTCGTTGATGATGGCGGATTCGAAGATCGCCTCGCCGTCGGTAAGCAGCACCGGCACCTTGCCGGCCGGCGAGATGGCCAAGAACCAATCGGGCTTGTCGGCGAGGTCGATGTATTCGATCTCATAGGGTATGTTCTTGCGGCGAAGGATGATGATCGAGCGTTGCACGAAGGGACAGACGGGAAAGCTGATAAGCCGGTAGGCGGGGTGATCGGACATGGGGGCTCCGGGGTTTCAGGCGCAAGCGCCATCATCAACAAAAACCACCGTCCTGACAAAGCCATTTTTGCCAAACTTGAGGACGGCTTGTGGGGCGCATGCGGTGAAGTTAGGATGTTTCGCCCTGTTGCGATTTTACTGTATGGACGGAGAAACCGATGGCCGAGAAATATCATCTGATCAGCTCTTACACCTGTCCGTGGGTGCAGCGCTCTGTCATTACAATGCGCGCAAAGGGCATCGATTTCGATGTCACCTATATCAACCTGCGCGACAAGCCCGACTGGTTTTTGAAGATCTCGCCGCACGGCAAGGTGCCGGTCCTCAAGGTCGGTGATGTGGCGCTGTTCGAATCGAACGCGATCGCCGAATATCTTGATGAAATGTTTGAGCCCAGGCTGCATCCGGCCGATCCCATCAAGCGCGCCCAAAATCGCGCCTGGACGGATTTTCTGACCACGTTCGTCGGCGGCCCGGGCCTGAACGCCGTCACCTATTGCCGCTCGGAAGAGGCATTGCCCGGCGCCCTGGAGACGGCCCGCCAACGTCTGTCGCGGTTGGAGGACGCCATCGCCAGGGAGCGCGGCAACGACGGGCCGTATTTTAACGGCGGCAGCCTGTGCCTCGTCGACGCCGCTTATGGGCCTTTCCTGCAGCGCTTCTCGATTGTGGAAAACGTTATGCAAACGGGACTTCTCCGCGATTTCCCGCTTGTCGGCGCCTGGTCCGACGCCCTGTTGGCGAACGACGTGGTCGTCGGTGCGGTGGCACCGAATTTCCCCGAGGAGTTTGAGGCCAACCTGAAACGGCGCGGCACCCTCGCGTGGACGCTCATGACAGCCGCGGCGGCGGCCGAATAAGCGTCTATCGACGGCACCATCTCCACGGCCGCAATTTCGATTTTCATCTGTCGAGGCCCGGCAGGTTCGCCGCAGGATCTGCTGCCCACCGGGCACACCGCCACGGATTGGCCGGAGCCTGTCGATGACACTGATTTTACGGCGTCGATGCCTCAGGAATCGGTGGCGACCGCCAGTTTCCCACTGACGCCGTGCTTCTCCAAAAGTTCGGCAACCAGGCCGCTTTCCTTCGCGTCCT
This sequence comes from uncultured Magnetovibrio sp., assembly GCA_964595005.1. Lineage (GTDB taxonomy): Bacteria > Pseudomonadota > Alphaproteobacteria > Rhodospirillales > Casp-alpha2 > UBA3470. Next base: position 3,307 of record CAZQPC010000182.1, read on the forward strand.
TGATGAAGGCCTCGGCGGCGGCGTTCAGTGCCGGGTTGTCATGTTTCGTGCCGATGGCCTGGCGGACCGAGGTATAACGGCCGTCCATGACCCGGGAACCGGGCAGCTTCGCCGTATTTTCCTTCAGCGCCGGCACTAGGCCGGCCAGGGCGTCCAATTTTTCCGTGACGAACAATTCAAAGGCGCCGGCAAGGCCCGGCCCGCGGTGCAACGTCGCGTGCTTCAAGGTGCGGCTGAGATACAGATCATAGGCGGCGCGCTCCGAGACGGCGATGCGGACGCCCGGCTGGTCGACATCGTCCATGGTCTGGAAGGGAGAATTTTCCGGCACCAGATAGGTTGCCTCGATCTCCACATAGGCGTCGCAAAAGGCGATCACCTCGGCGCGTTTCGGCTCAATGGCGATCAGGCCGATATCCCATTCGCCGCGTTCTGCCGCGTCGGCGACTTCGCCGGGGGTTGCGTAAGTGACGTACTTGACACCGACGCCCAAGCGCTCGGCCAGGGCCCGGGCCATGTCCGGCGCGACACCCTCAGGGTCGCCGTTTGCGCTGGTGCCGGTGACCAGCAGAATGTTGCCAAGGTTGATGCCGACACGCAACGTTGTCGGATCGGCGAGGTTGGCGATGGCATCGTCGTTCATGGCCGGCCTTTCGAATTAATGATCAGGCACGGATTATTCTAGATGACGGCCCCGAGGCCAATCGAAATGAGCACGCGGGAAAAAAATATTTTCCAAATTCGTTGTTAGTTTTTACCCGCGTGGTCGACTTGAATTTTGAGGCCCTTTAGCGCCGTGACGACATCATGATCGACAAAGTCCTTGGTGGTTTTCCAGCCGGCTTTCAGGACGCTGCCCGTGCCGGTGGCGGCGGCTTTGACCTGGTTGACATCAATGCCCAATTGGTTGGCTTTATAGTTGGCTTCGGCCAGCGCCATATTCGCCAGCAAACGGCCGAGCTTTTCCATTTGCGGCTTCACGTCGTCGAAATTCCAAGCCGTCTTGATCTGCTTGTCGATGCCGAACACATTGGCATCCAACCAAAGCGCCCCGTCGCGGCCCTGGTCGCCACGGAAATCCAGGGTCATGCGGAACATGGCCTTGCGGATATGAACGCCGCTGGACAGCTTCACGTCGGCGATGTCCTTCTTAACCTGGGCCTCGCCTTTTTTCATCAAGCCCGGCAGTTCCTTCAAGTATTTGCGAAGCGCCGCGATGCGCCTGAGGTCGTCCTTGACGATGGCGTCGGCCTTCTCGACAGCCGATTTGACCACCAGCAGTTTCTTTCGATGTGCCGGCAAATGTTCCACCTGGGTGTTCGCAAATTGGGTACCCTCGGAGGCCGTCGCATAGGCTTTCTGCGCCTTTGCGAACAAGTTCTTGTAGTCGGCGTCCTTGGTTGCAGCCGCGGCCGGTAAAGATACCAGGGCGGCCATTAAGATCGTCGGTGTGAATACTCTCATTTCCATTGTCCTATGGACCGCACGGTGAACACGGTGGCGTCTTTGGCGCTGACATTCGCAATGACGGTGCGGCCGTTGGTTCTCACATATTTGCCCGTGGCGATGCTGCGTAGCTTAATCTTGCCGCCGCTGCCCATGCGCCTGCGGTCCTTCACGTTGGCCGCATTGAGAATCTGGAAACGCCACTCCTTGACGCCCTTGCCGGTCTTGCCGACCCGCGCGCGGACCTGATTTTTCTCGGCGTAATAAGAGAAGTCCTCAAAAAACCGTTTGTTCAAGAACCAAGAGCCGTTCGACCAGGTTTTAGGATGCCGGCTTGTGGGCAGGGCCTGCATGGCCCATAGGCGGTGGCCGAATGCCAAGGGATATTTTATCGACGCATCCTTATTGAGAACCGTCACATACTTACCTTGGCTCTTTTCGCGCCATACCGCGAACGTCGCATCCCACCACGATCCCTTGAGGAAATCAGCATACGTATTACGGATACAGCGCCCTTGATGAACATCTGATTTATCTTCATAGGGCCCCCATTCCCTGAAGGCGAAGACGCCCATGGGCACCCAGCCGCCCGGGCACTTAAACTGTGCCATATTCATGCGATGGCCCGGTTTCGGATCCCAGAACCCCCAATAATCAACGGGCCGGCGAAAGATATTTTTGTCGTCCTTGAAGACAACGCCTAGATGGGGGAAACGCGCCCGGTGTCCATAAGCCAAATCTCCCAAGAACACCCAACTTTTGTCCGGTACTTTTGGACGGCTGATTTCCATGTTGCGCTTGATCCCCATGCCGTAATCGTCCCAGACATATCGATTGGCCACGTAGCGGTAGATTTTGCCGTGATCCTCACCGGGCCAAGCTTGCAGGAACCGCCGCGCCGTGAAGGTTCTGAAGGTATGGGTGCCGCCAAAGTGCAGGGGCTTCCTGTTTGGCGCGCCGGCCTTGGCGTCCAGAATGACCAGCTGATGACGGGCTTGCGGCTTCAATCCATCCATCTGCACGACGCCGGTCCGGTCTGCCGAGAGATAGGCGTTATGCGCTTTGAACAATAACATGTCATTGAGCACGATAGGCGGCTTCGGCATGCCGCCGACATTCTTGGCCGACAGCCCGCGCACCAGCCCATCCTTAGTCTCGGTCGCCTGACGGATCATGCTGGGATGGGTAAACAGTGGGTCAAACCCGGGGGCGGCGGCAAACAATTCTTTTACATGGGCGGGGCCCCAACCGGAGCCAATTTTCTTTCGGTAAACGGAAAACCTGTTTTCAGCACCCAACTGGGAATAGAGCAAATGCCCATTTGCGGCGACCGAATAGATCACCCCGCCCGCACCGCCAACGACGGCGGTGTCTTTGTCCCACCCCGTAGCAATTTTTCGATTGGTGTAAAGCCACCCCAGCCCGGCGTGGTGTTTGTAAGCTTCCAAGGATCCATCATTGCGAACGGCAAACAGGTTTCCACCGCCCGTTCCAAAGACCCGTTTGATCCCGACGTTCCAACTGTCACCCATGGGATGGTTGGTTAAGTTCCATCCGAAGTTGGAATCATGGCGAAACAGCCTTAAGTGACCATTATTCTTGACGATATAAATAATGCCATCGGCCGAAAACGCGTCACGTACATTGACCAAACCGCGATAAATATGAACGCTGGTAAACACGAATTTTTGTTTGTCGTTCTGTTGGTAAGCGAACAAATCACCGTTCTTTTTGAGGGCATAGATCAACCCGCCGCCGCCACTGAAGACATGGGCGAAGCCATGCCAGCCCGTGCCAATCTTCTTGTTGGCGGTTTTGAATTTGTAGCTTTCGTTATGATGGAAGTAATCCAACTTTCCGTCTTTGCGGACAACCCACAAGGCTCCGGCCTTGGCTTTGACCGGGGCCGGCTTGGCTTTCGATTTCTTCTCCAGAGCTAATAAGTTTTTGTGGCCGAGAAAATATTTGGCCATTTTCTGAACGCTTTGTTTCGGCTTGTTAAAATCCCAGTCCAGGCGCGGGGATTTGCCTTTGCCGCCGACAAAGCTATAGGCCAATTGAACGCCGGCTTTTCCATGTTTGAAGAGATCTTCCGGCTTTGACGTGAACGCCACATTGGTGATCACTATTGACGCTTGGGCGGATTTCAGGTTTGAGATCAATCCCGCAGCTTGTCCGGCGCTTGATTTTGCTTTCGATTGAGCTGACCTAAGTTCTTTTTCAAGGCGTTTGATCGTTTGGTCCATCGTTGTGAATTTTGCATTGAACTTGCCATGCAATGGTCCAAACCGGTCCATTTCCTTGCCGAAGTAGGCATAATCGTTCTTCGCTTTGGCCAATTGCGCCTTCAAAAGATTGTATTGCGCCTGTGCCTGCGCCTTCGCATTACTGGGGATTTTAACGGGCGAGAAACCCAGAACACCTGGTGAAGGCGGAGGGTGTTTCGAAAACATACCGCGGCCCGGTGCCGGCGGGCTCGAATGCAGCCCATGAATGCGTCCCTTTGTCGCCTTATTGACGGCGCCGTCGACCTTCTTTTTCACGTCATCAAGAAAGTTAACCCGAAGCATGAGCCCATGAACCAGGTTCAGCCGTGGCCCGAACCGCGATGCATGTTGCGCGTTCGGCTGCGGCAAGGAACTGACTTTGTATTTTTTCTTCAAGTCGTTCATGCGCTTGGTGAGGGAATTGCGCAATTGGAGGGCTTGCGCGCGCCGCTTTTTCGCCCGGTCATTTTCGCGCCAAGCCGAATTCTTACCCTTTTCAACGGTTTTCAGCGCGGCCTTGCTGCTGGCGATACGCGCACCCAAAACATTGGCGCGCGCGGTCGGGCCGTCCACGTCAATACGCGAAAGATGCGCCCCAATCCCTTTCGTGATGGCGGCAATTTTCGGGGCCAATGCCTGACGCACGTCGGCATTGATCCGCACAGCCAAATCCTTACTCAATTGGCCCAATACCTTGGCCGTCGCGGCGCTGCCTTTCTTGGTTTTCTGGGTGGCGGCCTTGGCCAGTTTGTAGGCCTTGTCGATGCGCCCCAGATCGCGGTCGATTTCCGACTTCATCACCGCATAGGCCTTGCGCAGCGTCCGTCCGTCGCTTTCCTTCTTGGCCGCGTCCTTTGCCACCGCCGCCAATTTTACCGCCGCTTGCTTGGTTACATCGACGCCCTTGAGAATGACCTGTTTGCGTTCTTCGTGGGACGAGTTGGCGACCCGGCTGGCCGCCGTCTCGATTTGGTTCTTGAAGTCTTCCTTAAACAAGGCGGCCATGCCGACCACGGGAATTTTCGAATCCTGGTATTTGGCTGTCTTGAATTCGATTGCGGCGCCGTCCTTGGCGCTTTTGATCTGCAACACTTTGTTGGTGGCCGGGTGATTGATGCTGCCGTCTTCCGGTAACTCCCAGGTCTGCTCGTCTTCGAGCTTCTTGTCTTCCGGCAGGGCCTTCAGCTTGCCTTTGACCACCGTCAGTACCTTGTCGTTCTCGGCGCTGGCGATGATGCCCTCATCAAAGATCCATTGCTGATGATAGCTCGACGCGTCGCCCCTTTTCTCCAGCACCACGTCCTGGGCCTCATCTGTGGTCTTGGCGTCCTTGTCCTTGGAGCGCTTGGCCGGGCGCATACCGAGCACCAGCTTGTCGTCCTTGGCCGTGGAAATAACGCCGTCGGAATCCGCCGACCAGCCTTGCTCCTTGATCACGTCATCACCGGTTTGGCGGATATCGGCCAGCACGGCGGCGCGGGCCTCGTACAAATTGAACAGCTTCGAATCGACCATGCCCACCATGCGGTACTTATCCAGACGTACCTTCAGGCGCTGGTCCAGGCCATCCTCAAAACCCTGGACGCCGCCTTCGACGGTGAAGCGCGGGCTTTCGTCATCCAGATTGGCGCTTAGTTCGACCGTTGCGTCCTTGAGGGTCATGCCGCTGAACTGGAAGCCGGGCACATAGACCCTGAACATAAGGCCCGACGTATTCAACACGCCGTAACCCTTACCCAGCAGCTTGTTGTAATGGTGCAGCATGCCCGAAGCCGCCACGCCTTCCTCGATGCCCAGGTCTTCGTCGTCACCCTTGCCAGGGACGGCGAAGCTGACCTTGAAGTCCTTGAAGTAAAGGATGTCATTGACCTCGGGCGGCAGCTTCAAAAGGGCCGCATAGTCCCGACCGCCGGTGCGTACATTGACGTCATTGGCGGCAAGAAGTGCGGCGCAGGTCACCGCGGCATAGGGGTTCATGGCGCAGGCCACCAGCTTCATCAGCTCCACGGCGTCATTGGCCGACACGCTTTCCATATCCGCCGTGACGCCGGGAATGCACGCCCAAATGGGCACGCCTTCGGTTGTCGTCGTCACGTATTGCCAATAGCAGTTCAGGCCGAAGCCCATGACCTTGCCCTTGTATTTGCCCTTGGCATACAGACCCGTGGTGAAATCCGGGACGCCGCCCGAATATTCGATGGACACCTTCATGCGCGTGTCGTAAAGCGCCATGCCTTTGACATCGAAGGGCTCGTTCCATTCACCGACCATCTGGCCGAAGATTTCCGCCGTCAGGCCGACGTTGTTCTTGAAATAGGCGGCCACCTTGGCGGCCTTGCTTTTCTTACCGGATTTCTTGTCGTCCTTATTCTCAGTCCCGTCATCGTCTTTTGTTTCCATGTTGGACGCGTGTTTCTTATCGTTCTTGGCGTCCTCCGCGCCTGCATTGGTAAACATCTTGTCGACGGCGGCTTCGTACCCTTCGCCTTTATCTTCTGTAGACTCTCCGGCTTTGCCGTCACCGTTCTTCGCCGCTTGCTTTTCGTCTTCATCGGCGGCCTGGGCGATGGCTTCGCGGTTTTTGCGCCGCCGTTCCCGGTCCTTGTTGACCAAGGCCTGCAGGTTTTCCGATACGGTCTTGGCCGTGCCGACGATGGAATCCCCGGCCCCGGCAGCGCCGCACCCGGAATCGCCACCGTCCCCAATCCCGCCGGTGAACATGACATAGGAATTGAACAGCATGTCGGCGCCGTCGAGCTTGGTCGGGACCAACGCGTTAAAGCACACGGACACCACCGCGCCACTGACCCCCACGGAACCGGCCATGGACAAAACCAGCTGCGAGGATTTGACCTTCCAGCGGTCCGTGGATGGCAGGTACCAGGGCGATATGGGCGGGAAATAGGCCTTGATCAGCATATCGGCACTGACGCCGGCGTTGCGGATGTTCATTAACTGCTCGGACTTCACATCGAACAGGATATTCAGCAAGGGCGAGCCCAAGGAGCCGAACAGCAACACGGCATTTTCCTTCATGCCGGTCAATTGCCGGGCGTTCGCCATCAGCTTGTTTTCCGCGAATTCCTGCAAAGCGTGCATGTTGGCGCCCGGCTTCAAAGCCAGCGTTTTCTCCGGTACCGTGACGCGGCTCAACCCGTCACCCAATGTCTTCGCATAGAAGCGCAGCGCACCAGCCGGCAGGTTCTCTTCGGGAAATTCAAGATCGGCCATGGAGAGCGTGAACAGAAACTCATCCGGCGCCAGGGTATCCAGGACCTTGCCTGCACCCTTGATCAATTGTGAAAACCGGAAGTCCGCAACCCGCAGCGCCACCTGCCAGGCAACTTTGTTGCTGCCCGGATCAATGGCCGGGAACAGCATGATGTCCACATCCCGGTTCGCCGGCTTGAAGGCGAAGCTGCCTTGGATGGTCTGTTCGA
>CAZQPC010000183.1:0-10449 GCA_964595005.1 uncultured Magnetovibrio sp.
CCAACGCCGGATTATCGGCGATGTCGTCAATGGCCCGGGCAAAACGATAGAACGTCGCAATATGCGGGCGCAGCGCCGCCGGCAACAGCCAAGAGCCGACGGGAAAATTCTCGTAATCGGCATCCTTTCCAGACGGCGTTTCGACGCCGGACTGCGGGGCAGTGTTCATGGGCTTCGGTTATCCGTGCGGCCAAGCCCGCTCAAGAATTCGCGGCCAGGCGCTTTTTCAGTTCATCCAAAAGGCCCTGAACGCGGCCGCCGTTTTGGCGGATGACCGAGGAGAATTCCTTTTGCTGGGTCAGACCCATGCTGAGGCCTTCGACCATGAGATCGACGATCTTGAACGTATCTTCGCGTTGCCGCATGCGCCAAATCACAGCCACCGGCTTCAAGCCCTCAGGCCTGTTGATGACGGTATGAACAAGGATGTCATTGGCGCCGCGAATTTCTGATTTGCCGATATCCAACTTTTCGCCCGAATATTTGGCAAACCGGTCCGCATAAATGACCACCATGAGATCTTCGAAAAGCTTCAGATACTCGGTCCGCTCATCGGCGCTGGCGCGGCGCCAATAGCGGCCCAGGACCCATTTGGCGATCCCCTGGAAGGCGAAGTTCTCCAACATCAGGGTGCGGAACCGTTTGCGGCGCTCCGTCTTATCGATGCCTTTCTCGGTCAGGGATTGCACGGTCTGCTCGGCCAATTCGGTGACAAAGGCCTTGGCCTCCTGGGCCGCCGCCTCGTCAGCGGCCACGGCCACGGGCGCCGCGTGCACAAAAAATAGCGCCACAAGCAATGCCAACTTCAGGCCTGATACATATCCTTTGGCGTGGATCATCCGAAAACGCCTCCTTCGCTGCCATCCTAGACTGCCAACCGCGGCGAAGAAATCAACGACAAAATGAATTACCCGTCTCGGCGATCCCGGAAAAACTATGCCAGGCTGTGGGCCGCCTCGGCCATGTTCCTGAGCTTCGCGATGGCCAAATCGCGGCCCAGAAGTCCCAAACCGCAATCCGGGGCGGCGATCAGGCGGTCCGGGTCTATGTGGTTAAGCGCCTTCGACAAACGGTCCCGAAGTTCGTCAACGCTTTCCACCTGGCTTTTGGCGATGGCGACGACGCCGAAAATCACTGCCGTCTTGGAGAATTTTTCCAACAGGCTCAAATCGTTGGGCCGATGGGCGTCTTCCACGGACACGGCCGCGATCGATGAACGGTCGATGGCTTCCGCCAGATCGAAATAACTGTTCTTCGGGGCCTTCGGGTAATTGGGATTGTCGAGACGGTCGGGGTAGCCGCAACACATATGTACGGCCCGCGTGACGGTCGTGGGACAGCCGTGAAAACAGCGCTCCAGATTGTCGAAACCATAGGCCAGGGCGTCATCGACGCGGCGCGCAAACAACGGCTCATCGATCTGAATGTGACGGCACCCGGCGTCGGCCAGGCGCCGCACCTCGACGTTAATGGCATCGCCCAGGTCGGCGCCGGCCGCCTTGGCGTCACCGTAATGGGCGTCGGCAACGCTGTCCGCAATGGTCATGGGTCCGGGGACGGTGATCTTCACCGGGGCGTCGGTTAGCGCCTGTGACGCCTGCCAATCATGAGGCAGAAATGGGCCTTTGGCGCTGACCGGGCCGCGGATGGTCGGCAGCCAGGCCATATAGTTGCCGCCGCGCACTTCATGCTCGGTCAGGTTTTCGAAGTCGAACCCGGCCAGCTGACGGCAATGGTAATAAATATAATTCTCGCGCCGCACCTCGCCGTCGGTGACGATATCGATGCCGGCGCTCACCTGATCGTCGATCACCCGCCTTGCGGCTTCGATGAAACGGTCTTCGGCGGCGGCGCCCATTTCCTTGATGGCGGCGGCGTAGCGGGCCGTCGGATGCGCCGTGTCGGGCCCGCCGTCGGCCTGAAACCAGTCAAATTCAGGCAGACAATCGGGCTTAGGGAACGCGCCGATGCAGGTGGTTTTTATGGCCATGGCGCGAGGCTCCAAATTCTGTGATCCGGCGCCAGTTTCACCACCGGCGAGGGACGCGGTCAACCATCCAGATCTGCGGAAATCTTTTCGGCCGCGCGGCGCAACGCCGGGACCTGCGCCAATACGGCGTCGACATCCATGCGGATGACCGGTGCATGGACGGCCAGCATGGCGGCCATGCGGCCACGGGCATCGGTAATAGGGACAGCCGCGGCGACCATGCCGGTGACGAATTCTTCATTGTCGATGCCGACTTTGTCGCGACGAATGGCATCAATCTCATCGGTCAGCCGGGCCAGACCGGTGATCGTCGTCGGCGTGTGGGCCTCCAATGGCAGGCTGGCGATCAACTTGCGCCGGCGCGCCGCCGGCAGGGAACTCAAATACAATTTTCCGCTGGCCGTGCAATGCAGGGGCACGCGGCTGCCGACCGGCAGTTGGGTCCTGAGCGGCCATTCGGTTTCGACCCGGTCCACGTAAAGAATTTCGCTGCCCTGGGGTACCGTCAGATTGCACGTCTCACCGATTTCCCGGGAGACTTCGACAAGAACCCGATGGCGGAAGGCATCAACGCCGCCCATGGCCATGACCCCCAGCGCCAAAGCCCGTGAGCGGTGCCCCAAACTCAAGCCCTTGCCGCCGACTTCGGGGACCAAAAAACCATCCCTTTCCAGCAATGCGCAAAGCCGGTGCACGGTGGCCTTCGGCAAGGCCGTGGCGGCCATGATATCGGCGATGGTCATGGGCCGGTCAGCCGAGACCAAGGCCTCAAGCACCTCCAGGGCGCGCAGCGACCGCGATCCTTTCTCAGTTCCCGTGTCCGCCATTGCCGCGCCCCTGTTCACCGTCCGCTTGGTTCGAATTTCGCACAGACAAGGCACAGTGGCCAGCGCCCGCGGCGCAAATCGTGCTGTCGCGCGGGCGCCGTGGGGGCGCCAGTGGGTTCACGGATCACACCGTTTGAGCATTTTGAATTTAATATAATTATCATTATAGATACGTATAATTATCATTATTGATTATTAAGTTCTTTTATGTTATAATTTTCTCCGGTGATCTGATCCTGTTGACGACGAAATCATGGAATAGCATGGACGTGATAAAATGACTGAGTGGGCGGAAAAGTTCGACTACATCATCGCCGGTGCCGGATCGGCGGGATGCGTATTGGCCAATCGCTTGTCCGCCGATCCGTCAAAACGCGTGCTCTTGCTGGAGGCCGGCGGCCGCGACTGGTATCCCTGGATCCACGTTCCCGTCGGCTATTTCAAAACCCTGCACAATCCGCTCACCGATTGGAGTTACAAGACCCAGCCGGACCCCGGCCTCAACGGCCGCGCCATCGATTGGCCGCGCGGCAAGACCCTGGGCGGGTCCAGTTCCATCAACGGCCTTTTGTACATCCGCGGACAACGCGAGGACTACGATCACTGGCGCCAGTTGGGCAACACCGGCTGGTCCTACGACGATGTCCTGCCCTACTTCTTGCGCTCGGAAGACCAACAGAACGGTGCCGACGCCTACCACGGTGCCGGCGGCGGTCTTGCCGTCCAGAACATGCGGGCGAAGCGCGACATCTGCGAAGCCCTGATTTCCGCGTCCGCAGAAATGGGCGTGCCGCGCAACGAGGATTTCAATGGCGCCAAACAGGAAGGTGCCGGGTACTTTCAGCAAACGGCCCGCAACGGCCGGCGGTGTTCGACGGCGGTCGGCTTCCTGAACCCCATCAAGAACCGCCGCAACCTAACCATCGTCACACATGCGCTGGTCGAAAAGGTCCTATTTGATGGCACGCAGACGACCGGTATCGCCATTTCCGTGAAAGGCGCGGCGCAGCGCTATGGCCTAAATTCCGGCGGCGAGGTCATTTTGGCCGCCGGCGCCATTGGGTCGCCGCAAATTCTGCAGCTTTCCGGTATCGGCCCCGGCGCGCTTTTACAGGGCCACGGCATACCCGTCGTCAAGGCATTGCAAGGTGTCGGCGAAAACCTGCAAGACCACCTGCAAATCCGCACGGTCTACGAGGTCAACGTGCCGACGCTCAACGAAGAGATCAACAGTTTCTTCCGGCGCATGAAAATCGGCCTGCAGTACGTCCTGAGCCGCACGGGCCCCATGAGCATGGGCGCCTCCCAAGTCTGCATTTTCGCGCGCTCGCGTCCTGATCTGGAAACACCCGACATTCAGTACCACTTCCAACCCCTGAGCGCCGACAAACCAGGAATTGAAATGCATGACTTCCCCGGCGTCACATTGTCGGTCTGTCAATTGAGGCCGGAAAGCAAGGGTCGCATCGAAATCACCTCACCCGATCCGAAAGCCTATCCGGCCATCCATCCGAATTATCTGTCGACACCGCGCGATCAGCAGACCGCCGTCGACGCGCTGAAGTTCACCCGGCGTCTGGTGACAACGGACGCCCTAAAGCCATTCATCGTCCGCGAGCATCTTCCGGGTGCGGAAATACAGACCGATGCCGAGCTTTTGGACAGTGCCCGCAACATCGCCCAAACCATCTACCACCCGACCAGCACCTGTAAGATGGGATCCGATGAGACCGCCGTCGTCGATGCGCGGCTGCGCGTCTACGGCGTCTCAGGCTTGCGTGTCGTCGATGCCTCGGTGATGCCGGCCATCGTGTCGGGGAACACCAATGCACCAACCATCATGATCGCCGAAAAGGCCGCCGATCTGATCGGTGAAGACGCCAAGGCCGCCGCCTGAGCCTGTTCAGCGATGCCGCAAGGCGTTAAACTTCCCTGAAAGACAGACCTTCAAGACCTGTTCAGGGAGTCCACCATGCCGCCCGCCATGCCACCGCCGCGCATCGATCTCTATTCCGACACCAAATCCAAACCGTCAGCGGAAATGCGCCGCGCCATCGCCGAGGCGGAGGTTGGTGATGAACAACGCGACGAAGACCCGACCGTGCGCAGGCTTCAAGACATGACCAGTGAACTGCTGGGCAAACAAGCCGCCCTGTTCTTGCCGTCGGGCACCATGGGCAACGCCATCGCCTACCGGGTCTGGACCGAGCCGGGCCAGGAAGTGATCCTGGACAAGACATGCCACACCCTGCATTCGGAGGCCGGCGGACCGGCTGCCCTGTCGGGTGTCATGACCCGCATTCTGGACGGCGAAAACGGTATCTTCACCGGCGACATGGTGCGCCGCGCGGTGCGTCCGACAGACCGCCACAACGTGCCCCAATCCGCGCTGGTCTCCATCGAACAGACGGCCAACGCCGGCGGCGGTGCCATCTGGCCGCGCGAAACCATCGATGACGTCGGCGAAGCGGCGCGCGATCACAATTTGGTTTTGCATATGGACGGCGCGCGCCTGCTCAACGCGGTGGTCGCCTCCAACGTCTCAGCGGCCGATTTCGCGGCGCCCTGTGAAAGCCTCTGGATCGATCTTTCCAAGGGCCTCGGCTGCCCGGTCGGCGCCGTGCTGGCCGGCAGTGCCGATTTCATCAACAAAGCGCGCCGTTTCAAACACCAGTTCGGCGGCGCCATGCGCCAGGCCGGCATTATTGCCGCCGCCGGCGTCTATGCCCTGGAACACAACATCGAGCGCATGGCCGACGACCATGCCAACGCCCGTAAGCTGGCCGAAGGGATCGCCAACCTGGACGGCCTCATGCTGGAGTACGGTTTGCCGCAGACCAACATGGTCTATTTCAATGTCGCCGAAGACCGCATGACCGCCCAGCAGCTGCACGAACGTCTGTGGGCCGATCACGGTATCCGCATCGGCGTGTCCGGCCGCCAGCGGTTTCGCGCCGTGACCCATCTTGACGTCAGTGCCGATGATATTGATACGGCACTTTCCGGGTTAAGCTCGGTGCTTGCCGCCTGAGCACCGCCTACTTGGTGAATTCCTCGCCGAACCGCGTTGCGTCGTGGAACATGACGCAGCGATAATGTTTATCCAGGTGCAAGCCGCTGGCTTCGATCATCCCACGTGAGGCCTGGTTGTCCTTGCGGGCGTGTTCATAAACAACGGCGCAGTCCAACCGGGCGAAGGCCTGGTCGACCATGTGGGCGTTGATCAAGGTGCCGAACCCGCGGCGCCGATGATCGGGATGCACGGCGGCCATGCCGCCAAAGATATACCCGGACCAGGGCCCGGCCGCGTGGTGGCGCTGCTGGCCCTGTGCCGTGGCGACGATTTTTCCGCCATCATCGGCCAACAGGGCGACCACCGCCGGCACCGCATGGCCGCGCTGGTAATACCCGGGCACCGGGGCAACGCCGGAAATCTCCTGAACATCCTGGACCTCCGCGATGGTTTCGGCCGGGGCATCGGCATCGAGGAGCGACAATCGCCAACCGTCAGGCAGGTCAAAATTGCTGACATATTCCGCCGACGCCTGGCGCGCCTCGGCGCCGCCGACGAACACATCCCAGGCCCTAAAGCGCCGTTCCGGTGCATGGAAACGATCGATGAAATCGGCTTCCGCGTCGGCGGGAATGAACTTGACGATGACCGCCCCCATGGCGGCGTAAATGCGTTCGACCACGGCATCGCCAAGCCGGTCCAGTTCATCAACGCCGACCAGGCGGCCGCCGTGGGTGAGGCCGGGCGTATCGGTGGTTTCCCAGGTCCGCGCCCAGACCGCACGCTGCAGGCCGACCTGGGCCGGCCCGCCGCGGAATTCGGGATCAGCATCTGCGATGATCATCGGCCGACCATAGCAGAAATTTGCGCGGTGTTTACAGGGGCCGCTTGGCGGTCCCTGAAAGGTCCTCTCGCTCAGGCCCGGCGGTTGGCAAAGGCGGCAACGGCGGCGGCGGCCTCAATGGCGCGCTCCATGTCTTCGTCGTCGGTAAAATACCCGGGAGAAAACCGCACCAGACCGTTGCCGGCCGTGGTGTCGCGGTCCTCGTGAACCAAAGGCGCGCAATGCAGCCCGGGGCGCACGCAGACCTCATGATCCGCATCCAGCATGGCGCCGGCCTGATCGGCGGCCAGGCCGTCGAAGGAGATCGACAGGGTGGCGACACGAGGACTGTTGCCGCCCGGGCCGTGAACCGTGATGCCCTCGGTGGCGGCGAAGGCCTGGGCCAGATCATTGACCCGCCCGGTCTCCGTGGCGTGGACATTGACCAGGGCCTTGCGGCAGGCTTCGGCGTGACTCAGATCGGCGCCGTTGCCATTGCGGCCAAAATCGGCGAACCACTTCTGGGCGGCGTTCAATCCGGCGATACCGGGGATGCAAACGGTGCCGGCCTCCAGGCGGAAGGGGTATTCATCGGGCTGGAACGGCGAGATCGAATCGACCCCGGTGCCGCCAACCCGGGCGGGGCGCATGTCGACACCCTCGCGGACCACCATGCCGCCGATCCCCATGGGTCCGAACAGGCCCTTGTGGCCGGTGAACACCAAAACGTCGATGTGCCAGGCATCCATGTCGATCGGCAAAACGCCGGCGGTCTGGCAGGTGTCGACGATGAGAACCGCATCCGTCCCGGCGACGATGGCGCCGATGGCCGCCATGTCCTGCACCGCCCCCAGCACGTTCGACGCATGATTGACGACAACCACCTTGGTTTCGGGCCGGATCGCGGCGCGGATGTCTTCGGGGTCCACATACCCCTGCCTATCGCCGCCGACACGGCTCACCTGGACACCGCTTTCGCGTTCCAGGTGGTTGGCCGGACGCAGCACGGAATTGTGTTCGAGCCGCGTGATCACCATGTGATCACCCGCACCGACCAGCCCGAAGATCGCCATGTTCAGCGAATCCGTTGCATTCTGGGTAAAGACGACGCGGTGCGGATCACCACCGAAACCGAAAAACTGCGCCAACAGGCGCCGCGTCTCGCCAACCATGGTTTCCGCCTCGACCCCCATCTGGTGCCCGGCGCGGCCCGGATTGACACCGTGGCTGCGGAAAAACGTATCCATGAACTGATAGACGGGTTCCGGCTTTGGCCAGGTCGTTGCGGCATTGTCGAAGTAGTAATTGTCTTTCACGGCTGTCCCCTTATGACAATCGACATTGCCGCAAAGCATAGGCAGGAACCGGTGGAAAGATGTTTCTGAATCGCCCAATCCGAGCCATGAAAATAGAATTCTCGCCCAATATTTCGTCAATTATTAAATTATTTTCCCCACGCACCCAAACCCAAGCGTCAACCGGCTATATCCAGGCAACCTGCGAAGGGGCCGCGAGCACGGGCAACCCGCACGCCCAAGACACTGATCCCGGCCGGATTCATGAGACATCTTGACGCCAACAGTTAACCCAATTCTGACCGGTTGCGGCGCGAAACCGGACCGCAATTTTCTCCACGCTCAACATCTTTTGATCTACAATGCATTGGGCCGATCACTTCGGGTGAAATGAGGCTTGCACCGTGAGTGATTGCCGGGCCTATCTGTGAGCCATCGGGAAGCCCCTCAAAAATGGAACACCCTGTACTCGATACCAGCCAGATGAGCGACGGCCTGCGTCGCGTGTATGACTATTGGCAGCAGTTGCGGGGCGAAAAGCAAATGCCCCAATGGTCGGCCTTCGATTGGATGGAACTGCCGGTCGATGTCATTCCCTGGTGCGTCGTCGTTGATGTCACGCAAGACTCATTGGACTTCATTTATAGATTTTGGGGAACCGCCAGAACGGCTTTGCAGGGCAAGGATTATACGGGCCTATCGATACGCGATGTGACGCCCAACGAGCTTTCACGAAAGATTTTTGATGAATATTCGATGATCGCCGAAAAGGGTCTGCCCGTGCATTTCGTAACGACGGACTTTTCAGACGCGGATGGAAAAAAATTCGAATATCACTTTCTGCGGATTCCCTTTGGCGGCGACGGACAACATGTCACTCAAATCCTGGCGGTCGGCATGCACGAAGAAATGGACATCAAAATCATTCAAAACTTCTTCGAGACGCCCAGTTGATTTTTTCCGCGCCGGTGATGATTGCGGACAGTGGCCGGCTTGCCGTCCGCATGATCTCATGTCAATGGTCTCGTTCCGCCGGGCGCAGGCGGCGCAGCGCCGGCGGCAGGCCGTCGATGACCGCTTGTTCGAAACGGGCGCCGTGACGTTTCAACACAACCCCAAGGCCGATGATGGCGATGCCGAAGCCGGTCAGAACGAACGGGAACAGAAACGAGTCTTCAAATAAATCGCCGGCCAGATAGCCGATATAGCCACAACATCCGAGCGCCCCGAAAACCAGGAAGGCGCGGCGGCGCAGGAACACGGCGGCGAAGATCAGCGCGACGTTGATCGCGAAGTAGAAGAACCGGCTCAACTCACTGTCCGAGCTCATCAGGCTCAATCCACCCCAAAAGGCGATCAGGCCGAACAAGTACCCCCAGAAGGCGAAATCCTCCGTGGTCCGGCGGTCGATCAGGTAGCTGCCGGCGATCATCGCCAGACCGAACCATACCGATACCAGTTTGCGCAAATGCCAGTCGAAATCGCCGCCGGCGATGATCGGTGTCAGATCCATGCTCATATACCAAAGCGCGAAAGCCACGGGCGCGCAGAGGAACGGAAATCTGACATAGCGCAATGCCAGCAGACCGGCGCCGACGGTCGCCAGCTCCATCGTGAACCAGCCGGATCGGATCCAGACATGGAAATCGCGGTAGTTGCCCGGATCATCGCCGTGCCAGATCCCAAGCCATCGTTGCAGACCGTAGGTCGCGAGTGGTGTCATGGCCACCGCGACAGCGATCAGCAGACCGCCCAGCACCCGTCCGCCGGGCCGGTTCCATTGACGCCGCCCGACAACCGTGAAACCGGCGGCGTAAACGACCGAGATGGCGAAAATACCGGCACCGCCCAGCGCTTCCCAGGCCGTCCCCATGAACCAGCCCATGGCGCCGATGACCAACAGCGCGCCGGCGAAATAGGCGATGTGCACGGCGCTGAAATGCGGACGTTCGGTGCGCCGCGTTTGCAGCGCCGCCCACAGGGCATCTGCCTGTTCAGCCGTCATATGGCCTTCGCCGGCGGCCCAATCCAGGTCCTGTTTATCGAAGCGCATGATGAAGCCGGCGGATTATTCCGGCATCTGGTCCTTGGCCATGGCGATCATCTCCTTGAAGAAATCCAAAACGCGGGTCAGGATTTTCATCTCCTTTTCGTCCTGCTCTTGGCGTTCTTCGCGGGCCTTGTATTTGGTGGCCTGTTCGGCGGCCTTGATTTCCGCATAACTGCGCGGCGGCGGGATCGCCGCTTCCGATGACATGGCACACAAAAGGCGTTCGCCACGCAGCGTACAGACGGTGATCTCGCCGCTCTCCTTGTTGAGACGCCAGACGCGGTTCTCGGACGCCTTCATGAACTGATACTTGTCGACGGCCCGCGCCGGCGCGGCGCCACCGGCCGCAACGGCCAACACCAGCGCCACCAAAATACCGGAACCAAGAATGCGCGTCATGGACGCCCCTTTCGAACAATTTTCCCTCTATCACAATACCTTAGGGACAGGG
>CAZQPC010000184.1:0-10381 GCA_964595005.1 uncultured Magnetovibrio sp.
ATCGCATCCCAAATGTCGGCCTCCAAACAGACCCCATCGAATTCGTTGATCTCCTGCAGTCCCGTCGGCGAGGTGACGTTGATCTCTGTCATGTAGCCGCCGATCACGTCGATGCCGACGAAGATCATGCCGCGCTTCTTCAGTTCCGGCCCGATGGCCGCGCAAATGTCGCGGTCGCGGTCCGTCAGCGCCGACTTCATGGCCTGACCGCCGACGTGCATATTGGAGCGCGCCTCGCCTTCCTGCGGCACCCGGTTGGTGGCCCCGGAAATCTCCCCGTCGATCAGGATGATGCGTTTGTCACCGGCCCGCACGTCCTTCAGATAGCCTTGCGCGATGATCGGTTCGCGGTTGCGTTCCGTGAACATTTCCAGCAGCGCGTTCATGTTCTCGTCGCCCGGCGTGACGTGAAACACGCCGGCGCCGCCGTTGCCGTAGAGCGGTTTCAAGATGATGTCTTGGTGTTCGTCGCGAAATGCGGTGATCAGTTTCGGATCCGATGCGATCAGGGTTGGCGGCATGAATTCGGCGAACTCGGTGACGAACAGTTTCTCCGGCGCATTGCGCACCTCGGCCGGATCGTTGACCACCAGGGTGTCCGGGTGGATGCGCTGCAATAGATGCGTTGTCGTGATATAGGACATGTCAAAGGGCGGGTCCTGGCGCAAAAGCACAACGTCGGCGTCGGCCAGGTCCATGGTAAACGCAGCATCCAGCGTAAAGTGGTTGCCGACCTCGCGGCGCACGGACAAGGGCTGCACTTCGGAGACGATGCGGCCGTCGCGCATGGCCAACTGGGGCGGCTCATAGTGGAACAGCTCATGGCCGCGCTTTTGCGCCTCCAGGGCCATGACGAAGGTCGAATCGCCGGAAATATCGATGCTGGACACGTGGTCCATTTGGATGGCCACCTTCAAGCTCATGGCGGGCCCTTTCTATCGGCGGTGAAAAATGCGTTCCATGGAAGATAGTCAGCCCAGCCGGCCGCGCAACTCCTGTAACAGGGCCGACGTTTGATAGCGCGCCTGTTCGGAGCCGCCGTGGCGCAGGCATTCCTCCAGGGCCGCGACGGCGGCGGGGATTTGGTCGAGGCGCGCATGCAGAACGCCGACCTCGCGCCAAAGCGCGCCGTCGTCCGGCGCCAGCAAGACCATGGTTTCCAAGACGCGCAGCGCGGCGCCGGGGCGCTGGGCGTCCAGGTGGCGGATTTTGATGTTGTTTTGCAACCTCAGCAGAACCGCGCGCGGCCCGGCCGAATGGTAGTGGGCCGGGTCAAGTTCGGCGTCGGGGCCGGCCATGGCTTTCAGCATCCGCCGCAAATCCGGCGCCGTGCGTTCCTGGCCGCCGTCAAAGGGATCGAAGATCAAGCGGCCCTCTTCCGCATCCAGGCGCAACAAAAAGCGCCCCGGAAAATCGACCCCGGTAGCCGCCCACCCGGCCTGCGCCGCGGCGTGCAGATAGAGCACCCCGATGGCCACCGGCAGGCCGCCGCGCCGGTCGATCACCCGCATCAGCGAGGCCGCTTCGATATCGTCAAAACAGTCTTCCGTGCCGACATAGCCGAACCGCTTGTGGATAACCTGCACCAGGGCCTCGTGACGCAGTTTCAACGGCACCGGGCCGCGGCGGCCATCGACGTAGGCGGCCACCTCGTGGGCCAGTTTCTGCAGATGCCGGCGATAGGGGCCGCGGGCCACCTCGGGTTTTGAGGCCGCCGCCAGGGCCAGCGCCGTCTCGGCCAGGTCGATGGCGGCCTCATCGGTCCGCCCGGCGGCTTCCAGTTCGTCGCGGAGCGCCGGCGCCAGGCTCACGAAGCGGCCTTCTTGACCCGCACGTGGCTGATCACCTTGTGGACGTAGGTCAAATCCCGCGCGTAGGCGATAACCCGGTCCAGTTCCGCCGCGCTTTGCGCGATGCCGATCAGGTAGACGACGCCGTTGACCGTTTCGACGGAATAATTGATCGCGTGAACCTTCTCATCAAGGGTGATCTTCGAGGTCAATTGCGTCGTGATCCAGACATCGCGGGCCGCATCCAGAAGCCCGCTTTTGGTCACCTGAATTTCATTCAGCACGTCCTTGACGCCGCTGATCTTCCAGGCGATCCCGACCGCGTCGGCGCGCATCTTCTCGCTCGGTACGTTGCCGGTCAGCATAGCCCGGCCTTCAAACACCTCGGTGCCGACCCGGGCCGCGTATTCCTGTCCCTTATCGAGAAGGGCGAGGCGGATTTGAGTGGCCGTTTTGGTGTCGGCGGCGACCGTCGCGATGGGGCGCTCCTCAAAGGCGGCGACGCCGACGGCGGCACCGGCGCCGATGACCGCGCTGGCACAGCCGCTGAGCACGGGTAGCAGGGCGGCGGTGAGAACGAGACCGGCCAAACGGGAGAAAGTCCAACGGCGGGAGAAAGTCCAACGGCGGGTCGAAAGGTGCAGCATTGTGTCCATTCCAATCGTTTTCATCAGACGCTCAGCGTCCATTTTAAGTCCAGTGCGGCTTCCCTCAAAGGCGAAGTTTAGCCGCCTATGGTTTCAACTTCGTTTATGGCTTTTTTGTGGGGCTGATGTTAGCCGATCGGCCGCCAGGCGTCTGTGACGTGGGTCGGCCAACCGCCGCGGCCGAACAGCACGGCGTCGAACCGCAAGTCCAGCCCGGCCAGATCGGCGCGCCCTTGCAGGAAGGCGCCGGCGGCCCGGGAAATCCGCCTTTGCTGGGTCGCCGTGATCGCCTGGCCGGCGACGGTGAGGTCGGCACGAGATTTGACTTCGACGAAAATCAGCAGCCGGCCACGCCGCGCCACCAAATCGATTTCCCCGGCCGGGCAGGTGAATCGCCGGCTCAGGATACGAAACCCCTTGGCCATCAACAGCAACGCCGCCGCCGCCTCGGCCCGGTGTCCGGCGGACCAGGCCCGGCGGCCCCGGTCTTGGCGTCTTTCCTGGCGCCGGCTGTTCAACGGGCGTTCTTGGTCAATTCAAGGGCGCGGCTGTAGACGCGGCGCTTCGCGATGCCCGTCGCCGCCGCCACATCCGCCGCCGCGTCGCGCACGGAGGCATTGGCAAGGGCGGCCAGCAGCATTTCGTCGAGGCTGGCGGCGTCGATTTCGGCGGCCGGGCCCGGCGGTCCAACGACCACCGTCACCTCGCCCTTTGGCGGGCCGGCCTGGACATAATGATCGGCAAGTTCTGCAAGCGTGCCGCGCCGCACCTCTTCGAACTTCTTGGTCAGCTCGCGGGTCACCGCGGCCGGGCGGGGGCCCAGTTCGGCCGCCCCATCGGCCAGCATGGCGGCCAGGCGTTTTGCCGATTCCATGATCACCAGGGTGGCGGGCACGGCCGCCAGTTCGTGCAACACGCGGCGCCGGGCGCCGGATTTCGGCGGCACGAAGCCCTGGAAAAAGAAGCGGTCCGTGGGCAGGCCCGAGAGCACCAGGGCGGCCATCACCGCCGACGGGCCGGGCACCGCGGTCAGGGGAATTCCGGCATCAACGCAGACGGTGATCAGCTTGTAGCCCGGATCGGAAACCAGGGGCGTGCCGGCGTCGCTGACCAGGGCCACGGTTTCGCCCTTATTCAGGTGTTTCATGATGCGCGGCCGTTGCGCTTGCGCGTTGTGTTCGTGATAGGAAAGGGTCGGCGTATGGATGCCATGAATGGCCAGCAGTTTGGCGGTGACCCGGGTGTCTTCGCAGGCGATCAACGCGGCACCGTTCAAAACATCCAACGCCCTGAGCCACAGATCGCCGGCGTTGCCAATGGGGGTTGCGACAATCACCAAGCCGGGGGGAATTGCCGATCCGCGCGGTTTACTCTCTGCGCCGGTGTCGTTAGGCTCGGGTCGGGACGCAACGGTCGCGGAACGACCTCCCGAACCGCCCCCGGAACCGGCGGGCTTGCGGCCGGAACGAGAAGAACGGTTCGAGGAACCGGATGAAAAGCCTTTCGCCATATTCGTTACTTTCAGGCCGACGCCTTGGTTTCATGAGCCGGGCGGGTCTTTGCATGTGTGCCGGCTTCTCACTGCTTGTGCTTGGCGCCTGTCAGTCTCAGCAAGGAAGCGGTCCCTTGCAAGTGCTAAGCCCGGGCGGATCGGCGACGTCGACCCCGCCGTCGCAACGCCGCCCGCCGGTGGCCACGGGACCCAACCTGCGAGCGCCGACGGTGCCGGCCGGCACGCCGGCGCCCTCGGCGGCGACGGCGCCACGGTTGCCGGCCCCCAACTTTCCGCCGGCCACCGCCGCCGTGCCGTCGCCCGATCTGCCGTCCCTGGCGCATCTCCTGAACCGTACACCGGGACAGGTCCAGGCCACCGTCACCGCGCCCGTGCGCCCCCTGGTGCCGCCACCGGCGACCACGGACACGGTCCGGGCCGCGATCTTGCTGCCCTTGAGCGGCCGCAACGCGGCGCTCGGCAAGGCCCTGTTGAACGCCGCCCAACTGGCCATGTTCGACTTCGCCGACAGGCGCCTGGAACTGTTACCCGTGGACACGGGCGGCACCTCGCAAGGCGCCCTCGAGGCGGTCTCGACGGCCGTCGGTGATGGCGCGGCGATCATCCTGGGCCCGTTGCTGAGCTCATCCGTGCGCGCCGTGGCCCCGGCGGCCCGGGCCGCAGGGGTGCCGGTGATCGCGTTTTCGTCAGATCGCTCCGTGGCTGGCGCCGGCGTCTATACCATGGGGTTCCTGCCCGCCGATCAGGTCCGCCGGGTGGCCTCCTATGCGTTTCAGAAAAGCCTGTTCCGGTTCGCCGTGCTGGCGCCGGACAATATCTATGGCGCTACCGTGGTCGATGCGCTCAGGACCACCGTCAACGCCATCGGCGCCGAACTGACGGATGCCAAATTCTATGATCCCTCGGCCCAGGATTTCACCGCCGTAGTGCGGGTTCTGGCCAATTACGACGAACGCCGCGCGGCGCTGTTGAAGCAACGCAAGGAATTGGGGGCGAAGGACGATAATCTCTCGAAAATCGCCCTGAAGCGCCTGGAAAACCTGCAGACCATCGGCGATCTGCCCTTCGATGCGTTGTTGGTGGCGGATGGCGGCAAGCGGTTGCAATCCGTTGCGGCATTGCTGCCGTTCTACGATATCGATCCGTCGAAGGTGCGGATGCTTGGCACCGGCCAATGGGACGTGGCGGGGATCGGCGCCGAGCCGGCGCTGTTGGGCGGCTGGTATGCGGCGCCGGCGCCGACGGCCAGAGCCGACTTCGTTATCACCTACCGCGAAACCTATGGCCAGCCGCCACCACGCCTGGCGACCATGGCCTATGACGCCGCGGCGTTGACCGCCGTGTTGGCGCAGGCCGGCGGCGGCGCCGATTTTTCCGCCGCCACCCTGACCACGCCCAGCGGCTTCGACGGCCGCGACGGCATCTTCCGGTTTTTGCCCAGTGGCGTGACGCAGCGTGGCCTGGCGGTATTGCAGGTGCGGCCCCGTGATGCCCAGGTGATCAGCCCGGCGCCGCAGACCTTTGAATCTGTTATCAACTGACGGATAATTCGAAGCGCGATGGGGATGGCCCGGTTGGCCATCGCGCGCGCCGAAACGACGAAAGCCATGCGCGCCATTTGCCGCTCAGCCGGCTTCCGGCACCAGCAGCGCGGCCAATATCGCGTTCAGCCGCAACCGTCCGGCGGCGGTCGCCGTTAGCCGTCCTGCCGCATCGACGAGAAACCCGCCGTCGCAAACCTGCCCGAACATGTGGGGATCGACCAACGCCGGCAAGGTCACGCCGGTCGTCGCCTCAAGGCGCGCGACGTCCAGCCCCTCGCCCAGGCGCAGACCGGTCATGACCATTTCCTCGGCCCGTTCTCGGCCGCTCAGGCGGCGGCGCTTGCCGGTGCCGTGGCCGGTCGCCTCGACCTGATCCAGCCAGCGGGCGGGATCGTGAATCTGGTGCGTCGCGTTGAAGCCGTCGTCACCGGCGAGCCGCCCGTGCGCACCGGGGCCGATGCCGACATAATCGCCGCCCCGCCAATAGGTCAGGTTGTGGCGGCTCTCAAACCCAGGCCGGGCGTGGTTGGAAATCTCATAGGCCGGCAGGCCGGCGCTGGCCAGAATCTCCTGGGTGGCCTCGAACAGGGCCGTGCCGGTATCTTCGTCGGTGGCCGGCACGTCATCGCGGAAGAACGGCGTTCCCGGTTCGATCGTCAGTTGATAAACCGACAGATGGTCGCCTGCCATGCTCAGCGCGTCCGTCAACTCACGGCGCCAAGCGTCCGCCGTTTGTCCGGGCCGGGCATAGATGAAATCGAAAGAGACGCGCGAAAAGATTTCCCGCGCCGCGGCCATGGCATCGCGGGCCTGCGCCGCATCGTGGCGCCGGCCCAGGAATGTCAGAGCCTCGTTGTCCAGAGACTGCACGCCCAGCGACAATCGGTTGACCCCGGCGGCCCGGTAGGCGGCAAAGCGCCCGCGCTCCGCCGATGAGGGATTGGCTTCCAGGGTGATCTCGATATCTTCCGCCGCCTGCCAATGCCCGGCCGCCGCGAAGATCAGCGCCGTCACCGTGTCCGGCACCATCAGCGACGGCGTGCCGCCGCCGAAAAAGATGCTGGTCAGTTTGCGCCCCGATGTCTCCTGGGCATAGTGCGCCATCTCCGACAACAGGGCGGCCCGCCAGCGGTCCTGGTCGACGGCCTCGGCCACATGGCTGTTGAAATCGCAGTAGGGGCACTTCGATTCGCAAAACGGCCAATGGATGTAGAGGGCTAAATCCTGGGTCATGGCCGGATTATAGAGGCAAATCCCACCTCAGCAGCACTTCCGGGCAGGGATGCCCGCGGTGTGGCCGGACCCGTTCAACCAAAACCCGCCCGCCCATCGCCTTGTAGAAGCCAAGCGCCGGGTTGTCCGCATGCACGATCACCCCCATGTCGGCGAAGCCCCGTCCGTGCAGGCCGGCGGCCACGGCCTCGGTCAATCGGCGGCCCAGGCCCAAGCCATGGGCGGTGCTTACCACATAAAGAAAATCCAGCATGCCGCCGGCGCCGGCATCGCGGTCCGTGGCCGGACAGCCGCTGGCAAACCCGACAATATAGCTGTCCACTTCGGCGACGAAAACCTGCGAGCCGCTTTCCGGCTGGGTCGACCGCGTCCACAGGTCCTGGGATTCCGGTGCCGTCAGACCGTCAATCATCTCTTGCGGCAAGATGCCGGCGTAGGTCTCCCGCCAGGCCTCAACGTGCGCACTGGCGATGGCCGCGGCGTCGGCAGGAATGGCGGCACGGACGCTCATGTGTCAAAACACGCCGCCACCAGCTTCCGAAACGCGTCGGCGCGGTGGCTGATCTGATGTTTGGCGGCCGGTTCGAACTCACCGAAGGTGATGTCATGGCCGTCGGGCTGGAACATGGCGTCGTAGCCAAACCCGTTGGTGCCGCGCGGCGGCCAGGCCAGCGTGCCGTGCACAGTGCCCTCGAAGGTTTCCATGTGGCCGTCGGGCCAGCACAGCGCCAGGGCGGAGACGAAATGGGCGCGCCGGTCCTTGTCGCCGACGTCTTCGTGGGCCCGCCGCATGGCCAGGCCGAAATCCTTGTCCGGCCCGGCCCAGCGGGCGGAATGGATGCCCGGCCGGCCGCCGAGGGCCGGCACGACCAGGCCGGAATCATCCGACAACGCCGGTTTGCCCGACCCTTCGGCCGAGGCGCGGGCCTTGATCTCGGCGTTGGCGATAAAGGTGTCACCGTCTTCGATCGGTTCGGGCAGGCCAAGCTCACCGGCTGACAGGACCCGGGTGCCGAAGGGCGCCAGCAGTTCGGCGATCTCGCGCAATTTGCCCGGGTTGTGAGTGGCGATGACCAGATCGGGGTCGGTAAAGCGACGCGCCATGATGGGCTACGATTGCAGCCCCAGCGCCCGGCGCTGCAGTACCGCCAGCTCACCGATGCCCGTCTTGGCGAGGCCCATCAGCTCGAGGAAGGATTCTTCGGAGAACGGGTCTTCCTCTGCGGTGCCTTGAATTTCGACGATGCCGCCGGCGCCCGTGAGGACGAAGTTGGCGTCGGCCTCGGCATTCGAATCCTCGGCGTAATCCAGATCGAGGACGGCGTTGCCTTTATAGAGTCCGCAGGACACGGCGGCCACTTCGCCGATCAGCGGAATGGCCTTCAAGACCCCCAACCGCTGACAATGGGCGAAGGCGCGGTGCAGCGCCACGTAGGCGCCGGTGATCGACGCCGTCCGCGTGCCGCCGTCGGCCTGGATGACGTCGCAATCGATGCGCACCTGCATCTCACCCATGGCCTTCAGGTCGGTGACGGCGCGCAAGGACCGACCGATCAGGCGTTGGATTTCCTGGGTCCGGCCCGACTGTTTGCCGCGTGCCGCTTCGCGGGCCATGCGGGTATTGGTGGCCCGGGGCAGCATGCCGTACTCCGCCGTCACCCATCCCGCACCGGTATTGCGCAGCCAGCCCGGGACGCTTTCTTCGACGGACGCGGTGCACAAAACGTGGGTGTCGCCAAAGCGTGCCATGCACGACCCTTCGGCGTGTTTGGCCACGTCGGGCTCCAGCTCGACGGTTCGCATTTCATCGGCAGCGCGGCCGGAAGGTCTCATGATGATTTCTTTCGTGTTCGGGGTTCGGTCGATGGTCGGCGTTTCTCTACCGCGCCGGCGGACCCGAAACAAGCGTCACGCCTCTCCCGGCGACATTGACGGAACCGGTCCACGTACCTATTTTCTGGCGGAGTTGTTGGATGGTCCCGCTAGGCTCATTTACGGGGAACCCGTTGGCACATGATCACGGAACTTAACGAACGTTCGCGGGAGATATTCCGCCTTATCGTCGATGCCTACGTGGAGACCGGTGAGCCCATCGGGTCGCGCGCCGTATCGCGCAAACTGACGGCAAAGCTGTCGCCGGCGACGATCCGCAACGTCATGGCGGATCTTGAGGAATCGGGCCTGTTGTATGCGCCGCATACGTCGGCGGGACGCCTGCCGACGGATGCCGGCCTGCGCCTGTTCGTCGACGGCCTATTGGAGGTCGGTAATCTTTCCAGCCAGGAGCGCGACGCCATCAAGGGCCAGTGCGCAGGCTCGTCGAGCAGTGTTGACGGGCTGTTACAGGAAGCGACCGCCGCGCTTTCCGGGCTGACCGGCTGCGCCAGTTTGGTGTTGGCGCCGAAAACGGAAAGTCCCCTGAAACACATCGAATTCGTCAGCCTCAGCCCGGGCCGCTCTTTGGTCGTCTTGGTGACGGAAAACGGTGTGGTCGAAAACCGCATCATCCAGACCCCCGCCAACCTGCCGGCGTCCAGTCTGGTGCAGGCGTCGAATTATCTCAGCGCACGGTTGGTCGGCCGGACCATTGCCGAAGCCTACGACGAGATCATGACCGAACTGGAGACGGCGCGCGCCGAGATTGACCAGTTGACCACCCATGTGGTGGAAAGCGGCCTGGCCATCTGGTCGGGTTCGGGCGACGGCGCCCAGCCGGGGTCATCGGGCGGATCACTGATCGTCCGCGGCCAGGCGAATTTGTTGGAAGACGTCTCCGCCATGGCCGACCTGGAACGCATCCGGGCCCTGTTCGAGGCCCTGGAGACCAAGGAAGAGATGTTGAAGATCTTGTCCATGACCGACATGGCGGAAGGCGTGCAGATATTCATCGGCGCCGACAACACGCTGTTCAATCTGGCCGGTGTGTCGATGGTCGTCGATTCCTTTCACAACACCAACGAACAGGTCGTCGGTGCCATCGGCGTCATTGGCCCCATGCGCATGAATTACGCGCGGATCATTCCCATGGTTGATTATACGGCAAAGCTCATCGGCCGGCTGATGGGCTGAGCGGCGGACCCCAACCAAGACAGACAGAGAAGAAGACCGAAGACATGAGCGAACACGAAGCGGAAAAGACCGAAGCGGAAGACGCGCAGACGCCGGCCGAAGGGCCCGCCGAGCCGGCTGCCGAGGAACCGGTCCCCGAGGACGCGGCCGACGCGACGGCCGATGAGACGGCGGCGGATGCCGATGGTGACGGCACCGAAACGGAAGCGGCGCCGGAAGACGCCGCCGCGGCCGATGACGTTGATCCGGCGGTGCGAATGGAAGAACTGGAAGCGCAAGTCGGTGAGCTAAACGACAAATTGTTGCGCGCCCTGGCGGAAAGCGAAAACGTCCGGCGCCGCGCCCAGCGCGACAAGGAGGACACGGCCAAGTACGGCATCAAGAATTTCGCCGAAGGGATGCTCAGCATCGCCGACAACCTGGGCCGGGCCATGGCCAGCATCGACGCCGATGCGCGGGCCCAGGACGCCAATTTGGAAAATATCTTCGTCGGCGTCGAGATGGTGCAAAAGGACCTGATCGCCACCTTTGAACGCTACGGCATCACCCCGATCAAGGCCCTCGGTGCGAAATTCGATCCCATGC
>CAZQPC010000185.1:0-10341 GCA_964595005.1 uncultured Magnetovibrio sp.
AGGGCGCCTTGGAGGTATCCGGAAGCGTCACAGATAATTCCAGTGATGAATTTGAGACGACGGATGGCGATTTTGGCGTGCGCGGCCACATTGATGCCGAAGGGCGTTTTGATATCAACAAGACTTGGCGCTGGGGCTTCGATTTGAAACGGTCGACGGACGATACCTATATGCGCCGATATGGATTCGCATCTCCAAAGTCCCTGAATAGTCAGATATTTGCCGAAGCCTTCCAGCCGCGAAACTACATGAGCATCAGTTCACACGCCTTTCAAGGGCTCGCGGCGGACGATGATGGAGATCAAACGCCGCTCGTCATCCCACTGGTTGATTTCAATCATGTTGGAAACCGGGACCGCGCCGGTGGCCGTTCCTTCTTCGATTTCAATTTACTGGCCCTGTCGCGCCGCGGCGGCACGGACACCAGGCGGATTTCGATCCATCCAAGGTGGCAGCGGCCGTATGTTTCCGATTTTGGAGACGTCTACAACCTGGTCATGGGCTTGAATTCGGAACTCTATCACGTCAACAGTCTGGCGCGGTCCGGGAACAATCCGGACTATTCGGGAATCAGTTACCGGGCAGTGCCCTATCTATCCCTTGATTGGCGCCGCCCGATGGTCAAGAAGGGGTCGGTCATCAGTCAGACTATCGAACCCATCGCCTCGGTCGTCCTGCGGCCATATGGCGGCAACTCTCAAAAAATTCCCAACGAGGACAGCACCGAGCTTGAGTTCGATGAAACCAATCTGTTCTCCAACAATCGATTTACCGGGATCGACCGGCTCGAAGGCGGGCCGCGGATCAATTACGGCATCAAGGCGGGCTTCACAGGATCAAACAGCGGAAAATCCAGCTTTTTCGTCGGACAATCGTTCCGCCTCAAAGCCGACGATACGTTCGCCGAAGGCTCAGGGTTGGAAGACAATCTTTCCGATCTGGTGGGTAAGGTCCAGATATCGCCAGGACCTCATTTCGACCTTCTGTATCGGAGCCGGTTTTCCAGCAGTAATTTCTCACCGCGCAGAAATGAGGCACAGTTCACGGTTGGCGCGCCGGCCCTGCGGTTAACCGGAAGTTACGTGTTTTTGGAACGCCAGGAAGACAGTGAATTTGCCGGCCGCGAGGAAGTGAATCTGTCTGTCTCCTCACAGATTAATCGATTTTGGCGCAGCAATCTTTCCGCTGTCCGCGATATGGACGCCAGCGAAATGCGCTCCTTTGGACTCAATTTGACTTACGAGAATGAATGCGTCGTGTTCAGCACCAACATCACGAGAACATTTTTCGAAGACCGGGATATCAAACCAACCGACGCGATCAACTTTCAGGTGACGCTGAAAACCATTGGCGAGATTAAGACCGGCTTCTCGCAGTTCGGATTCTGAGGTAAACCGCAGGTCGATGACATTCGTAGCATATAATTGTCAGAACTTGATTTGGCGTCGTGGCTTCCTTTTGGCGTTGATCTTTCTGTTGATGTTGAGCTTTCCGGTTCCAGCCAAGGCACAGACCGCGCTGCGAATTGCCGCCACCGTCAACGACGAAATGATTTCCATTTTCGACGTCAATGCGCGAATGACATTGGCGATCTATTTATCGAAGTTGGCAAACACGGAAGAGACACGAAGGCGAATGGCACCACAAATTCTTCGCGGAATCATCGATGACAAATTGAAGATGCAGGCGGCGAAGCGTCAGGGGGTCACCGTTACCCAGGCCGAATTGGCGAAAGGCATGCGCAATTGGGAACAACGCTCGGGTTTATCCAAAGGCGGCACATCCAATCTGGCGCGCAGGTTGGGCATTGATAAGTCGGTTATCGCCGATCAAGTTGAAACGCTTGCGGCCTGGAGGAAGTTGCTGCACTCCAAGTACTTGTCGTCGATTCAATTCAGTGATCGGGAAATTGACGATATACTTGCCGAGGAAGAATCTCGTCGCGGGCAACCGGAATATTTGGTTTCGGAAATATACCTACCGTTCAATAGCGGCAAAAACAGTGCTGAAATTCTCTCCCTGGCCGATCGCCTCATTAAACAGGTGCGCGACGGTGCGCCGTTTGCCGCCCTCGCCCGAAACTTCTCACAAAGTCCGACGGCCGCCATCGGTGGCAGCTTGGGCTGGGTACGTCTCGGTGAATTGCCGGCGCAAATGGACCAGGTCATTCAACGCCTGGGCAGCAATACTCTGTCGGCGCCAATCCGGACGCTGAATGGCGTCTATATTCTGAACGTATCCAACAAACGCGCCATTGAACCGTTCGTCGAACGCTCATCAGAACCGGCCACCGTGACAATTTATCAAGTGCATTTCGACTTGCCCGCCGCGAGCCCTGCCGGGGCCCGGGAAATTGCCGAAACCAACGCCGCAACAATCGGCGCTGAAGCAAAAAGTTGCGCCGACATGGAAAGCCTCGGGAAGAAGTTCGGCTCGCCGCTTTCAGGCTCGCCGGGAAAGCTTAAAGTCAGCCAATTGTCGCCGCTGATCCAGGGCGCCATTTCCGGCCTGCCTAAATTGACCGCCAGCCCGCCCATTGCGATCAGCGGCGGTATCTTGATTGTCATGGTTTGCGACCGCGCGGACCCCGCCGTTAAGAAGATCGACCGACCGACCCTGCGTCGAAAGATCCGGACGCGGCTTATCAATGAACGTCTCAATCTGGCAGCCCGGCAATTTTTGCGAAGTCTTCGCCGGGCGGCGATTGTGGACGTCCGGATATGAACCGGCCCGAACCTTACGCCGATCCGCCGCACGATTTAGTTCTCGCCATAACGATGGGGGAGCCGTCGGGAATTGGCGGCGAATTGACGATCAAATCGTGGCTTCGCCGTGGCGAAGTCTCGGCGCCTTTCATCGCCATCGACAATATCGACCGCATTTCCACCGTCGCCGGCCAACTGAAAGTCGACATTCCGGTGAAGCCCATCGGGTCTCCGGCCGAAGCTATCGATGTATTCGACACGGCACTGCCGGTCATCGAAACACCGTTGCCGGCCCAACCGAAACCGGGAGAGTTGTTGACGGAGAACGCCCAGGCCGTCATCGCCTCCATCGAAACGGCGACGTCATTGGCGAAAGACGGTTTGGTCAGCGGTATCGTCACCAACCCCATTCATAAGCACAATCTTTACGGTGCCGGCTTTCAACATCCGGGTCACACGGAGTTCCTTGCCGACCTCGCGGGCGGAAATGTTGAACCCGTCATGATGCTGGCCTGCGACGGGTTGCGGACCGTTCCCGTCACCACGCATCTCAGCCTTCAATCGGCAATTGATAGCCTGACGACGGAACGCATTGTATCGCAGAGCCGTATCGCGGCGTGCGCTTTGGAAACGGACTTCGGCATGCGAACTCCCAGGCTGGCTGTCGCGGCGCTTAATCCACACGCCGGCGAGGACGGCGCCATGGGAGACGAAGAACACGCCATTGTCCGCCCGGCGGTTGAACGCTTGCGGGCCGAGGGGTTTCATGTCACGGGGCCGCATCCTCCCGACACCCTGTTTTCCGCGGCCATGCGGACAACCTATGATGTGGCGATCTGCATGTATCACGACCAAGCCCTGATACCGATCAAAACCCTGGATTTCTCCGGCGGCGTCAATGTCACCCTGGGCCTGCCCTTTGTCCGCACTTCACCCGACCATGGCACGGCGCTGGATATTGCCGGCAAGGGACTTGCCGACGAAACGTCGATGATTGCCGCCCTGCGCCTCGCCGCGGAGATCGCAAGGGAGCGAACGGCCCTCGGCGCATGAACGAAGAACCTCTGCCGCCGCTCCGCGATGTCATCCAACGCCACGGGCTGGGGGCCCGGAAATCCCTCGGCCAGCATTACCTTTTGGACATGAACCTGACAGCGCGAATTGTCCGGGCCGCAGGCGATCTGGAAGGCGTCAATGCCATCGAGATCGGCCCCGGGCCCGGTGGATTGACCCGCGCCCTGTTGGCATCACCGGCCCGCCGGATCTATGCCGTCGAAAAAGATGTGCGGTGCCAGCAAGCCATCGCCGAACTGAAGCAGGACTACGGTGATCGCCTGCAACTGATCGCCGGCGACGCCTTGAAAATGGATTTGCCCGCCCTGGTGCCGGCACCCAGGAAGATCGTCGCCAATCTGCCCTACAATGTGGGCACCCCGCTGCTGATAAAATGGCTTCAGGAAATCGACGCCTACGGCGGCCTGACGCTGATGTTTCAAACCGAGGTCGCTGATCGTTTGAGCGCTGTGCCACGGACAAAGGCCTATGGCCGGTTGTCGATCATTTGCCAATGGCTGTGTGCGGTCACGTCCGCCTTCAATGTCTCAAGAGAAGCCTTCACACCGCCACCGAAAGTCGCATCAACAGTGGTCACGCTGACGCCACGTCCGGCGCCTCTGGCGCCCGCCCAATGGTCATCACTGGAACAGGTCACGGCGGCGGCCTTCGGGCAGCGGCGCAAAATGCTGCGGGCCAGTTTGAAATCCCTGAATATTGACTTGGCGGCCGCAGGTGTCGACGGTACGGCGCGGGCCGAAGAGCTGTCCGTCAAAGAATTCTGCGCCTTGGCCCGGTTGCATGCGGCCGGCGCCGATTGAGCACGGAGATACCAACTTCGGTCCCGGGCGAGAGGAAAAATGACCGACCAGACCATCGAGACACGCCCCATCGCCGGCGCCTTGGGCGCCGAAGTTCACGGCGTCGATCTGCGCGATGATTTGAGTGATCAGGTCATCGCCGACATCCGTGCGGCCCTGCTCACCCATCTGGTCATCTTCTTTCGCGATCAAACCGTTGATCCGGCGCATCAGCTGGCCTTTGCCAAGCGGTTCGGAGATCTGGTCGAATATCCCATGGTCAAGGGCCTGGATGAGTATCCGGAGATCGTTCCGGTGGTGAAATTGGCCGACGAGACGGTGAATTTCGGCGGCCTTTGGCACTCAGACACGGCCTACCTGGACCGCCCGCCCCTGGGGGCGATCTTGGTGGCAAAGGAACTGCCGCCCTATGGCGGCGACACGCTGTTCGCCAATATGTATTTGGCCTATGAAACGCTCTCGGACGGCATGAAAGGGATGCTGGACGGGCTTATCGGCATCAACAGTTCAGCCAAGGCGCGGGTCACCCAGACCCGCGAAGACCGCATGAAGACGGATGCCAAGGTCGCCGATGATACAGAACTGATCGGTGAACACCCGGTCGTCCGGACGCATCCCGAAACCGGGCGCAAGGCGCTTTATGTGAATTTCGGCCATACGGTCCGTTTCAAGGGCATGACCGAAGACGAAAGCACACCCATTTTGGAATATCTATACGCCCACCAGACGCGGCCGGAATTCACCTGCTGTTTCCGCTGGCGGCCGGGATCCATTGCCTTTTGGGACAATCGGTCCACCCAACACAACCCGATCAACGATTACCACGGGCACAAACGGGTGATGCATCGGATCACAATCGCCGGTGATAAGCCTTCCTGATTTCTTGTCCGTTTACTGGCCGACGCCAAGGTCGCGGACGAAATCGGTCAAGCCCACCTGCCGGCGTCGCTTCAGACGTTCCGCCGCCAACACGGCGTCCGCCTGACCGACACTGAATTCGATGTCATGATTGACGATGATGTAATCATATTCGGCGTAATGGCTCATTTCCGAGGTCGCCTTCGCCATGCGTCCCTGCACCACCTCTTCCGAATCCTGCGCCCGGGCGCGCAGCCGGCGTTCCAGTTCTTCGACGGACGGCGGCAGAATGAAAATACTGACTAGGTCTTCCAGGGCATTTTCGCGGATCTGCTGGGTGCCCTGCCAATCGACGTCGAACAACACGTCCTGGCCGGAATTGAGGGCATCCATGACCGGCTGGCGCGGCGTTCCGTAGGAATTTTCGAACACGGTCGCATGTTCCAGAAACTCGCCACCGGCCACCATGGCGTCAAATTTTGCCTGATCGATAAAATGATAATCCTGGCCCTCGACCTCACCCGGCCGCATGGGCCGTGTCGTCGCCGAGACGGACATGGTCAGGTTGGCATGGCGCTCAAGCAGGGCGCGCGAAATCGTCGATTTGCCCGCACCCGACGGCGACGACAGGACAAACATGAGGCCGCGGCGCTTGATCACGGGGGCGTCGGTTTTGTTGGTATCACTCAACGTTTTGCACCTGCTCGCGCATTTGGTCGATAACGGTTTTCAAGGCCAAACCGATCTGAGTCAACTCCACGTCTGAAGATTTCGAACACAGCGTATTGGCCTCGCGGTTGAACTCCTGGCAAAGAAAATCGAACTGCCGGCCGATGGCGCCGTCCTGGCGCAACAACTCACGGGCCGCGTCCCGGTGCGCCTTGAGACGGTCCAACTCCTCTCGAATGTCGGCTTTCAACATTAGCATGGCCGCCTCCTGGGCCAACCGGTCTTCCGGCAGGGCCGGCACCGCGTCAAGCAAATCGCCGACCTGTTGGACCAGGCGGGCCTTGATGGCATCGGGCTGCATGGCGGCCTGTTGTTCAGCCTGTCCGCAAAGATCATCGATGGTGTCGATCTGGCCCACCAGCACATCGTTCAATTGCGCTCCTTCCTTGAGGCGGCCGTTGGACAAGGCGTCCAAAACCTCATCCAACCCGGCCAGGACGTCATCATGAAGGGATTTTTGCTGATCTTCGGCCAGGGGTTCCTCGACACTTTCGATGACGCCGCGCAATGCCAACAGACCATCCATCGTGACCGGCGCCAGATCCGGCATGCGGGTTTGCACCGCCGGCAGCGCCTCCATGAGGCGTTCCAACGTTTCCATGTTAACGTGATAGGCGGCGTTGGCGCGCTGCCAATTGACGTTCAGGGAAAGTGAGATGTTGCCCCGGTGGAATTTCGATTTGACCCGTTTTCGCGCCTCCGCATCCAGGACCTCGAAGCCGCCGGGCAGACGCAGCCTAGCGTCCAACCCTTTGGCATTGACGCTTTTCGCCTCCCAGACCCAGGTGCAGAACTCGTTGACACCTTCTGTCCGCGCGAAGCCAGTCATGGAATTCAATGGCACGATACCGCCCTTCGCGACCCGACATTTGTTGGATGTTTTATACCGGCCCGGGTGGGCTCCAACAAGCGGCCAATGGACGCAGCAATGGCAGGTTTTCCACAGCGGTGCTAGGTTGCGGCCATGCCATCATCAACACCCACTCCCCGATCCATCGTCATCACCGGCGCCTCCAGCGGCATCGGCGAGGCCTTGGCCGAAGCCTACGCGGCGCCCGGCGTCACGCTGTGGCTGAGCGGCCGCAACCGACGCCGCCTGGCGGACGTCGCGGCGCGGTGCCGCGATGCCGGTGCCACCGTCCATGCCGACACCGTCGACGTTACGGACAGGGCCGCCATGCGGGCCTGGATTTCGCGTATCGGCGCATTATCGGGCCTCGATCTGATCATCGCCAATGCCGGGATTTCCGGCGGCGGCAGCGGCATCGGCGACGAAGACGAGGAACAGGTGCGCGATATTTTCGCCGTCAACATGGCCGGTGTTTTGAATACGGTGCTGCCCGCCCTGCCCCTGATGGCGGCGCGCGACGGTGGCCAGATTGCCATCATGAGTTCCATGGCCGGTTTCCGCGGCATGCCCAGCGCCCCGGCCTACGCCGCCAGCAAGGCCGCCGTGCTTTCCTATGGGGACGGTTTGCGCGGCGAACTTCGCGGCAGCGGCATCGACGTTTCGGTGATCTGCCCGGGCTTCGTCAAAAGCCGCATCACCGACGCCAACGATTTCCCCATGCCGTTTTTCATGC
Organism: uncultured Magnetovibrio sp.; assembly: GCA_964595005.1. Taxonomy (GTDB): domain Bacteria; phylum Pseudomonadota; class Alphaproteobacteria; order Rhodospirillales; family Casp-alpha2; genus UBA3470. The sequence continues at coordinate 7,750 of CAZQPC010000185.1, forward strand.
CCGCCGAAAAGGCCGCCCGTATCATCCAGCGCGGCCTGCAACGCCGGCATGCGCGCATCGCATTTCCACGCCGTATGCGGGCCATCATGTGGCTCTTGGCGGCACTGCCGGCAGGCCTCTCGGACGCCATCCTGTCAAAGGCACCACGAAAGCGTCCTAGTTAGCCTTTTGCTTCCGCGCCCGCTCAATCTTCCGCCACTTGGCGACGTTGCGTTGGTGCCCTTTCAATGTCTCGGCGAAGGCGTGGCCGCCGGTGCCGTCGGCGACGAAGTAGAGGTCTTTCGTCGGTGCCGGATTGAGGACGGCCAGAATTGAGGCGCGGCCCGGATTGGCGATGGCGGTCGGCGGCAGGCCTTTGATCACATAGGTGTTGTAGGCGGTTTGGGATTTTAGGTCGGTCTTGGTAATGGACCGGCCAAGCGGTCCGTTGCCCTGGGTCAGGCCGAAGATGACGGTCGGGTCCGACTGCAACCGCATGCCCTTGCGTAACCGGTTGATGAACACCCCGGCGACCCGGGCGCGCTCGCTGCTGACGCCGGTCTCTTTCTCGACGATGGAGGCCAAGATCAGGGCTTCGCCGGGTGATGCAAGCGGCAGGCCGGTCGCCCGTTTCGGCCAGGCTTCGGCCAGCAACCGGGTCATGGCGCCGTCCATGCGTTTGATGATGGCGGCCCGCGCATCGCCAAATGAAAAATGATAAGTCTCCGGCAAAAGCCCGCCTTCCTTGGGCAGCGGCCCCGGTGCGCCTGTCAACCCGGCGGTGCGGATCAAGGTGCGGGAAATCTCGGCATTGCTCAGGCCCTCGGCAATGGTAACCTTACGGACGACGGTTTTGCCGCTTTGCAAATGAGCGATGGTACCGGCGACACTGATGGCGGCCGGAAACGCAAATTCACCGGCTCTCAATGGTTTCTTCGCGGCCAGCAACCGGCGGGCCAAATGGAAGACTTTGGTGTCGTCAATGATCCCGGCGCTCAGCAGATTGTCGGCAATCGCGTCGGGGCTGGTGCCTTTCGGGATGATCAGTGTTGCCGGCATTTGCAGCGGCCCAGGACGTTTGTAGCTGTTGTTCAGCCAAGCCCAGCCGCCGCCAACAGCGGCCGCGGCCAAAGCGGCGAGAATGCTGAGAACAATGAGAACGCGGCGCATGCCGCCGATTTTAGTCCAAAGCCTTGAAGATAAGCGAGGCGTTCGTACCGCCGAAGCCGAAGGAATTCGACAGCGCCGCGCGCACCGGGCGCTCCTTGGGCTGATGCGGCACCAAATCCATGCCTCCGCATTTTTCCGATGGATTATCCAAATTCAATGTCGGCGGCACCACGGAGTCATTCATGGCCAACAGGGAAAAAATCGCCTCGACCGCGCCGGCGGCACCTAAAAGGTGGCCGATCGCGGACTTCGTCGACGACATGGAAATATTGTAGGCGTGGTCACCGAAGACCCGCTGCACGGAACCCAATTCGATTTCGTCGCCCAAGGGCGTCGACGTGCCATGGGCGTTCACATAATCGATGTCTTCCGGGTTCATGCCGGCGCGATTTAGGGCCGCGCTCATGCAACGGAAGGCGCCGTCGCCATCGGGGGCCGGCGCCGTAATGTGGTGGGCATCACCCGACATGCCATAACCGACAACCTCACCATAAATCTTGGCACCGCGTTTTTTGGCGTGCTCAAGCTCTTCAAGGACGACAACGCCGGCGCCATCGCCCATGACGAAACCATCGCGGCCTTGGTCCCAGGGCCGCGATGCCATTTCCGGCGAATCGTTGAAGCCCGTTGAAAGCGCCCGGGCCGCACAGAACCCGGCAAGTCCGATCGGACAGACGGCGGCTTCCGCGCCACCGGCAACCATTACGTCGGCGTCTTCCCACATGATCAGCCGCGCCGCATCGCCGATGGCATGCGCGCCCGTCGAACAGGCCGTTACGACGGCATGATTGGGTCCCTTGAACCCCCAGCGGATGGAAACATGGCCGGAAATGAGGTTGATCAGGCTGGCCGGAATAAAAAACGGGCTGAGCCGGCGGGCCCGTCCTTCGTGAACCTTGACGGCACCGTCGGCGATTTCCGGCAGGCCGCCGATCCCGGAACCGATAAGCACGCCGGTCCGCCAGGCATCTTCGTCGCTGTTGATGGTCCAGCCCGAATCCTCAATGGCCTGGGCCGCCGCACACAGACCATAGATGATGAAATCATCCATCCGGCGGCGGTCCTTGGTGGGCACCCAATCGTCGACATTGAAAAGACCGTCGGCCGTATCGCCTTCCGGCACTTGTCCGGCAATCTTCGCCGGCATTTCGCTGACGTCAAAATTTTCGATAGACGTAATGCCGGATTTGGCGGCCAACAGGCCCTCCCAATTCCGCTTCACGCCGACGCCTAAGGACGAGACCATGCCCGTTCCGGTAACGACAACTCTTCTCATGCCACACCGCGCTTATCTGGAAACGCTGAATGATACGCCGCAAAATCCGCGGCACGGGTAAACCGCGTCGATACATATCCGACGAAAATACTGAATTATTGCGTGGACTGAATGAAGTCCGTCGCATCCTTGATGGTCAGAATTTTTTCGGCGGCATCGTCGGGAAT
>CAZQPC010000186.1:0-5782 GCA_964595005.1 uncultured Magnetovibrio sp.
GTGGCGGAGAGACAGGGATTCGAACCCTGGGTACGCAAAGCGCACAACGGTTTTCGAGACCGCCCCGTTCGACCACTCCGGCATCTCTCCGCACGTTCCGGTCATGGAGGCCATCGGGCCTCCAGGGCGCGCGGAGATTAGCCGAAAGCATCTGCACCTGCAAGCCATCCACGGCCCGCGCCAAGGCAGCGAAAACCTTGAGAAAAATCCCTTCCGCCAGCGTTGACAAGGGCGCCGAAAGCGCTATATTGCCGGCCTCATTTCGCGGGCCGCGTGGACACTTCCGGGCGGCCTGATTTTGGCATGGATACCCGGTCGGACATTGTGACACCAATGCCCCACCGGACGAGCAAGAATTCGAGGCGAACATGTTCGCAGTAATACGCACCGGCGGTAAACAATATAAGGTCGCCAAGAATGACGTGATCTCCGTCGAGAAGCTGCTCGGTGAGCCCGGCGAGACGGTACAGTTGGACGATGTCCTGATGATTGGCGAGGACGGCAAGGCGCCGACCGTCGGCACCCCCCTGGTGGATAAGGCGTCCGTGTTCGCCGAGGTCCTGGAACAGGGCCGTGGTGACAAGATCATCGTCTTCAAGAAGACCCGCCGCCAGGGCTACCGGCGCAAGCGCGGCCATCGCCAGGATCTGACGGTGCTTCGGGTGCTGGAAGTCAGCCCGACGGGCAGCAAACCGAAAGCCGCGGCCAAGAAAGCCGCGCCGAAGAAGGCCGAAGGCGAAGACGCGAAAGCCAAGCCGGCGGCAAAGAAACCGGCCGCCAAGAAGGCCGACGCTGACGCCGAGGCGCCGAAGAAAAAAGCGCCGGCCAAGAAGCCGGCGGCGAAGAAAAAAGAGGCCGCCGCTGACAAGCCGGCCGCGAAAAAACCGGCCGCCAAGAAAAAAACGCCGGCCAAGAAAGCCGACAAGGAGTAACGGATCATGGCACATAAGAAATCAGGTGGCAGTTCCCGGAACGGACGCGACACGGCCGGACGCCGTCTCGGCGTCAAGAAATTCGGCGGCGAAGCCGTTATCCCGGGCAACATTATTCTTCGCCAACGGGGCACCAAGTATCATCCGGGTGAGAACGTCGGCATCGGCAGGGACCACACCATTTTCGCCACCTCCGAAGGTAAAGTGATCTTCAATCGGAAGGCCGGCGGACGGGTCTACGTGGGCGTGGAGCCGACGGCCTGAGCACCTGATCAGCCATTCGCCAAAGGACGAAGGGGAATGGCCGCCATTCCCCTTTTTTCGTGAGCACGGCGCAAGAAGACCAAGTCCATGAAGTTTCTCGACGAGGCCAAAATCTATCTCAAAAGCGGTGACGGCGGTGACGGCTGCGTCAGTTTCCGCCGCGAGAAGAATATTGAATTCGGTGGCCCCGACGGCGGCGACGGCGGACGTGGCGGCGACATCGAATTCGTTTGCGTCGAAAATCTGAACACGCTCATTGATTTTCGTTACCGCCAGCACTTCAAGGCCAGCCGCGGCACCCACGGCATGGGCCGCAACCGTTCGGGCCCGAAGGGCTCAACCATCACCGTCAAGGTTCCCGTCGGCACGCAAATCCTCTCAGAGGACAAGGAGGACGTGATCGCCGACATGACGACGCCGGGGGAATCGCGGACCTTGCTGAAAGGCGGCGACGGCGGCAAAGGCAATGCGCGGTTCAAATCATCGACCAATCAAGCGCCGCGCCGGTTCGACCCCGGTTGGCCCGGCGAGGACTGTTGGGTCTGGTTGCGTCTCAAGCTGATCGCCGACGCCGGCCTGGTGGGCCTGCCGAACGCCGGCAAATCGACGTTCCTGGCTGCTGTTACCCGGGCCCATCCGAAGATCGGCGACTATCCCTTTACGACGTTGCATCCCAACCTGGGCGTCGTCCGCCGCGGCGCCGACGAGTTCGTGCTGGCTGACATTCCCGGCCTCATTGAAGGGGCCAGCGACGGCGCCGGACTGGGCACGAAGTTCCTGGGCCATGTGGAACGCTGCCGGGTGTTGCTGCACCTCATCGACGCAACCGGCGACGACCCGGTGCATAGCTACAAAACCATCCGCAAGGAGATTTCCGCCTACGGTCACGGTCTCGACGCCAAACAAGAGATCATTGCCCTCAACAAATGCGATGCCCTCAACGACGACGAAACACAGTGGCTGGCCGATGAAGTGGCCGAGGCCATCGGCAAGCCGGTGATGCGCATATCCGCCGTCGCCGGCCAGGGCGTCGATGCGGTCGTGTGGCAGCTGTTCGACCTGATCGGCATGGGCACAACCGCCAATGAAGATGCCGCCGATGCGCCCTGGGAGGTGCATCCGACATGAGCGGCGCGAGCACGCTCGCGGCGGCGCGGCGGATCATCGTCAAGATCGGCTCGGCGCTGCTGGTCGATCCCGAACGTGGCACCGTGCATCGGCGCTGGCTCGACGCCTTGGCGGAAGACCTGGCGCATTGCCGGGCGCGCGGCCAGGAAGTCATTATCGTGTCGTCCGGCGCCATCGCCGTCGGCCGCCGGCATTTGCAGTTGGGGGGCGGCCAGTTGCGCCTGGACGAAAGCCAGGCCGCGGCGGCCACCGGCATGGTGCGCCTCGCGCACGCCTACCAAGAAGTGCTGGCCAATCATGATCTGACCGTCGCCCAGGTTCTGGTGACCCTTGATGACAGCGAGAACCGGCGCCGCTACATCAATGCCCGCAACACTCTGGAGACCCTGCTCAGGCTGGGTGCCGTGCCGTTGATCAATGAGAACGACACGGTCGCCACCGATGAGATCCGGCTGGGCGACAACGACCGCCTGGCCGGGCGGGTAGCGTCGATGATCAGCGCCGACGTGCTGATCTTGCTGTCCCACGTGGACGGGCTTTACGACAAGGATCCGACCGAGAACGACGATGCCAACCATATTCCCGAGGTGTTGGGCGAAATCTCCGACGCAGTGCAAGGCATGGCCGGCACGTCCATGAGCTTTGACGGCACCGGCGGCATGCTGACGAAGCTGGAAGCGGCCCGCATCGCCATGGCCGCCGGCACCCGCATGATCATTGCCGACGGCACGGAGTTGCATCCGTTGAAGCGTCTCGAAGATGGCGCGAGGTGCACCTGGTTCGTACCCGACGCCAACCCCAAAACGGCCCGTAAGCGCTGGATCGCCAGTGCCCTGAAACCGGCCGGCACGATCATTGTCGACGACGGCGCCGTCAAGGCATTGAACAGCGGCAAAAGCCTTTTGCCGGCGGGTATCACGGACATCCAGGGCGCCTTCCAGCGCGGCGACGCGGTGGCCGTGGCGGCCACGGACGGCCGCGAAGTGGCGCGCGGCATTTCCGCCTATTCGGCCGACGACGGGCGCCGCATCATGGGCAACAAAACCAGTGAAATCGAAACCATCCTCGGCTACCGTGGCCGGGACGAAATGGTGCACCGCGACGATCTGGTCCTGAACTGAGGCAGAACCATGACTGATACAGCCGACATCCCGGAACTCATGCGCCGCATCGGCGAAGCCGCGCAAGGCGCGGCGCGGCAATTGACCACGGCGTCGACGGCGGCCAAGGACGCCGCGCTCACCGGTGCCGCCCAGGCGCTGCGCCGCAATCAGAACCGCATCTTGTCGGAGAACGCCAAGGATATGGCCTACGGCGGGGACAAGGGCCTGTCGGCGGCCATGCTGGACCGGCTGGCCCTCAACGAAGACCGCATCGAGGCCATGGCGGCGGGCTTGGACGACATCGCCGCGCTGCCCGACCCGGTCGGCGCCGTCACCGACGCCTGGGACCGGCCCAACGGCCTCCAGATCGAACGCCGACGCACACCGCTGGGGGTCATCGGGGTGATCTACGAAAGCCGTCCGAACGTCACCGCCGACGCCGGTGCGCTGTGTCTGAAGGCCGGCAACGCGGCGATCCTGCGCGGCGGCTCGGAAAGCTTTCATTCGTCGGGCGCCATCCTGGAATGCCTGACCGAGGGCCTGAAAGATGCCGGCCTGCCCGACGCCGCCATCCAGCGCGTGCCGACCCGCGACCGGGCCTGTGTCGGTGAAATGCTGACCATGACGGACCACATCGACGTCATCGTGCCGCGCGGCGGCAAATCGCTGATCGAGCGGGTTTCGGCGGAAAGCCGGGTGCCCCTGTTCAAGCATTTGGAAGGCATTTGCCATACCTACGTGACCGGCGACGCCGACCCCGACATGGCGGAAAGCATCGTCGTCAACGCCAAGATGCGGCGCACGGGCATTTGCGGCTCCACGGAAACACTGCTCATCGACCGCGCCGCGCTGCCCATGCTGACCCGCATTGTCGGCGCGCTGGTGGATGCCGGCTGCGAGGTCCGCGGCGACGCGGAAGCCCAGGACGCCGACGGCCGTGTGATCGCCGCCAATGATGCCGATTGGAACACGGAATATCTGGATTCCATTATCTCCGTGCGCACCGTCGATGGCCTTGACGCCGCGGTGGCCCACATCGCCGAACATGGCTCCAGTCATACGGAAGCCATCGTCACGGAAAATGCCGAAACCGCAGAAGCCTTCTTGAATGACGTCGACAGTGCCATCGTCATGGTCAACGCCTCGACCCAGTTCGCCGACGGCGGCGAGTTCGGCATGGGCGCCGAGATCGGCATCTCCACGGGCAAGCTGCACGCCCGCGGCCCCGTCGGCCTGGAGCAGCTGACCTCCATGAAATACGTGGTTCGGGGCACCGGCCAATGCCGGCCTTGACGGACCGCCGTTGAAAAATCTGACCCCAGGCCGGCGCTCGATCCAGTCTCGCAAGGACGGCACGTGGCATGTGCCGCCGGGCGTCAGCCCGGGCCGGCGCATCGGCCTGCTCGGCGGTTCCTTCAATCCGGCCCACGAGGGGCACCTGGAGATCAGCCGCCTGGCCCTCGATCTGTTGGCCTTGGACGAGGTCTGGTGGCTGGTGTCGCCGCAGAACCCGCTGAAATCGGAAGACAGCATGGCGCCCCTGGCGCAGCGGTTCCGGGCTGCCAAACGCAGGGCCGGGCGCCACCCCATCCAGGTCACCGATATCGAGGCCGAACTGGACACCCGCTTTACCGCCGACACCCTGGCGGCCTTGAAAAACCGCTATCCAGCGGCGCGTTTTGTCTGGCTCATGGGCGCCGATAATCTCTGTCAAATTCACCGTTGGCGAAACTGGTCACGGATATTTCATAGCGTTCCCGTTGCGGTTTTCGCGCGGCCCACGTATTCTTTACGGGCCGAGCAGTCGAAAGCGGCTCGGCGATTCGCCCGTCACCGCATCAAACCGTTTCGTGCGGCGGGGCTGGCGAACCGGCGGGCACCGGCCTGGGTGTTGTTCAAACGACCCCTCAATCCGGTTTCCGCCACGAAGATACGTGGACGGCAAGGCCCGTAAGCCGGGCCGGACACGGACCAAGGGCAACAACCGAGAGGAGTACAGCCATAGCCCAAACCATGCCGATGCCGCCGGTGGACGAAGTTCTGAAGCTGGTGGAAGCATCCCTCGACGACGACAAGGCCGAGAACACCGTCGTGGTCGATCTTTCCGGTAAGACCGCCATTGCCGATTTCCTGGTCATTGCGACGGGAACCTCGCAGCGCCACGTGGGCGCCATGGCGGATCACATCCAACGACGTCTGAAAGGAGAAGGCCTCAAGGGCATTGCCGTTGAGGGCCTGAACCATTGCGACTGGGTGTTGATCGACGCCGGCGACATCATTGTCCATTTGTTCCGTCCGGAGGTTCGGGAGTTCTATAACCTGGAGAAAATCTGGATGGCGCCGCCCGGTAGCGAT
>CAZQPC010000186.1:5882-10247 GCA_964595005.1 uncultured Magnetovibrio sp.
GGGCGCCGATATGGGAACCGAAGCGGCGGGCGTTTCCGCCTAACCGGACCCGCGCCCCCTCGAGAGGGCGCCGGAGAGAGAGATGCAATACGTGATTGTCGCCGCGGGCCGCTGGAAGGCGGGCCCGGAAAAGGCGCTGTACGAACATTTCCAGAAACGCTTGCAGCCGCCTCTCGAGTTGCGCGAGGTGGAGGAAAAAAAACGGCTCACCGGTGCCAAGCTTGTCCGCCGGGAAGGCGAGCTGTTGCTGAACGCCGTGCCCGACGGGGCCCGCGTGGTTGCCCTCGACGGTGACGGCAAGGGTTTGACCAGCCGGCAACTGGCGCAACGTCTGGGCGGGTGGCGCGACGAGGGCATCCGCACCACGGCGTTTCTCATCGGCGGCGCCGACGGGCACGACAAGGCCGTGCTGACGCGCGCCGAGTTGACCCTGTCGCTAGGACCGCAGACCTGGCCGCACCTGATGGTCCGGGCCATGCTGGCCGAGCAGTTGTACCGGACCCAGTCGATCTTGGCGGGGCATCCGTATCATCGGGAGTAGGTCGTTCCATCGCCAGCCACGAAACGATGCGTGAGGTGCCGGGATGGCGACGGGATCAGACCACGCATCCATGATGCGGGGTCAGTGGCGGCACCGATGTGTCAGATGAGCTTGCCGCGCCTCCGGTTGACCCATCGGTCTGGCCAACCCGGCCATCCCCAGACCTCACCATGGAATATGCCGCGCCGCCATACGGGCTTACGGCCGCATGGCAAAAGATGAGGGGCCCACCCGCCGCCGCTTCGCCGCCAAATTGGCGAAATCGCAGAGCAGCGGCCTGGTCTCGCGGGGATCGACGATCTCCTCGACGGCGAAGGTCTCGGCGGTGCGGAAGGGCGAGCGCAATTTTTCCAGGCGCTCTTCGATTTCGGCAAGCTTGGCTTGCGGATCGTCGGCGGCCTCGATCTCGGCCCGGTAGGCGGCTTCGATTCCGCCGGCCAGGGGCAGCGACCCCCAGGCCCCCGAGACCCAGGCATAGCGCATGGAATAGCGCCCGGCCGGGCGGTGCGCGCCGCCCGCCACGCCGAAGGAATTGCGGACGATGATCGAACACCAGGGCACGGTGGTCTGGCTGATCGCCGCCATGACGCGGACGCCTGCGCGGATGGTCCGGGTCTTCTCGGCCAAAAGGCCGACGGCGAAGCCCGGGCAGTCGGCCAGATAAACGATCGGCAGATGGAATGTCTCGGCCATGTCGACAAAGCGGATGATCTTCTCGCAGGCGTCCGTGGTCCAGGCACCGCCGGAAAAAAACGGATCCGACGCCATCAGCGCCACGGGCCAGCCGTCGAGGCGCGCGAAGCCGGTGATGATCGGCCGGCCGAACAATTCCGCCATTTCGAAGAAGCTGCCCCGGTCGACGACATTGTCGATGATCCGGCGCATCATGTAGACCTGCTTGGGGTCATGGGGAATGATCGAGAACAGGCCTTCCTCGCGGCGCCCGACGGGATCGTTGGCCGGCTTGCGATCCGCCAATTCATCGATCGACGACGGCAGGTAGGACAGGAACGTGCGCGCCCGCTCGAAGGCCTGTTCCTCCGTGTCGACGGCGTCATCAACGCCGCCCGCCGCCAATTGAATTTTCCAGCCGCCCAGTTCCTGTTTCGAGAGATCTTCGCCCAATCCCGAAACCACCGGCGGGCCGGCGACGAACATGGCCGACGTCTCCTTGACCATCACCGAATAATGACTGGCCGCCAGCCTGGCCGAGCCGAGCCCGGCGACCGAGCCGAGCCCCAGGCCGACGACCGGGATATAGCCCATGTTCTGCAGCATCAGATCGTACTTGGTGCCGACGCCGCCGGGCAGGTTGGGCCGCCCCGTGGTCTCGATGGTTTTCACCGAACCGCCGCCGCCCGAGCCTTCGATCAGGCGGATGATCGGGATACGCAGCTCGCGCGCCATGTCTTCCGGGTAGGCGGCCTTGTCCTTGATGGTGGCGTCGGCGGAGCCGCCGCGCTGGGTGAAATCATCGCCGGAGATGACCACCGGTCGGTCGTCAACAAGGGCACGGCCCATGACGCAGTTCGACGCGTTGAGCATAACCAGATCGCCGTTGTCGTCATACTCGGCGCTGCCCGCCGCCGTGCCGACCTCGTGGAAGGAGCCCCTGTCGGCGAGGCTGGCGATGCGTTCGCGGACCGTCAGCCGGCCGCCCTTATGTTGGCGCTCGACGCGTTCAACGCCGCCCATCTCGCGCACGTCCGCTTGGCGACGCCTCAGCTCATCCAGTTCTTTTTGCCAGTCTTCGGCCACGGCTAGTCCTCCCCTGCGCGCCAGTGCGCGTGGCCGCATGCTTCGACAGGCTCAGCATGAGGGTGGTGCCCCATGGTCAACGCCGAGACCCGCTCCCACCTCATCCTGAGCTTGTCGAAGGATGGGCCGGCTACGCCAGCCACCCATAATGCCGACGCGCCCGGCATGGTCAATTCCCCGCCATTTCATCGCGCAGCATTTCTAGTTCCAGCCACCGGTCTTCGGCGGCGGCCAGGTCTGCTTCCGCCGCCGCCAAATCATCCGCCGCCGTTTGAAATTGCACAGGATCGCGGGCGAACAGATCGGCCTCCGCCAAGACAGCCTGGTGCTCTTCAACCTCCGCCTGCAGCTTCTTCATCTCGGCTGGCAACGTCTCCAGGGCATATTGATCCTTATAGGAGAGCTTCCTTTTAGACGCCGCTTGAGACGTGGGCGCGGCCTTCGGCTTCGCCGCCTTCGCCTTTTCGGTTTTGATCGGCGCCTCACCGCGCTGGGCCAGCATATCCGTATAGCCGCCGGCGTATTCCTGCCAGCGGCCGTCGCCTTCGGCGTGAATCACCGAGGTCACCACCCGGTCCAAGAAATCCCGGTCGTGGCTGACCAGCAGCACGGTGCCGTCATAGTCGGCCAGCAGTTCCTGCAACAGATCGAGGGTTTCCAGATCGAGATCATTGGTCGGCTCATCCAACACCAGCATGTTCGACGGCCGGGTAAAGGCCCGGGCCAGCATCAGCCGGCCGCGCTCGCCGCCGGAAAGGGCATTGATATGGGTGCGCGCCTGCTCGGGCCCGAACAGAAAATCCTTCATGTAACCGACGACGTGTTTTTGCTGGCCGCCGACGGTGACGCTGTCGCCCCCACTACCGGACGAGCCGCCGGTCAGGGCATCGGCCAGGCGGGTGTCGGGCTCAAGGCTTTCGCGGCGCTGGTCGATGGTGACGATATCCAGGTTGGCGCCCAGGGTCACCGTGCCGGCGTCCGGCGCCGCTTCGCCGGTCAACATGTTCAACAGGGTCGTCTTGCCGGCCCCGTTGGGCCCGACGATGCCGACCCGGTCGCCGCGTAAAATCCGCGTCGAGACGTCATCAACGACGCTGAGATCGCCAAACGCCTTGGTGATGCCCTTGGCCTCGATGACCCGCTTGCCCGAGCGCCGGCTCTCCGTCGCCGACATCTCGACGGCGCCGGCCACCTTGCGCAGGTTCTGACGGTCCTCGCGCAATTGGATCAGCGCCCGGAGCCGCCCCATGTTGCGCTTGCGCCTGGCCGTGACGCCACGGCTCAGCCATTTGTTTTCGCGGACGATCTTGCGGTCCATCTTGTGGCGCTCCACGGTCTCATTTTCAAGAATGCCGTCGCGCCATTCTTCGAACTGCCCGAAGCCGCGATCAAGGCGCTTGGTCTGGCCCCGGTCCAACCAGACCGTGGTCTTCGACAGGTTCTCCAGAAACCGCCGGTCGTGAGAGATCAGCACAAGGGCGGCCCGGCTGCCGGCCAGCTCGCGCTCCAGCCATTCGATAGCCGGCAGGTCCAGATGGTTGGTCGGCTCATCCAGAAGCAGAATATCCGGCGCCGGCGCCAGGGTCCGGGCGAGCGCCGCACGCCGGGCCTCGCCGCCGGACAAGCGCGCCGGCTGTTCATCCCCCGATAGCCCCAACTGGCTCAGATACTGGCGTCCGCGCAGCGGATCATCGCCCGGCGCCAGGCCGTCGGCGACGTAATCCCAGACACTGGCAACCCCCGCCATGTCCGGCTCCTGCGGCAGGTAGCGCACCGTCGTGCCCGGTTGCAAAAACCGTTCCCCGCCGTCCGACTGCATCAGCCCGGCGGCCATTTTCAACAGCGTCGACTTCCCCGACCCGTTGCGCCCAACCAAACACAGGCGCTCACCGGCGGAGACGCTCAGTTCGGCACCTTCCAGCAACGGCGTGCCGCCGAAGGTCAGGGTGATGTCGTTGAGGATCAAGAGAGGCGGGGGCATTAATCAGGTGCAGCAAATTGTTAGCGGGATGGGGATGGCATGGTTGGCCATCCCGCGCGGCGGCGAGGGTACGTTTTCCGACCGG
>CAZQPC010000187.1:0-3615 GCA_964595005.1 uncultured Magnetovibrio sp.
CGCCGGCATCCCGAGGTAGTCCGCCACGTACTGCATGAGTTCGGGCGACAGCCAGCCGTGCTCTTCCTGAGCGACGGCCAACGCCGACATCACGGCGGACTGTTTCTGATCGGCGGGATACTTCGCGATCGCACGATCGATTTCTTTCAGGCCTTCAGCTGAGATCATTTTCAGACACGACTCTTTCAATTCCTACCGAACGAAAACCCGCCACGCGTGCTGCGCGCGACAGACCTAGCGCTCCTCTGCGGCTCCCGGCGGGGGCGCGTGCGTCGCGCCGCCCCGCGAGAGGACTCGCTGCTCGTGCGAGGCACGCGCCTCGCCGCGGCTCAACGGTCGACTTCCCCGAACACGATGTCCTGCGTGCCGATGATCGTCACGGCGTCGGCGATCATGTGGCCGCGGGCCATTTCGTCGAGCGCGGACAGATGCGCGTACCCCGGCGCGCGGATCTTCAGGCGATACGGCTTGTTCGCGCCGTCGGAGATCAGATAGATCCCGAACTCGCCCTTCGGATGTTCGACCGCCGCGTACGCCTCGCCTTCCGGCACGTGGAAACCTTCAGTGAAGAGCTTGAAGTGGTGAATCAGCTCTTCCATGTTCGTTTTCATGCCCACGCGCGACGGCGGCGCAACCTTGTGATTTTCCGTCATCACCGGGCCAGGATTCTTCCGCAGCCACTCAATACATTGTTTCGCGATCCGCGTGGATTGACGCATTTCCTCGACGCGCACCAGATAGCGGTCGTAGCAGTCGCCGTTCACGCCGACCGGGATGTCGAAGTCCATTTCGGCGTAGGCGTCGTAGGGCTGCGATTTTCGAAGATCCCAAGGAATCCCGGAGGCCCGGATGTTGGGACCCGCAAACCCCCAATCAAAACATTGTTCGGCGTTGATGATACCAATGTCGACGGTGCGCTGCTTGAAGATGCGGTTTTCCGTCAAAAGGGTTTCCAGGTCATCGATAACGGAGACGAAATGCGCCGTCCATTCCTTGATTTCGTCGGACATGCCGTCGGGCATATCATAGGCAACGCCGCCGATACGGTAGTAGTTCATATGCAGCCGCGCGCCACTGACGCCTTCGCAAAACTCCATCAGGCGCTCGCGTTCCTCAAAGCCCCAAAGCATGGGCGTCATGGCGCCCACATCCATGGCGTATGAGGTTATATTCATCAGGTGATTGAGGATCCGTCCGATTTCACAGAACAGGACCCGCAAGTATTGAGCCCGCTTCGGCACCTCAATTCCCAACAGTTTCTCGCCAGCCAGGACAAACGCATGTTCCTGGTTTTGCGGCGCCACGTAGTCGAGGCGGTCAAAGTACGGCACGGCCTGGGCATAGGTTTTGTATTCGATAAGTTTTTCCGTGCCCCGATGCAGAAGTCCGATGTGCGGATCCGTGCGGTCGATAATTTCGCCGTCCATTTCCAACACCATGCGCAACACGCCGTGGGCTGCCGGGTGTTGCGGGCCGAAATTCAAGTTGTAGTTCTTGATTTCCGTCTCGGCCATTACGCGCTCTCCCCGGCATCGGTGTCTTCGGCCTTCTCATCACCGGGCAGCAGCGGCTGGACACCTTCCCAGGGGCTGAGGAAATCGAAGGTGCGGAATTCCTGTGTCAGCTTGACCGGTTCATAGACAACGCGTTTCTGCTCATCGTCATAGCGCAGCTCCACATATCCGGTAAGTGGGAAATCTTTACGCAGCGGATGGCCTTCGAAGCCGTAATCCGTAAGGATGCGGCGCAAATCCGGATGATCCGCGAAATAGATGCCAAAAAGATCCCAGGCTTCGCGTTCCCACCATCCGGCGGCGCTAAACAGCCCCGTGACCGACGCGACGGGGGTGTTCTCATCGGTCCATACTTTTACCCGTATGCGGTTGTTATGGGAGAGGCTGAGAAGATTATAGACGACACAGAACCGCTGATCGCGATCCGGATAATCGACCCCGCAAAGGTCCATCAGTTGCTTGAACTGGCAATTTGCATCGTCGCGCAGAAACTTCAGCACGTTGATGATGGTGTCACGATGAACGGTGATCATCAGCTCATCAAGCCTGATCTCCGTCTCCGTAACGCCATCTCCCATTGCGTCAGAGATATAGTCGCCGAGTTCTTGTAAAGCCAAATTCATTGTCTGCCGAACCGCTGTTGCCGACCTTTCCAAAAACCGCTGGCGCTAGCGCCAGAGTGTTCCTGTTCTTTTGATTTTCTTTTGCAATTGAAGAATGCCGTAGACAAGCGCTTCCGCAGTCGGCGGGCAGCCCGGCACGTAAACATCAACTGGGACAACTCGGTCACAGCCTCGAACGACGGAATATGAATAGTGGTAATAGCCGCCGCCATTGGCGCACGATCCCATGGATATGACGTAACGTGGCTCGGCCATCTGGTCATAAACCTTGCGGAATGCCGGCGCCATTTTGTTGGTCAGCGTGCCAGCCACGATGATGACGTCGGATTGGCGCGGGCTGGGGCGCGGCACGACGCCGAACCGGTCCAGGTCGTAACGCGGCATGTAGGCGTGAATCATTTCCACCGCACAGCAGGCCAAGCCAAATGTCATTGGCCACAGCGACCCCGTGCGCGCCCAATTGACCAACTTATCGACGTTCGAAATGAGAAACCCTTTTTCGTGTAACTCACCAGCGACCTGACGGAGGATCATATCTTGATCCGTTCCTGGGGGCAGCGGCGCGTCCGTATTGCTTTGCGGCTCAATTATTCCCATTCCAATGCCCCTTTCCGCCATTCATAGACGAACCCGATGGTCAGTATCCCCAAGAAAATCATCATCGACCAGAAACCGAAAACGCCGATCTGACCGAGGCTGATCGCCCACGGGAACAGAAAGGCGACCTCTAAATCAAAAATGATGAACAGGATGGCGACAAGATAGAAGCGGACGTCAAACTTATGGCGGGCATCGGCGAAGGCTTCAAATCCACATTCGTAGGCTGAGTTTTTTTCAACATCCGGCTTTTGCGGAACGATAATAACGGATGCGGTCACGGCGATGCCGGCGATGGCGACGGCAATGCCCAGGAAAATCAAGATCGGAAGGTAACTGGCCAGAAGTTCTTGCACTCCCGTGCCCTTTCCAACAGCCCAAAAATGGCGACAGGCCTTGCCAAACGCCAAATATACCCTGCCCTACCTTATCGCCATAGGCAACCATAAAGGCGTCAGCAAAACGAATACGCGCCGCGCCATTATCGCCGGTCCAAAAATCATGGTCGGCGCCATGATAGCGGCTTCGATTGGCGCCTATCGACAACAGGACAATTGCCGGTACCCGGCGGATTGTTCGGCTATTCTGAGGAAAAAGTGGCGGGAGTGACGGGACTCGAACCCGCGGCCTCCGGCGTGACAGGCCGGCGCTCTAACCAACTGAGCTACACCCCCAACCGGGTGCCGGCCACATGGGTGACCGGGAAGCGTTCATGTAGTCTAGGGTCGTTGGGGTGTCAATCATAATTGACGCGATGCGGCGGAGACAGGGCTGGGTATTCCGCAGAAGCTGAGCACAATCTAATTTGCAGCGCGTGGCTGGTCCCGTCCGGCGAAGCCGGACCGCCACCTCATGGAATGAAAAACAACCCTCCTCCGGAG
>CAZQPC010000187.1:3715-10216 GCA_964595005.1 uncultured Magnetovibrio sp.
GATCAACATCCTCAAAACCTTCCCCCGGAAGGTTTTGTCCGGCGAAGCCGGACCGCCACCTCATGGAATGAAAAACAACCCTCCTCCGGAGGATCAACATCCTCAAAACCTTCCCCCGGAAGGTTTTGTCCGGCGAAGCCGGACCGGAGGTTGATGGTGGGCGGTGACGGGATCGAACCGCCGACCCCCTCGGTGTAAACGAGGTGCTCTCCCAGCTGAGCTAACCGCCCGTCGCGATGTCGGCGCGTATCATACGGCGCGCCATGGATTAGACAAGCCGCCGCAAAAAAGAACCGACCGCCTCCCATTCAAATGCCATGGGGGCGGCCGGCTCAAATATCTCAACCGCGGTGATTAGTTGACGGCGGTCTTCAGTGCTTTGCCAGCTTTGAACTTCGGCTGGTTGGACGCGGCGATCTGGATGGATTCGCCGGTCCGCGGGTTGCGGCCGGTGGTTGCCTTGCGGTGCGACACGCTGAAGGTG
The DNA here is from genome assembly GCA_964595005.1 of uncultured Magnetovibrio sp. Taxonomy (GTDB): domain Bacteria; phylum Pseudomonadota; class Alphaproteobacteria; order Rhodospirillales; family Casp-alpha2; genus UBA3470. Next base: position 4,200 of record CAZQPC010000187.1, read on the forward strand.
CCGAAGCCGACGAGGCGGACTTCCGTTCCGTCGCTTAAGGAACCTGTGATGGCGTCGATCATGCCGTCCACGGCTTTCGCCGCATCAGCCTTCGACAAACCGGAGTTGCCGGCTACAGCGGCAACAAGATCATTTTTGTTCAATGGAAAACCCCTTCCAAATATTAGTAGTCGGTTTCACGAACGCTACGGATACCGGGACTTCCCGCGATCCGAATGTTCTCTATCACCGAGAAGTCTATAGAGGGGTATTTTCCGGCGTCAATTGAGGAAACGGCAGAAATCTGCGGGTTGCAGGCGGTTTCGTGCTAAGTATCGGGGGTTAAACGATTAAATAGGCTGAAAGAAGCGCGGCGCGGCGGCGAATTCCGGCCTCAAATCACAATCAAATTCACGAAAAACCGCAGAAAACCGGCGAATCGGCACCGCCGATTCGCCCGGTGTTCAAGGCCTCAATGTTTGACGACACCGCCAACATCTTCATCGTCGCCACCCGTGGACGCGATTCGGTCGGCCTGCAGTTCGTCTTCCTCATCCCATTCGATGGGCGTCAGTGGCGCCGTCAACGCACGCTCGAGCACCTCGTCGACGACAGCGATGGGAACGATGTCGAGCCCCCGTTTGATATTGTCGGGGATGTCGGTCAGATCTTTTTCGTTGTCTTTCGGGATAAGCACGATCTTGATCCCGCCGCGGTGGGCGGCAAGAAGCTTTTCCTTGAGGCCACCGATTGGCAGGACGCGGCCCCTGAGCGTCACCTCTCCGGTCATCGCCACTTCCTTGTTAACCGGTATTCCCGTCAACACGGAGACGATCGACGTCACCATGCCGACACCGGCGGAAGGCCCGTCCTTGGGTGTCGCACCTTCCGGCACGTGGACGTGAATGTCCTTCTTGTTGAACAAGGTCGGTTTGATGCCGAATTCAATGGCGCGTGACTGGACGTAGGACTTGGCGGCCTGGATCGATTCGGTCATCACGTCGCCCAGTTTGCCGGTGATTGTCATCTTGCCCTTGCCGGGCACCATAACGGCTTCAATGTTAAGCAGTTCGCCGCCGACTTCCGTCCAGGCAAGACCGGTGGTCACGCCGACCAGATCATCGTGTTCGATCTCGCCATGGCGGAACCGTTTGACGCCGAGATATTTTTCGATGTTACGCCGCGTCACTTTGACGGCGTCGGTTTCACCCATGAGGATGTCCTTGATCGCCTTGCGCGACAGATTGGCAATTTCGCGCTCCAGATTCCGGACCCCGGATTCTTTCGTGTAATGGCGGATCAATTCGCGGATGCCGGGCTCGGAAATGGACCATTCTTCGTCCTTCAACCCATGCTTTTTGATCTGCTTGGGAATCAGGTGACGGATCGCGATCTGCACCTTCTCGTCCTCCGTATAACCGGACAGACGAATAACCTCCATGCGGTCGAGCAATGGCGGCGGCATGTTCATGGTATTGGCGGTGGTCAGGAACATCACGTCCGACAAATCGTAGTCGACCTCCAGGTAGTGGTCGTTGAAGGCACTGTTTTGTTCCGGGTCCAGCACCTCAAGCAGGGCCGAGGCCGGATCGCCGCGCCAATCATTGCCCATCTTGTCGACTTCGTCCAAGAGGAACAGCGGGTTCGATGACTTCGCCTTCTTCATACCCTGGATGATCTTTCCGGGCATGGAACCGATGTAGGTGCGGCGATGGCCGCGGATTTCAGACTCGTCGCGCACCCCGCCCAACGACATGCGCACGAAGTTACGCCCCGTCGCCCGGCCGATGGATTTTCCCAGCGACGTCTTGCCGACGCCCGGCGGCCCGACCAGGCAAAGAATGGGGCCGGTAATCTTATTGGTCCGGTGTTGCACGGCCAGGTATTCGACAATGCGTTCCTTGACCTTTTCAAGGCCGTAATGATCTTCGTCCAAAATAGTCTGGGCGGCGCGCAAATCCTTCTTAACCCGGGTGCGCTTCTTCCAGGGAATGGACAACATCCAATCCAGGTAATTGCGCACCACCGTGGCTTCCGCCGACATGGGGCTCATGGATTTGAGCTTTTTCAGCTCGCCCAGGGACTTTTCCCGCGCTTCCTTGCTGAGCTTGGTTTTGGCGATGTTCTCTTCGATCTCGGCGGTTTCATCGCGGCCGTCGTCGGTTTCACCCAGTTCCTTCTGGATCGCCTTCAACTGCTCATTCAGATAGTACTCGCGCTGGGTCTTCTCCATTTGGCGTTTGACCCGGTTGCGGATCTTTTTCTCGACCTGCAGGACGCCGATTTCCGCCTCCATATAGGAGAACACACGTTCCAGGCGTTCGGTCACCGAGGCGATTTCAAGCAATTCCTGCTTTTCGGAAATCTTCAGCGCCAGATGCGAGGCCACCGTGTCGGCCAATTTCTCGACGTTTTCGATCTGATTGATGGAAACCAGAACCTCCGGCGGGATCTTTTTGTTCAGTTTGATGTACTGTTCAAACTGGGTGACCACGGAGCGCGACAGGGCCTCGACGTCTTCATCGTCGACCGGCGGCTCTTCGACCACCTGGGCTTCGACCTGGAAGAAGTCGGGGTTGTCCATGTAGCCGGTGATCTTGGCGCGTTGGGAACCTTCAACCAGAACCTTCACCGTGCCATCCGGCAGCTTCAACAGTTGCAGGACCGTCGATATCGTGCCGACTTCGTAAATGTCGTCGGCATCGGGATCATCCTGGGCGGCGTTTTTCTGGGCCACCAATAGAATTTGTTTGTCGTCCTGCATCACGTCTTCGAGGGCGCGCACGGATTTGTCGCGGCCGACGAACAAGGGCACGATCATGTGGGGAAACACCACGATATCGCGAAGCGGTAGGACGGGGAATTGCTGTGTCGGGTTGGTCACCTTGAGCCTGCCTTATTGTCTCTTCAAATGAATGCCGGATGGCAATGTGTGTCTGATGTCGCTGATCACCTCAGGAAGAGATTGTCTTGTTCTTATCTCAGGTCAAGCCCTCTCCTCCGAAACCCGCTACTCAAGCGGAAGTTTCGACGCCTTCTTGGCGGTCGGAATAGATAAACAGCGGCGTGCCGTTGTCTTCCGCCACTTCGCGGTTGATGACGACTTCTTCGACGCCCTCCAATTCGGGCAGCTCAAACATGGTATCGAGCAAGATGTTCTCCATGATCGAGCGCAGGCCGCGGGCGCCTGTTTTCCGTTCCACGGCCTTTTCGGCGATGGCTTCCATGGCGCCATCGGAAAATGTCAGTTTGACATCCTCCATCTCAAACAGGCGCTGATACTGTTTGACCAGGGCATTTTTCGGTTTCGTCAGAATTTCGACCAGGGCGTCCTGGTCCAAATCTTCAAGCGTCGCAACCACCGGAAGACGGCCGACGAATTCCGGGATAAGTCCGAACTTCAAGAGATCTTCGGGTTCGACACCCCTCAAAATTTCCCCCGTTTTGCGTTCTTCTTCGGACGCCACGTCGGCGCCAAATCCGATCGACGTGCCCTTCCCGCGCTGGGAAATGATCTTGTCGAGGCCGGAAAACGCGCCGCCGCAGACAAAAAGAATATTGGTCGTGTCGACCTGCAGGAATTCCTGCTGGGGATGCTTGCGTCCGCCCTGCGGCGGCACGCTGGCAACGGTGCCTTCCATGATTTTCAGCAGCGCCTGCTGGACACCTTCGCCGGAAACGTCCCGGGTGATGGATGGATTGTCGGATTTGCGCGAAATCTTGTCGACTTCGTCGATATAGACGATGCCCCGCTGGGCGCGTTCGACGTTGTAATCGGCGGATTGCAGAAGCTTCAGGATGATGTTTTCCACGTCCTCGCCGACGTAGCCTGCTTCCGTCAGCGTCGTCGCGTCGGCCATGGTAAAGGGCACATCAAGGATGCGCGCCAGGGTCTGCGCCAGTAATGTCTTGCCGCAGCCCGTCGGGCCGACCAGCAGAATATTGGATTTGGCCAATTCCACGTCGGCGTTTTTCGTCGATCCATGGCCCAGGCGCTTGTAGTGATTGTGGACCGCGACCGACAGCACGCGTTTCGCACGGTCCTGGCCGATCACATAATCGTTCAGCACCTGACAGATTTCCGTCGGTGTCGGCACGCCGTCACCGGACTTGACCAAGCTGGTCTTATGTTCCTCGCGGATGATATCCATACACAATTCGACGCATTCATCGCAGATGAACACGGTCGGACCGGCGATCAGTTTGCGGACCTCATGCTGGCTTTTGCCGCAGAAGGAGCAATACAGGGTATTCTTCGAATCGCTGCCGGCGGATTTACTCAAGGGACTCTCCGTCAAAGCTTCCGGCCTGGGGCCACGCTATGTTAGCCATACCGGAAGGGGACACACAATGCCTTATGGCCCCTATCAAACGCGGTACCACCCCCGGTGCCGCGACGCAAGCAAACAAAAGAACAGGTTCTAATGCTTGCACTTATATCAAGCTGATTGCCTCCCGGTTTCCGCAAACCATAGGACATATTGGTTGCGGATTCCTTAAACTGCCATCAGTCGTCAGAGGAATCGGAGGATGATTTCCCGTCATCGTCATCGTCGGCGCCCGGCCGTTCGGTGACAACTTCATCAATAAGGCCGAATTCCAGGGCTTCTTCGGGGTTCATGAAGCGATCGCGCTCCAGGGCCTCTTCGATAACGTTGAGGGCCTGGCCCGTATGCTCCACGTAAATTTCATTAAGCCGTTCGCGGAGTTTCAGGATTTCCCGGGCTTGAATCTCAATATCCGTGGCTTGACCCTGGGCGCCGCCGGAAGGTTGGTGAACCATGACCCGCGAGTTCGGCAACGCGAACCTCTTACCCTTGGTGCCGGCGCACAGCAAAAGTGAACCCATGGAAGCCGCCTGGCCGATGCAAACCGTCGACACGTCGGGCCGGATGTAGCGCATGGTGTCGTAAATCGCCAATCCCGATGAGACAATGCCGCCCGGCGAATTGATATAGAAGGAAATATCCTTGCTGGGGTTTTCGGATTCAAGGAACAACAACTGTGCGCAAACCAAACTGGAGACGTAATCGTTGACGCCGCCGGTCAGGAAGATGATGCGCTCTTTCAACAACCGCGAATAGATGTCGTAGGAGCGTTCTCCGCGGTTGGTCGTCTCAACGACCATGGGCACGAGGGTGTTCATGTATATGTCGTGCGAATCATTTTGGGAATCGCTTTGGAAATCACTCATGGGGGGACGGTGCTTTCAATTCCTGTTCAGATCGATCAATGCTAGATCGGGCATATATGGTCTTATTCGGCGCCGTCGTCAGCATCTTTGGCGGTTTTTTTCTTGGCCGCCGGTTTTTTCTTCGCCGCCGGCTTCTTTTCGGCCGCCGCTTTCTTTTTCGCGGGTTTCTTTTTCTTGTCCTGCTCTTCGGTGTTGTCTTTTTCCAGGGTCGCCATGAAATCGGCAACGCTGACCTTCTTGTCGGTCACGTTGGCCAGTTCCAGAATGAAGTCGACAACTTTCTCCTCATAGAGCGGCGCCGTGACATTTTCCAGGGCCTGGGGGTTTTCCTTGTAGAATTCCAAGACCTGCTGTTCCTGTCCCGGATAATTGCGGGCCTCTTCCATGATCGCGCGGTTGACTTCTTCCTGGCCGATCTGAATTTCGTTCTGGCGGCCGATCTCCGCCAGCAACAAGCCCAGGCGCACGCGGCGTTCGGCAATTTCCTGGAATTCCGCCTTCTGCTCCTCTTCGGGTAGATCCTCGGCCGGCGCCTCGGCGCCTTCGGTTTCGGCTTTTTCCGCGTCAGCCTTTTTCTGTTGTTCGTATTGCGCCCAAATGGAATCGAATTCCTGTTCGACCATGCGGCCGGGAACTTCGAACTCATGGGCATCGAACAATTGGTCCAGCAAAAGCCGCTTGGCCCGCATGCGTGCGACCGAGTTGTATTCGCGCGACTGCTCTTCGGAAATGCTGTCCTTGAGCTGGCCCAGGTTCTCCATGCCGGTCTTCTTCGCCAGTTCGTCGTCGATGGCGGCCGGCGTGGCTTCCTGAATTTCCTTCATGGTGACTTTGAACAGAGCCT
>CAZQPC010000188.1:0-10157 GCA_964595005.1 uncultured Magnetovibrio sp.
CATCCCCAGACCTCGCGCCATGCGTGTTGCATCTTTCTTCATAATTGCTCCCCCATCTTCCGCACATGCTCGATGCGTGACGACGCGGCCACCGCCTGACTGAGCGTCGTGATGCCGCGTGTTTCCAGCATGTCGAACATGCGGATCAGGATCTCCGCCGTGGCGAAACTGTCGCCAAGCGCCGTGTGGCGGCCGTCAATGTTGATGCCCATGCGCTCGGCGATGGCGTCCAGGGAATGGTTCTGCGATTCGTGCTCCAGGAACACCGACAACAAAAGCGTATCAAGGACCAGGTTGTCGAAGCGGATACTTAAGCTCGCCTCCTTCAGCCGCAGGAACTTCATATCAAAGGCCGCGTTGTGGGCGACCAGGATGGAGGCCCCCACATAGGCCTTGAAAGCGGGCAGCACGTCGCCAAGCCGGTGTTCGCCGGCGACCATGTCGTCGGTGATGCCGTGATATTGGATCGACGCCTTGGGGATCGGTACGCCCGGATTGACCAGGCGCGAGAAGCTATCGCCACGATCCATGGTGCCGTGATCGACGCGCACGCCGGCGATGGAAATGATCTCGTCGCCTTGCGACGGCCTCAGCCCGGTGGTCTCCGTATCGAAGACCACGAAGCTCAGATCACGCAGCGGGCGGCCGTCCATTTCGGCCAAGTGCATGGGCTGGTTCAGGTTGTCGAAATCGAAGAACTCGGGCCGCGCCGGGAGCGAGCGGTGATCCCATTCGCGGGCCTTCAGCACCCGGTCCAACCCGAACCAGACCAGCGCCATGATGACGCTCAGCGTCAGCCCGGCGACGGCCGCGATCCTGTCGATGGGCAGGCCGCCGGCGTGGCGGTCGACCCACCAGCCAACCAACGCCAGCACCGCCAGCGCGGCGACCAGGGCCAGCAGGAAGGCGCGGCGCACCAGCTTGCGGATGCTTGCGGTGCGGATGGCAGGCAGATGATCCATGGGCATTCCGAAAACTCTTGATCTCTGGTCGCAACCCTATCACATCAATAAGGGGTTGGCGCCGCCTTGAGATTTATCAAACGAAGCTTGATTGCGCATTCCACGCCACTGCGATAAAAGACGCTGCCCGCCGCAAACGGCGGCGTCTTCCGTTCATTCAGTTCAAGGGCCGGCACAATGGCGAGCTATCAATATTCCTATGTGATGAAGGACCTGTCGAAGACCTTTCCCGGCGGCAAGGAAATCCTCAAGGGCGTGACGCTGTCGTTCCTGCCCGATGCCAAAATCGGCGTGCTGGGGGTCAACGGCGCCGGCAAATCGACGCTGATGAAGATGATGGCCGGGCGCGAGGAGGCGTCCAACGGCGAGGCCTGGGCCGCGGAAGGCGTGCGCGTCGGGTATCTGGAGCAAGAGCCGCAGCTGGACGCGGCGAAGACGGTCGAGGAAAACGTCACCGACGGCATGGGCGGCGTCAAGGACCTGCTGGACCGTTTCAACGCCATCTCAGAGAAATTCGCCGAGCCCATGGACGACGACGAGATGACCAACCTGTTGGCCGAACAGGGCGAACTGCAGGAACAGATCGACGCCGTCGACGGCTGGGAACTGGAGCGCACCATCGAGATCGCCATGGACGCCCTGCGCTGTCCGCCGGCGGAGGCGGGCGTCGAGAAATTGTCGGGCGGTGAGCGCCGCCGGGTCGCGCTCTGCCGGTTGCTTTTGCAAAAGCCGGAAGTGCTGTTGCTGGATGAGCCGACCAACCACCTGGACGCGGAATCCGTGGCCTGGCTGGAACGCCACCTGCGCGACTACGACGGCACCGTGCTGATGGTCACCCACGACCGCTATTTCCTGGACAATGTGACCGGCTGGATTTTGGAATTGGACCGGGCCCGCGGCATTCCCTACGAAGGCAACTATTCGGCCTGGCTGGAACAGAAACAAAAACGCCTGAAGCAGGAGGAAAGCGAAGAGACGGCGCGCCAGCGCACCCTGGCCCATGAACTGGACTGGATCCGCCAATCGCCGCGCGCCCGCCAGGCCAAATCAAAGGCGCGGATCACGGCCTATGAGGATCTGCTGCAGAAATCGCGCGACATGACGCCGGGCACCGCGCAGATCGTCATCCCGCCGGCCCCCCGCCTTGGCGATCTGGTCATCGAAGCCACCGATCTGCGCAAGGGCTTCGGCAATCACCTGCTCATTGACGGCCTGTCCTTCAAGCTGCCGCCCGGCGGCATCGTCGGCATCGTCGGCCCCAACGGGGCCGGCAAGACGACCCTGTTCAAGATGATCACCGGCGCCGAAGAGCCCGACGGCGGTGCCATCCGGATCGGTGAGACCGCGCAGTTGGGCTACATCGACCAGTCCAGGGATTCCCTGGATGACACGAAGTCCGTGTGGGAGGAAATCTCGGGCGGCCACGATGAAATTGAGCTCGGCAAACGCACCATGGCAAGCCGCGCCTACGTCGCCCAGTTCAATTTCAAGGGCGGCGACCAGCAAAAGAAGGTCGGCCAGCTCTCGGGCGGCGAACGCAACCGGGTGCATCTGGCGAAGATGCTGAAGTCGGGCGCCAACGTATTGCTCTTGGATGAGCCGACCAACGACCTGGACGTGGAGACGCTGCGCGCCCTCGAAGACAGCCTCGCCGACTTCGCCGGCTGCGCCGTCGTCATCAGCCACGACCGCTGGTTCCTGGACCGCCTGGCGACCCACATCATCGCCTTCGAGGGCGACAGCGAAGTGGTCTGGTTCGAAGGCAACTACGAAGACTACGAAGCCGACAAAAAACGCCGCCTCGGCGCCGACGCCGACCAGCCGCACCGGATCAAGTACAAGCCGTTGACGCGGTGACGGCGGAACCAAGAGTGCGTATAAAAACAGCCTGAGCGGGCAATTCTACAAATAGTGCTCAGGCGTATCTTGGCGCGATCTTGGCGATTTTATTCAGCAACCTGACGCTTGCCCGCGCCACCAGCATCTCCATGTCATCTCTACGGAAAGTTTCGGTTATCCTCAACATTGGTCGGAATTCGTGTGACCTCGAAAAAAATTCCCACCATGTCGATCTTTCGGTAACCTTCAAAACCTTCAACACCTTGCTGGTCTTCGGATACGTCAGCCGAGCATAGAGCGTTACCCGCGGGCGCCATAGCCATAGAACGGGGTAGTTATGAGCCCAAACCGAGTCACCAGTATGGAACGCGGGAACGGCGATATCTAACTGCATATCCCGTTCAAGGGCTTCGTCGAGCGTCGAAACAGAGGGAAAATAGAAGATATCCAATAATTGTTTTTCAATGTGGATATCGAGGTCTCGCTCCGGGGCCAACACGAAGGATTCAAACCACCGTTTGATGCCTTTTTCCGGCGAGACGGCAATTGTCCCAAGAAATATTCTTGGTTGGCGTTTTGACCCAATGCCGAACAGTTTACGATCCTCTTCAAAAACGTTTACTACACGCAACCGAACCTACCGATGATACATATCAGCCGCAACTGATCACCAATTCACAGCCGAGGATCACCGCCGCCGGCTGAAATACTTCAACAACCGCGCCGCGTTCTCCCCCCGCACCTGCCACGACATGCAGCGTACGCCGCCGCCCATGTGGCAGATCTGGCCGCTGAGTACGGGGATCACCTCGCGGGACGTCGCGGCGCGCACCTGGGCCAAGGCCGTTTGATCTTCCGGAATGCCGAACTGGGGCAGGTAAATCCGCGTCGCCGTCACCAGGGCGTTGGTATAGAGGCCGCAGGCCGAACCGAACCGTTCATCGTAAATCTGGGTGGCGTCGTAGGGCGTGACGACGTCATGGATATCGACATCCGGCAGTCCGCGTTTCAGGTCGCCCTTGAGTTGCCGGGCATAGGCCGGATCGCCGGGATAGGCGTTGACCATCAAGACGTTGGCATCGATGAAGCTGACAACACCGTCCGCATGTTCCAGGCCGCCCTGTTCGTCGGCGTCGATGAAGGCCACATGACGCAGCCCGGCCACCTCGCGGATCGCCGCTCGGGCGGCATCTTCACCCAGGCCGTTGTCGCGCAGGAACTTTCGGCTGATCACGGCGCGGCCGGCACCGCCGTCGACGACGTTGCCGCCGTCGTTCAACAAATCAGTCTCACCGAACCTCAGGCCCGCCGTTTCCAGCACCGCCACCAGTTGTTCCTGCACGGCATCCGCGTACGCCTGGCCGCGCCGCCCGCGGCCCTGGCCGGCCGCCGTATAACGGAACATCACCGGCGCGTCCGGCACGGCAGCGCCGAAATCCCGCACCCAGATATCCGCCATCGCCGCCCGCGCCACCTTGTCGGCGCCAAGCGCGTCGGCATAGCGGCCGAAGGCGCCCTCATCCGTCAGCACCAGAACCCGGTCATCGCCGCCGATGCGGTTGGCGAATTCCACATGGAAACCGAAGATCGCGTCCGCCACATCAGCGTAATAGGCATCACCGGTGCCCGGCGCGGCCAGAACAATGAGGTCAGCTATTGCACTGGGCACGATCAACACCCATGAGATCAGGACTGCACTTACGGTAGCCTTCGCGCGCGTCACGGGCATCGCTCCCCATGTGCCGGAGTACGTATCAGGCGGCTGCCGCCAACTTCCGCCTTTGTGACAGGACAGCCGCGCAGGCCTCCGCCGCTTCTTTGCCCTTCACCTTGAAGTGCTCATAGAAGAACTCTTGGTGTTCCACGGATTCGTGGAATTGATGCGGGGTCAGGGAAACCGACAAGATCGGCACGCCCGTCTCCAGCTGCGCCTGCATCATACCGCTGACCACGGCGGCGGCGACGAAGTCATGGCGATAGATGCCGCCGTCGACGACCAGGGCGGCGCCGACGATGGCATCGTATTTGCCGCTCGATGCCAGGGTCTTGGCCAACAGGGGAATCTCATAGGCACCGGGAACGTCGAAGACCTCAACCTCGACGGCGCCTTGATCCATGTCGTGGATGTTGTCCAGGAACGCCACCCGGCATTGATCGACAATGTCGGCATGCCAGCGGGCCTGAATGAAGGCGATTTTCGTGGGATTACTTTGGGATTGCTGATTCATGGTTCGCTCCGTGGCAATTTTGAAACCAGAACCAGGGCGACGGAAAAAACGTCAACAGGCCACGCGAACCGCAACCCAGCCGGCATTTTCTCGTTCTCTATCATCCGGACTATGACCGTCGGCTTCGGAATTACACCGAATCTGCTGACCCTTCGGACGATGGCCCAAAGGCGCTCGCGGGCTTACGTGAGATTTCAACGTTTTCACGCTTACCGCCGGTGGGGAATTACACCCCGCCCCGAGAACAGCTCCGCCCGTGAGCGGCGCCGCGGCGATGTTAACGCGTGGTCAACGGAAAGTCGATGAGGACCGCGCCGAAAACATCAAACGCAACGTCAATGGCGCCGCCCTGGTCGCGCGCCTGGATTGGATCGGCTTCCGTACGGGTGGGCGGGCCGCCGGCGCGGCCCCGAAATCAGCGATTTACTGCGCGGCTTCGGCCTTCAGGGCCGCCGTCTTCTGACGCAACGCTTCGAGCAGTCCGGAGACCTGATTGCCCTCGCGGCGCACGATGGAACCGAAATCCGAACGCAGCGTGTTCGACATGGAGGTGCCCTCGACGACGACGTCGAGGATCTTGTATATGGTGCCATTGGTGCCGACCCGCCAATCGACGCGGATCGGTTTGGCGCCGCCGGGGCGTTCGATTTCCGTAAACACGGTGGCGATGTTGTCGCTTTCGGCACGGGCCTTGACGACCATCAGCGCTTCGCCGGCGTAGCGCTGAAAGCGGTCCACGTAGGTGACCACCATGAGGTCTTCAAACAGCACCAGATATTCTTTCTTTTCGGCGTCGCTGGCGCGCCGCCAGTTGCGGCCCAGCACAAACTTGCCGATTGAGCGCACCGCGAAGTTTTCACGGAACATGACGCGGAACCGCTTGATCCGTTCGTTGCGCGGGGTCTCCGCCTGGGTCAGGGACTGCACGGCCTTGCCGGCCAGGGACCGCAGGAAGCTATCGGCGCCTTCCTCGATGCCCGCCCATGCCGGCACCCCGGAAAGCATGGCCACAACCATCAAGGTCCCCGGAAGGGCCCGCCGTCTGACAAAATTGAAAAGCATTATCTTAACGCGCTCCGCGACAATTCTTCGTCCTTGTCGAGCACCGGGCCTTATCGTATCTCGCCGATTCCCGGTGCCGGCCTGTTGGCACCGCCCCGGCCGTTGGAGATCGCATCGGCTCGGCGCTGCCGGTACAAGCTACGGATCGCCGCATAGAAATCAAGCGAAGACTTTTCCACATCGTCGAGCAGATCCAAGGTGGCGGCACGGTTGTCGACGGCCTGCACGCCGGCCCGGCTGACGGGGATCCAAACCCGGTCCGTGTTGGTCGCCCAGATGCTGAGCGGATCGGTCAGGAAATCAACCACCATGCCAACCGTATCACGTGGATTGGAGGGCCCGAACAGGGGTAACATGACGAAAGGCCCTTCGGGAACGCCCCAGACGGCCAAGGTCTGTCCGAAGTCCTCATCGTGGTCATCCATGTCCAACGCCGTCGCCATGTCCATGAACCCCGCCAGGCCAATGGTCGAATTGACCATGAACCGGGTCAATGTCTGCATGGCGCGGTGAATTTCGCCCTGCAGCAAGTCGTTCAAGAAGATAACGGGGGCCCGCAAGTTCGCCAAAATGTCATGAACCCGGCCCTGGATGAAATTTGGCAGGTGGTCGCGATAGGCGGTGGCGGCCGGTTTCAGGACGACCCGGTCCATCGCCCTGTTGATGGTAAACACACCGCGGTTGGCCGGCTCAAAGGGGTCGTTGACCTCTTCATACTCGGCCATCGCCTCGCGGTCACCCGAAGCCGGTGGCGTGGCGCATCCGCTGACCACAACCCCGACAACCAGTAATAAGATCAGCCGTGAGCCAAGCCACGGCGCGCGTTCCCTGTTCATCACCGAAGTCTGCCGCAGACATGGTTACCAGCCGGTTAACGCGGCCGAGAACGCCGGAAAATATTATACACGAAAGTAACAAAAATATATAAAGATATCTTGATATCTTATTTCAGTTGTGGAATACTCTCATCATTCGCAACCCAGGAGCCGCCCGCCATGGACCAACTTCTCACCAGCCTGCGCGCCGCCGCCGAGCCGACACGGCTCCGGATATTGGCGCTGTGTGGCCGCACGGACCTCACCGTCAGTGAGCTCATGCGTATCCTTGGGCAAAGCCAGCCCCGGGTTTCCCGGCACCTGAAGCTGCTCGCCGAAGCCGGTCTTCTGGAGCGTTTTCAGGAGGGCAGCTGGGTCTTTCACCGGGCGGCGCGCGACGGTCTCGGGGGACGGGTGTTGCTGCATCTTTCGGATCTCATGCCTGCGGATGATCCGACCGTGCTGCGCGACAAGGATCATTTGGCCCAGATCAAACGCGAACGGGCCGAAGCGGCGGCCGGATACTTCCGTGCCAACGCCGCCGAATGGGACCGGGTGCGATCCTTGCACGCCGATGATACGGAGGTCGAACGAACGATCCTGTCGTTGTTGCCCGATGACGGTATCGATGACTTTCTCGATGTCGGCACCGGCACGGGCCGCATATTGGAATTGCTGTCGCCGCGTATCGGCCAAGGCATTGGCATCGATTCGTCGCGCGACATGCTGGCCATGGCGCGCACCAATCTGGACAAGCCGGCGACCGGCCATTGCCAGGTCCGGCAAAACGACATGTACCAGATGGCCTTGCCCAACAAGGCTTTCGATGCGGCCGTTATCCACCAGGTGCTGCACTTCGCCGACGACCCGGCCCGGGCGATTGCCGAGACGGCCCGTGTGTTGCGTCCCGGCGGCCTGCTTTTGGTCGTCGACTTCGCCCCGCACAGCCACGAAGAACTGCGCTCCAAGCATGCGCACCGGCGCCTCGGTTTCGCCGACGCTGAAATCGGCGGCTGGTTTGCCGCCGCCGGATTGGAGACGCGGCGCATCAAACACCTCGCCGGCGATCCGTTGACCGTCACCATTTGGCTCGCCATCAAACCGGAATTCAGTGACGAAGCCGACAGCGGCAACTGGGTCTGGATGTCCGACATCCAGAACGCCGTCCATTAAGCAATAAGAGGGCGACAAAATCATGCCGAACCCAACCCCCATTCAATCATTGAACGTCGCCGCAGAGGGTGGCCCGGCCGCTTCGGAACTGGTGCCGGAATTGGCCTCTGATCTGGCCCCGGGGTTAGCCATCGCCGCACCGCTGCCACACGACGTCGACGTCAGCTTCGAACTTTTCCCGCCCAACAGCCCGGCCGGTGAACAGGGATTCTGGGCCTGCCTGGCGCGTCTGGCGCCGCTGAGCCCAAGCTTCGTTTCCATCACCTACGGGGCCGGCGGCTCCACCGGCGGACGGTCCCTGCACACGGTGACCCGCATTCGCCACAACACCAACCTGGAGCCCGCCGCGCACCTGACCTGCGTCGGCGCCAGCCGCCAGCGCATCGACACCGTGGCCCGCACCTTCTGGGATCACGGCATTCGCCACATCGTGGCGCTCAGGGGCGATGCGCCCCGCGGCGCCGAGCGCTACGCGGCGCACCCGAAGGGATACGCCTACGCCTCAGACCTGATCACCGGCTTGAAGAAAATCGCCGACTTCCGCATCAGTATCGCGGCGTACCCGGAAACCCACCCGGAAGCCGCCAGCGCCGATGCCGATCTGGACAATCTGAAACGCAAGGTCGACGCCGGCGCCGACCAGGCGATCACCCAGTATTTCTTCGACGTCGACATCTATTTCCGCTACCTCGAAAGGGTCCGCGCCGCCGGCATCACCATCCCCATCATCCCGGGCATCCTGCCGGTCACCAACTTCAAGCAGGTGGCCAAGTTCAGCGCCATGTGCGGCACCACCGTGCCAACCTGGCTGGCGGATTTGTTTGACGGCCTCGACGGCGACGCGGAAACCCGCCGTCTGGTCGCCGCCTCCGTCGCCGCCGAACAATGCCGCATCCTGCACGCGGGCGGCGTCAACAAGTTCCACTTCTACACCATGAACCGGGCCGAGCTGTGCGTGGCGATCTGTCACATGTTGGGGGTCAGGCCACGCGACGTGCAACAAGCCGCCTGAGCCGTTGACATGATGGCCCGTGGCCATCGTGACTTAACGTCACGGTGTCAGCGTAACGAGATGCCGGGCGACGGGCCTGAAGCTCAAATCCATTAGGCCGGTGGGCAGAGATGTGACGGGTGCCGCCATGGCATTCAGACCCACTCTTGCCGCACGCGCTCGGGGCGTAGAGCCCGACCGGTTCAAGGGCCAAATCACCTTCCGTGTGAAGTCCGAAGCCGTCAATCGAGAACAAGGGCGATGTCCGCATGAGGGGTGATGGCAGAAGAGAATTCTAGGATTTTTATATGACCGAAACTCGCCAGGAGAGACATTACGACAGCCTTGGGCGACGCCTGTGCGGATTTGTAAAAATGCACTTGAAGGGCCTACAATCCTGGCATTGATTGCGGACTTTTATGGAGATGAAACGATGGCTAGAAAAACGCCGGTTAAAACACTCCTCGTATTAGTCGCTATTTTCATGACGGCGGCCATTGTCGCACAAGCTCAAGTCCCACCCGTCGGACCATCGGGGCCAACGGGAGTGTGCTCGGATAGAAACGGTAATAGAGTTCCATGTTGAGCAAAAACCGGCGAATTGTAACTTCGAATTACTGACGGCCCGGTTCATAACTTGCCGCAGGGAATAGCGACGTTACGCCCGCTTGGCCAGTTTTGAGAAAGCCATGGCGACCGTTGCAAAGGGGCCGGCAACGTTTATTTAGTGCAACACTTGGTGCATTTACCAGACGAGCCGAAACTATGTTTGCAGCACCACTGGTCTGCGCCACACGTTACATAAATCACGCGGTCACCTGGGCCTGCCAAGCCGGTCAGAAGATACAGAGTGTTTGATTTCGGTTCGGTCAATTTGGACGTGCGGGTGTCGATTAGTTTGCCGCACGAATTCTCTGCTATTTGGCCACCATGAAGGTTCTGGCCAACAGTCATGAGGCTCTGGCCAGCCATTGCCGGATTGCTTGCCGGATGCGCGCCGGTCATCACGAGTGCCCATAAAACGGCAACAAGATAGAACGTCTTCATATTGTCACCTCATTTTGAGTTGGTTACCTACAACGGATAG
>CAZQPC010000189.1:0-10154 GCA_964595005.1 uncultured Magnetovibrio sp.
GGAGTGCGCCATCATGAAGACCGAATTCACAGGTTGGCCTTTGTCCGGCGATCAATTTTCTTCATCATCTCATCCGCGACCCGGTCCGTGCAGTGCGACCAGGCATCGACCACCTTGTTGTATTTCTCACCCTGAGTGATCAGGCCGTCCTGATACTGCTGTTCGTACTGCTTGACCCTATCTTCGGTCTCGTGGACCAGGGTTTCCTTGGCTTCCGGAATAACCAGATCGTCTTTGCCAAAGGAAATGCCGGCTTTACAGGCATGGGTGAACCCAAGGCCCATCATTCTGTCGGCGAAGATAACCGTCTCCTTCTGACCACAGTGGCGATAGACCTCATCAATAACCGTCGAAATTTCTTTCTTGGTCAGCAGCCGGTTGATGAGAGCGAAGGGAACGTTCTGATTACGCGGCAGGACGTCCGCCAGCATCATGCGGCCGGGTGTGGTTTCGACGCGAATGGTCGTCGGTTTTCCATTTTCATCGACAGTATTATAGCGGGCCTGCACCTTGGAGTGCAGGGTGACCGCGCGGGATTCAAGGGCCTGTTCTATTTCACCCATGTCGAAAAATGCCATACCCTCGCCGGTGGCACCGGGCTGGTCCATGGTCAGATAATAAAGACCAAGAACGATGTCTTGTGACGGGACAATAATCGGCTTGCCGTTGGCAGGGCTGAGGATGTTGTTGGTCGACATCATCAGGACCCGGGCTTCCAGCTGCGCTTCCAAACTCAAGGGCACGTGCACGGCCATCTGGTCGCCGTCGAAGTCAGCGTTGAAAGCCGCGCAGACCAGCGGGTGAAGCTGAATAGCCTTGCCTTCGATCAATACCGGCTCAAAAGCCTGGATGCCCAGACGGTGCAGGGTCGGCGCGCGGTTCAAGAGAACCGGGTGTTCGCGAATAACTTCTTCCAGGATGTCCCAGACCTCCGGGCGTTCCTTTTCCAGCATCCGCTTGGCGGCCTTGATGGTGGTCGCCATGCCGTACAATTCCAACTTCGAATAGATGAACGGTTTGAACAATTCCAACGCCATTTTCTTCGGCAGGCCACATTGATGAAGCATCAATTCCGGCCCGACGACGATTACCGAACGGCCCGAATAATCAACCCGCTTACCCAGCAAGTTCTGGCGGAACCGGCCTTGCTTGCCTTTCAGCATGTCGGACAGAGATTTCAGCGGGCGTTTGTTGGCACCGGTGATGGCACGGCCGCGACGGCCGTTATCAAACAGGGCGTCGACCGCTTCCTGCAACATGCGTTTTTCGTTGCGGACAATGATTTCCGGCGCGCGAAGCTCAATCAGGCGCTTCAGCCGGTTGTTCCGGTTGATCACCCGGCGGTACAGATCGTTCAGATCAGAGGTCGCGAACCGGCCGCCGTCCAGCGGCACCAAGGGACGCAACTCCGGCGGGATGACCGGCACGACTTCCAAGATCATCCATTCGGGACGGGCACCCGATTCGATGAACGCTTCAACCAGCTTCAGGCGCTTCACCAGTTTCTTGCGCTTGGCTTCCGACTTCGTCTCCTTAAGGTCGATGCGAACGTTGTCGCGCTCTTCCTCCAAATCAATGGCTGCCAACATGTCGCGGATGGCTTCGGCGCCGATGCCGGCGGTGAAGGAATCTTCACCATGCTCATCGATGGCATTTTGATATTGTTCTTCGGTCAGCATCTCATGGAGGCGAAGATCCGTAAGTCCCGGTTCGACGACGACATGGTTTTCGAAATATAGAATGCGTTCCAGATCCTTCAAGGTCATGTCGAGCAACAGCCCGACGCGGCTCGGCAAGGATTTCAGAAACCAGATGTGGGCGACGGGCGAGGCCAGTTCGATGTGGCCCATGCGTTCACGTCGGACCTTCTGCAAGGTTACTTCGACGCCGCATTTTTCGCAGACGATGCCTTTGTATTTCATCCGCTTGTACTTGCCGCACAGGCATTCGTAATCCTTTGTCGGGCCAAAAATACGCGCGCAAAACAGGCCATCGCGTTCTGGCTTAAAGGTCCGGTAGTTGATGGTTTCGGGCTTTTTGATCTCACCGAAAGACCATGACCGGATGCGTTCCGGCGAGGCAATCGATATACGGATCAGATCAAACCGCTGGGTGGCCTGAGGTTGACCGAAAATTTTCATCAGTTCGTTCATGTGTCTTACTCCTTCAGGTCACGGTTATCAGTTGAGTTCCACGTTCAAGCCAAGGGAGTGAAGTTCCTTGACCAAAACGTTGAAGGACTCGGGGATACCGGCCTCGAATGTGTCGTCGCCGCGGACAATCGCCTCGTAGACCTTGGTGCGGCCGGAGACGTCATCCGATTTGACAGTAAGCATTTCCTGCAAGGTGTAGGCGGCACCGTAAGCTTCCAATGCCCAGACCTCCATTTCGCCGAAGCGTTGGCCGCCGAACTGTGCCTTGCCGCCCAACGGTTGCTGGGTAACGAGACTGTACGGTCCGATGGACCGGGCGTGGATCTTGTCGTCGACCAAATGGTGGAGTTTCAGCATGTAAATGAAGCCCACCGTGACTGGCCGATCGAAAATCTCGCCGGTGCGGCCGTCGGTCAGAATGCTCTGGCCACTGCTTCGCAGTCCGGCCTTTTCAAGCATCTCGACGATTTCCGCCTCACGGGCCCCGTCGAACACCGGGGTGGCGATCGGTACACCGTTGCGGAGATTTTCTCCCAGTTCATCCAAACCGGCATCTTCCAAGGGGGAAATGTCGGTCCTGAATTCGTCCGGATTATAGATATCCTTGAATTGACTCTTCAGCTTCGCATAGCTGCCGGACTGGCGAGCCGCATCCAGCAACTCTCCAATCTGTTCACCAAGGCCACTGCACGCCCAGCCCATGTGGGTTTCCAGAATCTGCCCGACGTTCATACGCGATGGCACCCCTAGGGGATTGAGCACAACGTCGACCGGCGTGCCGTCTTCACCGTAAGGCATGTCTTCGGCAGGCACGATCTTCGAAATGACGCCCTTGTTGCCGTGGCGGCCGGCCATCTTGTCGCCCGGCTGAAGCTTGCGCTTCACGGCAACAAAGACCTTGACCATTTTCATCACACCGGGGCTCAGGTCGTCGCCGCGTTGCAACTTATCGACCTTGTTCTCGAAGCGGGCTTCAAGTCGTGCGATATCGGCTTCGAACTGGCCCTTCAGCAACTCCACATCCTTCATCACCTTATCGGTGGCAATGACGATCTGGGCCATTTGGCCGGTCGTGTATTCGTCGAGCACTTCGTCGGTCAGTTTAGTGCCGCCCTTCAAGCCCTTCGGCCCGCCGACCGCCTTACGGTTGATCAGCATGGTCCTCAAGCGGGCTTGAAAGCTGCGTTCAAGGATCGCACGTTCGTCGTCACGGTCCTTCGCCAGGCGTTCGATTTCGGCCCGTTCGATGGCCATGGCGCGTTCATCCTTGTCGACGCCACGGCGCGAGAACACCCGAACCTCGACGACCGTACCGGAAACACCCGGCGGCAGACGCAGAGACGTGTCACGCACGTCAGACGCCTTTTCACCGAAGATGGCGCGCAGAAGCTTCTCCTCCGGCGTCATTGGGCTTTCGCCCTTCGGCGTCACCTTGCCGACCAGGATGTCGCTGGGTTTGACCTCGGCGCCGATATAAACAATACCGGCTTCATCCAGATTCTTGAGGGCTTCTTCACCGACGTTCGGAATATCGCGGGTGATTTCCTCCTGACCCAGCTTGGTATCGCGGGCCATGACTTCGAATTCCTCGATATGGATCGAGGTGAAGACATCATCGCGGACCATGCGTTCGGAGATCAGGATCGAATCTTCGAAGTTGTAGCCGTTCCAGGGCATGAACGCGACCAGCACATTCCGGCCCAAGGCCAATTCGCCCAAATCCGTGGACGGACCGTCACCGATACAATCACCCGCATCAACCCGATCGCCAACCTTCACTAAAGGACGCTGGTGAAGATAGGTGTTCTGATTGGACCGTTGGAACTTGCGCAAATTGTAGATATCGACGCCTGTATCCGAGTGCGCCGTGTCTTCATCGGTAACCCGAACGACGATCCGGGTTGCGTCGACTTGATCGACGACACCGGTACGCTTAGCGACCACAGTGGCCCCCGAATCTCGGGCCACCGGGAACTCCATTCCGGTCCCCACCAACGGGGCTTCGCTGCGAATGAGAGGCACCGCCTGACGCATCATGTTGGATCCCATGAGAGCGCGGTTGGCATCGTCGTTTTCCAAGAACGGGATCAACGCGGTGGCCACCGACACCAACTGTTTTGGTGAGACATCAATGAACTCAATATCGGCTTGCATGGACATGACGAATTCGCCGCCCTTGCGTGAACTCACCAGGTCATTGACGAATTTGCCCTTGTCGTCCAACGGTTCGTTGGCCTGGGCAATCGTGTAGCGCCCTTCTTCCATAGCGGATAGATAGATGACTTCGTCAGCCACCTTACTGTCGGAGACTTTCCGGTAAGGCGTTTCGATAAAGCCATACTTATTGACCCGCGCAAAGGTCGCCAGCGAATTGATGAGCCCGATGTTCGGGCCTTCCGGCGTCTCGATCGGGCAAATCCGACCGTAGTGGGTCGGATGCACATCGCGCACTTCGAAACCGGCACGTTCGCGGGTCAACCCTCCCGGTCCCAAGGCCGACAGGCGGCGCTTGTGGGTGATTTCCGACAAGGGATTGGTCTGATCCATGAACTGGCTCAATTGTGATGAACCAAAGAATTCACGCACCGCCGCCGCCGCCGGTTTGGCGTTGATCAGGTCATGGGGCATGACCGTGTCGATATCGACGGAACTCATGCGTTCGCGAATCGCGCGCTCCATGCGCAACAGGCCGACACGATATTGATTTTCCATCAGCTCACCGACCGAGCGAACCCGGCGATTGCCCAAGTGGTCAATGTCGTCAATGTCGCCGCGGCCATCCTTCATTTCGACCATGGTGCGGACAACTTCCAGGATGTCTTCCTTGCGCAGCACACGAACTGAGTCTTCGGTTTCAAACCCAAGCCGCGCATTCATTTTGACACGGCCGACAGCCGACAGGTCATAGCGCTCGGAATCGAAGAACAGGCTCTTGAACAGGCCTTCGGCCGTTTCCAGGGTTGGCGGCTCACCCGGGCGCATGACACGATAAATATCGATCAAGGCCTCGTCGCGGGCGGCGTTTTTGTCGACGGCCAACGTATTGCGGATGTAGGGACCGACGTTGACGTGGTCGATGGCCAACGTATCGATCTCTTCAATCCCCGCTTCGCTCAGGGCCTCCATGACTTCTTCAGTGATTTCGTCGCCGGCTTCGACATGAACCAAACCTGTTTTCTGGTCGATGACGTCTTCAGCAATATATCGCCCGATCAAATCTTCATCGGGGACCAGCACTTCCTCCAGCTTTTCACTGAGTTGGCGCAGCATTCGCGGCGTCATCTTGGTGCCTTCTTCGGCAACGGTACGGCCGTTTTTAGCATTCACCAAGTCATGGAGAAGCTTCATACCACGCAGGCGGTCCGCCTCAAATGGCGTCTTCCAGCCGCGCTTCACCTTGGCGAAGGGAACCTTTTGGTAGAAATAATCGAGAACTTCTTCCGGAGACATGCCGGTAATTTCTTCGAGCTCGATTTCTTTGCCCTTCTTTATGGCTTTGGCCCGTTTGGCAACCGTCGCGTCACTATCGAGCGCCAAAAGCAGGGTCGTCACCGGCAATTTCCGGCGACGGTCGATGCGCACATAAACCAGGTCTTTGGCATCGAATTCGAAATCCAGCCACGAACCACGGTAGGGAATGATCCGGGCGGCGAACAAAAACTTACCCGAAGAATGCGTTTTTCCTTTGTCGTGATCGAAGAAGACGCCCGGCGAACGGTGCATCTGTGAAACGATCACGCGTTCCGTACCATTGACGACAAAAGTACCGTTCGACGTCATCAGCGGCATGTCGCCCATGTAGACGTCTTGTTCCTTTACGTCGCGGATTGATCGCGCCTGGGTTTCTTCATCGATATCCCAAACGACAAGCCGCAATGTCACCTTCAAGGGTGCCGCATACGTCATGCCGCGCTGCTGACACTCCTCAACGTCATATTTTGGCTCTTCAAATTCATAGCTGACGAATTCCAGCGTGCCGCGCTCCGAGAAGTCATGAATGGGAAAGACCGATTTGAAGACTTCCTGCAAACCGGTGTCGGTGCGATCGACCCGTGGGGTTTCTCTTTGCAAGAAGGATTCATACGATGTCTTTTGGACCTCGATCAGATTGGGCATCTCAACCGTCTCGGGGAGACGGCCAAAGTGTTTACGTACGCGCTTGCGGCCCGTAAAGGTGTTCGCCATTACAGTTTCCTACCATTTCCTATAGAGGCCCGATCCCCGTCCAAACACCGCATTCGTGCGGGGGAGCCTAGCTGTTTCGGTGGAACGCCTATTCAACCGGTCGACATCGACCATTTCCCGGCGCGCCTATGTGGCAAACACATCCGCTGTCCCGGCCCCGGTAAGGCCCATGCAAGCGAATGCTACATCTTCCGTATCGGATGGGGTTCGGCGGCATGCCGCCGAACCCCGAAAGTCGTCTATCGTCAGCCCGGATCCGATACCAACCGGGCAGAAGATTATTTCAACTCGACAGTGGCACCGGCCTCTTCGAGCTTCTTCTTGATTTCTTCGGCTTCGTCCTTCTTGGCACCTTCCTTGACGGTATTCGGCGCCGATTCGACCAGTTCCTTGGCTTCTTTCAGGCCAAGACCCGTGATCGTGCGGACTTCCTTGATGACATTGATTTTCTTTTCACCGAAGGCGGCCAGGACGACATCAAACTCGTCCTTTTCTTCTTCAGCGGCGGCCTCGCCGCCGCCCGCGCCCGGTGCGGCGGCCATGGCCACCGGTGCCGCGGCGGAAACGCCCCACTTTTCTTCCAAAAGCTTGGAAAGATCGGCGGCTTCCATCACAGTGAGGTTCGAAAGTTCGTCAGCAAGTTTATCTAAATCAGCCATTTCATATCTCCTTTGGCTTGAACTGTTTCAGTCTGGAAACCGCGGCTCAGGCCGCCTTCTCCCCTTGTTCGCTGTAGGCGCCGATAACCCTGGCAACTTGACCACCAGGTGCTTGAAGCACCTGGGCGACCTTTGTCGCCGGGGCCTGCAGCAGACCCACAATCTTGCCACGCAGTTCATCGAGCGACGGCAACAAGGCCAACGCCTTGACGCCATTGGCGTCGAGGGTTTCCGCATCAAGGCCACCGCCAAGAACAATCAACTTGTCGTTCTTCTTGGAGAACTCAACACTGACCTTGGCAGCCGCCACGGGGTCATCCGAATAGGCAATCGCCGTCGGTCCCGTGAACAGATCACTCAAAGCTTCGAACTTCGTGTCCTTAAGGGCGAGACGGGTGAGCCGGTTCTTGGTAACCTTGAACTTGGCGCCAGATTCACGCATCCGATCTCGGAGATCCCCCATTTCCGCCACCGTCAACCCGGAATAATGGGTGACGACAACCATGGTGGATTCGTCTAACGTCTGATGAAGTGTGGCGACCAGCTCTTCTTTTTCAGTACGGTCCACTGATCGTCTCCAGTTTTTGACACGCCAACCACCGTGGTTGAGGTGCCGTTGCACTTTGGCTCATTCGAACCCGCCAACAGGCCGGTCAAAAAGAACCGTTTCGCCTGTCCAGTGCAGTCGTTCAAGCCGTCTCAGAGGCCGTTGCCGGCATTCCAAAAACGGTTTTCAACACTGTCTCAGCAGGCGGGAAATCCCCTTAAACCTCACCCCGGCGAACCGGAGATCGGCACCTACAGTCTCGGACAGGTGGAACGCGAAAGTCTTGCGCGTTCCGCCCCCACTGAAAAACTTGATCTCAGTGGGAATTCTTTACGAGCCCGGCGTTAGCCGCCGAGCCCCGTCACATCCAACTTGACGCCGGGCCCCATGGTCGAAGTCAAACTGACTTTCTTCATATAGGTCCCCTTGGCGCCGCTCGGCTTTGCCTTCATGATCGCGATGACGAAGGCCGAAACATTTTCCGACAAGGCTTCTTCGCTGAAGCTGGCCTTACCGACGCCGGCGTGAATGATCCCCTGTTTTTCGACGCGGAATTCGATCTGGCCGGCCTTCGCCGCCTGAATAGCGCCTTTCACATCGGGAGTCACAGTGCCCAATTTCGGGTTCGGCATCATGCCTTTGGGTCCCAATATTTTGCCCAACTTGCCAACCACGGCCATCATGTCCGGCGTTGCGATGCAGCGGTCGAAATCGATCTCGCCCTTCTGAACCTTTTCCGCCAAATCTTCAGCACCAACCAGATCCGCACCGGCTTCCTCGGCTTCCGCCGCCTTGTCGCCCTTGGCGAACACGGCAACGCGCAATGACTTGCCGGTTCCATGAGGCAGCGACACAGTGCCACGGACCATCTGGTCAGCGTGGCGCGGGTCAACACCCAGGTTCATGGCAATTTCGACGGTTTCATCGAATTTCGTCGTCGCCGCAGCGTCTTTGACGATTTTCACGGCATCCGAGACCGCATAGGCTGATTCCCGGTCGTAACTTTCGTGGGCTTTCTTCAAGCGCTTTCCGTTGCCAGCCATTATGCGCCCTCCACTTCGATACCCATGGACCGGGCCGACCCGATGATCATCTTGCAGGCTTGATCCATGTCCGTGGTGTTCAAATCAACTTTTTTCAGTTCGACGATTTCACGAACCTGGGCCATGGTTACGGACCCGACAACTTCCTTGCCCGGCTCGCTGGCCGCCTTCGGCAGACCGGCGGCTTTCTTCAGATAATAGCTGGCCGGCGGGGTTTTCATGACAAATGAAAACGTCCGGTCGCCGTAGGCGGTGATGACGCAGGGAATGGGTATGCCCTGTTCGACGTTTTGGGTCTGGGCGTTGAACGCCTTGCAGAACTCCATGATGTTCAAACCGGCCTGACCCAAGGCCGGACCGATCGGCGGCGACGGGTTGGCTTGCCCCGCCGGCACCTGCAGCTTGATATAGCCTGCGATTTTCTTTGCCATTCTACTTCCTCAGTCTTTCGTTGTTACCAGATCGCCCGGCATTCGTTACCCGGAGACCGCTCTGAGTGCGTGGTGCGGCCGATGGCGGGCCTCCCACACGTGCCGGCACATGCCGACGAAAACTATAGTTTCTCAACCTGCGTATATTCCAACTCCACCGGTGTGGCACGGCCAAAAATCGACACGGCCACTTTCAACCGGCTGCGTTCGTCATCGACGTCCTCAACCAGACCGTTGAAGGAATTGAACGGCCCATCGCAGACCCGCACCTGCTCACCGATCTCAAAGGTAACCGACGGCTTCGGCCGGTCGACACCTTCCTGAACCTGAAACAGAATACGATCGGCCTCTTTGTCGGTGATCGGTGACGGTCGTCCCTGGCCACCAAGGAAATCCGTCACTTTCGGCGTGTTCTTGACCAAATGCCATGTCTCATCGGTCAATTCCATGCGGATCAGCACATAGCCCGGGAAAAATTTACGTTCCGAATTGATCTTTGTGCCGCGGCGCATTTCCACGACTTCCTCGGTCGGCACCATGACCTGATCGATCATATCTTCCATGCCGGCCTGGCGCGCCTGTTCCTCAATGGATTGCGCGACCTTCTTCTCAAACCCCGAATAAGCGTGAATTACGTACCAACGATGGGCCATCTGGTCAGCCTCCAAATCCGAGGATGCCCCGGACCCCGATCTGCAACAGCCAGTCCACCACCATGAAGAACAAGGCGGCGATGAACACAAACACGAAAACCATCGCGGTGGAGATGCCTGTCTCCTTGCGCGACGGCCAGGTCACCTTCGCCGCTTCTTGGCGGACTCCCTGGATGAATTGAGCAGGATTGCCTTTGGCCATTAAATTTTCCAGCCTACCTGGGATGACGTATGGGAGTAGAAAATTGGCAGGGGCAGCAGGGTTCGAACCCGCGACCTGCGGTTTTGGAGACCGCCGCTCTACCAACTGAGCTATACCCCTATAACACCATCCGAATTTCTGTTGCGTTCAAAACCTAAAGAGTTAGGCACTAGATAGTCAGGATCGGCCGATCCGGCAAATCGCCGGACCGGTCGGTCCAAATCGGCTTATTCGATAATCTCAGCGACGACGCCGGCACCGACGGTGCGGCCACCTTCGCG
>CAZQPC010000190.1:0-10150 GCA_964595005.1 uncultured Magnetovibrio sp.
CCAACACGTCGCCCGATCGCCGCGCCGGGTTGGTGCTGCGGGTGATGCCGGCCACATCGCACTATAACCACGCCAAGGGCGCGGCCAGCGACAACCCGACCCACGACTATTCGAAACGCCCGCTTTATCTGTTGTCGGGCGAAGACCAATCGGGCCGCAACGATTTCACCATCGGCCACTGACGGGGCCTATCCAGCCTATTCGCCAATCATATGTGACAAACGCCAACGAGAGACCTACGTTTAAGATCATGAGCAACATCGAAAACCTGCCCCGCAAGGGCAATCGCCTGCGCCATCCGGAGAAAGCCAAGAACCCGGAGAACCCGGTGCTGCGCAAGCCCGCCTGGATCAGGGTCAAGGCGCCGACGTCGGCGGCCTATGCGGAAACCCGCAAGCTGATGCGCGAAAGCAACCTGCACACGGTCTGCGAGGAAGCGGCGTGTCCGAACATCGGCGAATGCTGGTCGGCGCGCCACGCCACGGTGATGATCCTGGGCGACATCTGCACCCGGGCTTGCGCGTTCTGTAATGTCGCCACCGGCAAGCCCAACATCGTCGATCCCCTGGAGCCGGAAAACCTGGCCATAAGTGTGTCCAAGATGGGCATGCGTCACGTGGTTATCACATCCGTGGATCGCGATGACCTGGACGACGGCGGCGCCGATCAGTTCGTCCAGTGCATTACCCGCATCCACGAGACGTCTCCGGGAACAACGGTCGAGGTGCTGACGCCCGATTTCCGCGACAAACCGGACAGCGCGCTGGAAGCCGTCATTGCCGCCAAGCCCGACGTCTTTAACCACAACCTGGAGACCGTGCCGCGCCTTTATCCGGCAATCCGGCCCGGCGCGCGCTATTTTCATTCGTTGAAGATCCTCAGCCGCGCCAAGGAACTGGACCCGGCCGTGTTCACCAAGTCGGGCATCATGGTCGGCCTGGGCGAGGAGAAGACCGAGGTGTTGCAGGTCATGGATGATTTGCGCTCGGCGGATGTGGATTTCCTGACCATCGGCCAATACCTGGCGCCGACACCGCGCCATGCGCCCATTGACCGCTTTGTTACGCCCGATGAGTTCGCCGAATACAAACGCATCGGCCTGGCCAAGGGCTTTCTGCATGTGGCCTCGACGCCGTTGACCCGGTCGAGCTACCACGCCGATGATGATTTCGAAGCACTTCGGGCGGCCCGCTTGGCGGCCTTGCAGGACGGCCCTGGGTGAGCGCCGGGCGCCCCGGCGTCCCGATCAACGAGCCCTGCGGCTGGACTGCGGCGGACTTCAATCATCGCGCGCGGCCGCACCATCATCTCAACGAAGCGATGATTGCCGAAATCGCTGCCTGCGCCGAGGCGGCCCTGAATTCCGGCCGCCCGCACTTTCAATGGCGCAAAGCGGACTTCCCGCTGCCGACCGCCGGCGGGCTTCTTGCCGAAGCGCACGCCGATGTCGAGGACGGCGCCGGGTTCACATTGATTACCGGTTGGCCGGTTGAGGCGCATACCTACGATGAGAACGTCGCCGCCTACGCGGTCATTGCCAGCCACCTGGGCGAGATTAAAATTCAGAACTACGAAGGCGAATGGGTGGTCGACGTGACCGACGATAACAAACCCTATTCGCACACGTCGCGCGGCTACCAAAGCAACGCCCTGTTGCCGTTCCATTCGGACGGCGCCGATATCTCCGGCCTTCTGGGCTTGGGCGAGGCGGCCAGGGGCGGCGAGACCATCTTGGTCAGCGCGCTCACCGTGTACAACGTGATCGCCGCCGAACGCCCCGATCTGCTGGAAATCCTGGAACGCGGCTTTTACCATCACCGCCGCCGCCAGCACCCGGAAGGCGAGAAC
Source organism: uncultured Magnetovibrio sp. (assembly GCA_964595005.1). GTDB lineage: Bacteria > Pseudomonadota > Alphaproteobacteria > Rhodospirillales > Casp-alpha2 > UBA3470. The sequence continues at coordinate 1,849 of CAZQPC010000190.1, forward strand.
CCGGTCTCGGCGCACCGCATCCCCGTTTTCGCCTTTCACGGCGGCCTCTTGCACAGTTGCTACAACCGCAATCCCATCGAGTGGGTCCGCCACGAGGGCATGGACCTGAACGACCACGAGATCGAGGCTCTGGACGTCGTCGACGCCATCGTCGCCCGCCCGGATTTACAATTGCCGGTGACCATCCGAAAGGGCGACATGCTGTTCTTCAACAACTTCACGGCGCTGCATTCGCGCACCGAATTCGAAGACGGCGCCGAACGCAAGCGTCACTTGGTTCGCCTGTGGCTGGAAGACCCCGCCAGCAAGCGCCTCGGCGAGAGCCTGCTGGACCTCTACGTGCCCGGCACGTCGCGATATGTCGCCAGCGATGAGGCCTGGTCATAGAACCCCGCTATGCGCCTGCCGGCCTGATCGCCTGCACCCGCGATCTGTTCGCCGCCGCAGGACTGGAGGTCGAGATTGCTCAGGCCGTCGCGGACATCCTCGTTGAGGCCGATCTGCTGGGTTACACCACCCACGGCCTGCAATTCGTGCCGGCCTATTTGAAAGCCTTGGAAGCCGGCAAGTGGACGACCAGCGGCACGCCCGAAATCGTCACGGATAATGGCGCCGCCCTGGTCATCGACGGCAACTGGCTGCCCGGCCAATGGGTCATGGTGAAAACCCTGGAGGCCTGCATGGCGCGCATGGCCGATCATCCCGTGGTCACGGCGACGGTCAAACGCAGCCACAACATTTCCTGCCTCGCCACCTATTGTAAACGCGCGGCGGAGGCGGGGTATCTGGCCATCTGCGCCACCTCGGCGCCGGGCAACGCGGCGGTCGCGCCGGCCGGCGGGCGCGCGCCGCGCCTCGCCACCAGCCCCTTCGCCGCCGGCATTCCGGCGCCTGACCATCCGATCCTGTTCGACACGGCAACGTCGGCCACCACCAATCGGGCGGTCGAACGGGCCAAGCGGGAAGGGGAGCGGCTAGCGTTTCCGGCCCTGGTCAATGCGGACGGCGATGTAACGGACGATCCCAATGCCCTCGACACGGACCCGCCGGGCGCCATGCTGCCCATGGGCGGCGTGGAGACGGGGCACAAGGGATATGCGCTGAGTATTCTCATTGAAGCCCTGACCTCGGGCCTCAGCGGCTTCGGCCGCGCGCCTGATGAGTTCCGGGGTGACGAGAAGGCCGGCGGCAACACGGTGTTTCTGCAGCTGATCAACCCGGCAGCCTTCGGCGGCACCGAGACGTTCACCCGTGAAACCGGCTTTTTGGCCGACTACTGCCGCGCGACGCCAGCGATGAACGACGATGCGCCGGTCCGCATGCCGGGCGACCGTGCCTATGAACTGTATCGAGACCAGATGGCGAACGGCGTCCATCTTCATCCGGAAATCCTTCCCCGCATGGCGCCGTTGCTGGAGAAGTACGGCATTGCCGCGCCTGAACCGCTTTAGGCGGATGCACCGCCGAACAGCCGCGCCATGACTTGATCACCTTGGCTCAGCCGCTTTAGCAGGAACGCCCGTGTCCGTTCCTGTCCGTCGCTGTCGTCGCGGCACCAGACACGCAGAGTGGCGAGGACCACCAGCGTGCCGCCCACTTCCTCGGCCAGACGCTGGCGGCCGCGGGACTCGATTTGGGCCGCATCCAGTATCCAATGCACCTGTCGGGAAAGGCTAAAGATCATCGGCAGCCAATGATGGACGTGCGACGCATAAAGCTTCTGGCCGATCATCTGGGCACTGACGGCGCGATGCGCCGCCAGGGCGTCGAGCCAGCGGGTGATGACGATATAGAGGCGCCCCTTCGCCGGTTTCTTCGCGAAACCGCGCGGCGGCGGCGCCAACATCGCCGCCTGGGCTTGCGTGAACCACGCATCGGCGATGGCATTCATGTCCCGGTAGCAGGCCGCCACATCGGCCAGGGAGACGCCCAGGTCATCCGCCACATGCATCATGCGGACGTTCCGCCAACCTCGACGCTCGGCCAGGCCCAGCGCCGTTTTCACAATCCGCTCAGGTGTCAGATTCGGCTTGCGCCGGGATTTCGGTTTCGCGGCCATGGGTGAGTATAGCACAGCACGATGGCGGCGTTACGGCCGCCGGAACAGGCCGACGATTTCCACATGTGCCGCGTATCGAAATTGATCGACAGGCGTCACCCGCTCCAGGACATAGCCGCCGGCGGTTAATATGGCGGCATCCCGGGCGAAGGTGCCGGGATCGCAGGAGACACCGACGATGATCGGCACGTCGCAATCCGACAGGGCTTCCGCCTGCGCCTTGGCGCCGGCGCGCGGCGGATCGAAAATTACCGCATCGAAGTCCTTCAGTTCCGGAACCAGCAGCGGATCGCGGAACAAGTCGCGGACCACCGCGTCGACGGGTTTCAGGTTTTGCGTGTGATTGACGGCATTGATCAACGCGGCGGCGGCCGCAGCGTCACTATCGGCGGCCAAAATCCGCGCCTTCGCCGCAAGCCGCAGGGCGAAGGGCCCGACGCCGCAGAACAGATCGGCAATGGCGCGGCAGCCCCGCACATGCGCCGCCACCATATCGCTCAAGGCATTCTCGCCGGCCGTGGTGGCCTGTAAAAAGGCGCCCGGCGGCGGCGACACCATTGCGTTGCCCATGCGCAACAGGGGTTGGCGGCGCTCAACGACAATATCGCCGTCCATGCTGACGCGGGCCAAATCCAGGGCCGCCGCCCGGTCGGCTATGGCCACCTGACGTTCGTAATCGACGCTGCCGCCACCGTGAATGTCGCAATCCAAGCCGCGCTCCGTCGCCGTCCACTGCAGGTGAAGGGTGCCGTTCCAGGCGGCAACAGCGCCGGCCAAATCGGCGCTCAGTTCGACGACATTTTCCAGGGCCGGCGTCAAGATGGGGCAGTGATCGATGGGATGGAGATGGTGTCGCCGGGCTTCCATGAACCCGATCCGGTGGGCGCCGTGATGACGCTCCACGTGCAGGGTTGCGCGGCGGCGTCCCTCGCCGTGGGCGATGACCATGTCATCGACGGTAACATCAATGTTTGAGCGCGCCAAAGCCGCCGCCACGAGGCCGTGTTTCCACACGCCGACATCGCCGTCCGCCAAATGCTGCACGGCACAGCCGCCGCAGGTGCCGAAATGAGGGCACGGTGGCACGACACGGTTTTCCGCCGGTGAGAGGATTGATGTCAGAACGCCGCGCTCGCCGCGAACCTCGGCCTCGACCTGTTCACCGGGCAGGGCGAAGGGGACATATATGGGCCGGCCGTCGATGCCGGCGATGCCATCACCGCGCCGGCCCAACTTATCTATTTTCAGCTGCTGTAATTCAGCCGGCTGGGCCTTCTTCCGGCGGTTACGGCGTCCCGATCGCGGTCTGCGCAAGGCTTCATTCCTTCCCGGTATCAGCGGCCGCGCATTGTTGACGGCGGACGCCGCGAAGTCCATAAGGCAGAATGCCAACCCACGCCGAGAAACGGGTCTTGCCGCATACGCCCGACCAGCTGTTCGCGCTGGTCGCCGACGTTGAGAGGTACTCCGAATTCCTCCCCTGGTGCGTCGCGGTCAGGGTGCGCAGACGCGAGCAGATGACACCCGAAGAGGGCGGCGGCGAGCTTCTGGTCGCCGACATGGCGATCGGCTTCAAGGTCTTCCGCGAACGCTTTACCTCACGGGTCATCTGCCGGCGCCCCGACCGCATCGATGTCGCCTATACGGATGGGCCGTTCCGGTATCTCAATAACCATTGGGTGTTTACGCCGGCGGAGGGCGGCGGCTGCGAAATCGATTTCTACGTGGACTTCGAATTCCGCTCGGTCCTTCTGCAAAAGGCGATCGGTTTGGTCTTCAACGAAGCCGTCCAGAAAATGGTCAACGCCTTCGAAGACCGTGCCCAGGTCCTTTATCCGCGGGGTCGAAAGAAATGACGGGCGACGCCGGCAAATATCGCCGAAATGGTTTGCCTTGACGAAGTGACTCTCTTGGCTTTGTCATGCAAAATGATCCGGGGTTTGACGCAGGGATGGGCGGAAATTTGTTGCAACGCCAGCCGATAAACTGGTCGAAGTTAAAGAAAGCCGAACTGGTCGCCGAGCTGAAGCGCCGTGACGCGGCGGCCGCCGAAAGCCCGGTTGCCGGCCATCACCACCTGGATATTTGGCAGACGCTTATCGACGCCATTCCCGCGCCGATTTTCTACAAGGACACCAACCATATTTATCGGGGCTGCAACCGGGCCTTCGAGGACTATATCGGCATTCCCCGCGAAAATATTTGGGGTGCCAGTGTCTACGACGTGGCGCCAAAGGAACTGGCCGACGTGTACCGCGAAGCCGATGACAAACTTTTCGCTGAACGCGGAACGCAGGTCTATCAGGCCCAGGTCAAGTACGCCGACGGCAGTCGGCACGATGTGATGTTCCACAAGGCCGTTTACGAAATTCCGGATGGCAGCCTCGGCGGCATGGTCGGCGTCATTTTGGACATCACCGAGCGGGTGCAGGCCGAAACGGCGCTCAGCGAAAGCCGGCTGATGTTCGTCAAGCTGGTCGAAAACATGCCCGATCCGGTGTTCGTTCACGACGGCAACGGCCGTATCATCCAGGTCAATGAGCAGGCCTGCATCAGTCTGGGCTATGAGCGCAGCCAACTGCTGGCCATGAATGTCGCGGATATCGAAACCGGCGCCAACCTCGAAGACCTGAAAGCCGCGTGGTCCCGGCTTACGGATCAAGTCGAGTTTTTCAGCGGCCGCCACCGCCGCAAGGACGGCACCGTTTTTCCGGTCGAAGTGCATGTCAGCCGGGTCGCACCGGAGGCCGGTGACGCGGTCTTGTTCATTGCCTCCGTGCGTGACATTTCCGAACGCCAAGCCGCGGAAACCCGGCTCATGGCCGCGAAACAAGAAGCCGAGGAAGCCAGCCGCACGAAGACGGAATTTCTGGCCAACATGTCGCATGAATTACGCACGCCGTTGAACGCGATACTTGGTTTTTCAGACATCATCCGCGACGAAACATTGGGCCCGGTCGGCACGGACGCCTACCTGGAATACGCCGGCGACATTCATCGCTCGGGCGGCCATCTCCTGCAGATCATCAATGATCTGTTGGATCTGTCGCATCTTGAAATCGGCGATGTGGCGTTCCGCAGGGATGCCGTTTCCGTCGACGTCATGGTGGCGGACAGCCTCCGCCTGCTGGGCAACGCGGCCGAGAAAAACACCCTGGCCATCAGCACCGAAATCGCCGGGGATTTGCCGAAACTCATCTGCGATCCGCGCCGCATCACCCAGGTGTTGATCAATCTGATCGGCAACGCGGTTAAATTCACGCCCGCCGACGGCGCGATCCGGATCAGCGCCGACATCGATCCCAACGGCGCCATGGTTATCGCCGTGACCGACACCGGAATCGGAATCGCCACCAATGACCTTTCAAAGGTCCTGATGCCTTTCGAACAGCTGCAGAACCCGATGACACGCAAACATTCGGGGTCAGGCCTGGGCCTGGCGCTGTGCAAGTCATTTGTGGAAATCCACGACGGCCATCTGGCCATCGCAAGCGCCCTGGGTGAGGGCACGACGGTCTCGATAACGTTTCCGCCGAACCGCCTCGCCGGTTGAGGGCCTGGCTAGCTTTGCGCCACCCGGATCAGCATCGACAGGGCCGAGATGACGGTTTCGCGGCGCACCGCGTCGCGGTCGCCGTCAAAAACATGGCGTTCGTGTTCGGTGGTGCCACCGGCGCGTGCCGCCGCCATGTGCACAAGTCCCACCGGCTTGCCATCGGAGCCGCCGCCGGGACCGGCAATGCCGGTGACCGAGACGCCCAGATCGGCATCGGCGCGGCCGACGGCGCCTTCCGCCATGGCGCGGGCCACGTCCTCGCTGACCGCGCCGACCGTGTCGAACAGCACCATCGGTACCCCCAGCATTTCGTGCTTCGCCTCGTTTGAATAGGTGACAAAGCCCCGGTCCACCACATCCGAGGAACCGGCGACCGCGGTCAGGGCGCCGGCGATAAGCCCGCCGGTACACGATTCGGCGGTCGCCAGACGCAATTCCTTCGACCGGCAGATATCGAGAAGTTTTTCCGCCTCGGAAATGATCGCCGCATCAAGCATCTCAAAGTCCCCTGTTGATCATCTGGTGCACGCCATAAAGCGCCGCCGCGGCGTAAATGCCGGCGAAGATATCATCAAGCATGATACCGATACCGCCTTTCAGCCGCCGGTCGGCCCAACTGGCTGGCCAGGGCTTGAAAATATCGGCAATCCTGAAAAACGCGAACCCCAGCATATAAAGCAATGGATCGGGCGCCACCACAAGCAGCGTCAGCCATTGCCCCGCAACCTCGTCAATGACCACCGGTCCCGGATCTTCACCACCGACCTCGCGGACATAGGCGTCGGCGGCCCAACACCCGACGCAAAACACCGCCAGCGTCGCCAATGCCAGCGCCAAGGCGCCGCCCCAATCGGCGATCACCCAGGCAAAGGGCAGAGCGGCCGCCGACCCCCAAGTGCCGGGTGCTTTCGGCAACAATCCGGCGCCGAACCAAGTCGCCAGCAGAATCGGTGGCCGGGAAAGGCGTGGATTCGGGTCGTGGGCCGGCATTTCAGACATAATATTCGGTATTTTCCGGGTCCCGCGGATGACGCTGATCAAACGAATCGGCAATTCCCCTGGTTTTCCCTCCGAAACCCCCATCAAGCAAGCAATATTGGCTTGCATGCCAATAACCTTGCCGATAGGTTTTTCGTGGTTCCTGACGGCAAGCTGATAACATAAATTGTTCAGCACCGGGGGGATTGGGGAGCGCGCCACGAAATTCTGTCCCGATCTTAAAACGAGGATGGAAAACGTGGAGTTGGTGTTGGGATGTGTTGAGGGATACGGAATGGACTTCCAGCAAGAATCGCCGTCGTGGCGGAAAGCCACCAGAAGCCGTATCAAGAAATGGTTTCCCGAACGTCAGGTCCATATCCGCACGGAGGGACGTGTCGCCTTCTTCCGGATCACCACCTTGGCGCAAATCCTGTTTCTGGTGCTGTTTTTCGGGACCGGCGGATGGCTTGGATTCACGTCGCACAGTTACGTCGAGCACGACAAGGTCGTCGCCGCCAAGAACGGCCTGATCGCCAATGCGCGCCTTGCCTATGAAAGCCTGCTCGGCGAAGTCGCGGGGTATCAGAACAAATTCAATACCATCACCATGGACCTGGAACACAATCACGCCCTGATGCTGGGGCTGGTCGAACGCAACGCGTCCTTGCAGAATAATCTGCGATCCGTGTCCCGGGAGTTGGAATCCACCCAAGACGACCGCGAAAAGATCAGTTCGGCGCGCGCCGGGCTGAACCGCAAACTGGCGGCCATCGAAGACGAGATGCGCGCCCTCAGCGGCCGGAACTACACGCTCAAGGACAACCTCAGTACCGTCGAAAGCGATCTCCAGGCAGCGCTGTCGGAACGCAATCAGGCGCTGTTCGATGGCTCGCGCATGCGCCGCTATGTCACCGATCTGGAAACCCGCCTGGGCCGGCTTCAAGATACCCATGAGATTTCCGCGCAGCGCCTGACCGCACAGACCGTCGAACAGATCGCCGCCATGGAAAAAATTATCCATGTCGCCGGCCTGGACCCGAAAAAAATCAAGGTCCCGCATACCCAGAAACCGCTGGGACAGGGCGGGCCGTTCATTCCGGCGAACGCCAAGGATTTACTGCCGGCGGGCAAGTTGAAGGACAGCCTGACCAATCTGGAGAGCCATCTGGAGCGCCTGAATGACCTGAAAAAGGTGATGGAGCGCCTGCCCCTGACGGCGCCCGTCGATAACTATGCCATCACCAGCCGGTATGGGAAACGCCGCGACCCCATCAACAATCGGTGGAGCGCCCATTACGGGATCGACTTCGGCGGCGTCATCCGCCAATCCATTTTCGCGCCGGCGCCCGGCAAGGTACGCTTCGCCGGCTGGAAAACCAAATATGGGCGCTATATTGAAATCGACCATGGGTCCGGGGTTCGCACCCGCTATGCCCATCTCCATAAAATCTTTGTAAAACGTGGCCAAGAGATACGCTTCCGCGATAAAATCGGGCAACTGGGTAACTCCGGACGCTCCACCGGTGCGCATTTGCATTATGCAACCGTTTTCAACGGAAAGCTGGTCAACCCGATGAAGTTCCTCAAGGCGGGCAAGTATGTTTTCCAAGAACAGTAAGAATCAGTCGAAACAGGACGCCCAGGCCGCGGCGCCGCCGACACCGTCCAAACCGTCACCGCCGACGTTGATCAGCAAGGACCTGCGG
>CAZQPC010000191.1:0-10106 GCA_964595005.1 uncultured Magnetovibrio sp.
GCACCGCCAAGGCGCTGGCCGACGCCGGGGAGATCGTCATTGCCGGCGGCGATGATGAAAGCGAACTGGTCTATTGACGGGGATTATTGCGGCTGAATTTCGAACGCCGACAGCGTGCCTTCGACCCGAAAAGGTTTCACCGGGCGGATACCGTTGCGGGCCGTGACCGCCGTGTTTAAAGTCCTGAGATCCATATTCACCCGGTTCTCGAACAGATCGATGGTCCCGGCGCCGACCAGGCTGAGTTTCGGCGCCCGCAGCAACAGATCGTCACCACGAACAATACCCTGGCGGACGGCAAAGCTGCCGATCAATTGCTGAAAACCCAAGGCCGTGGCGCCCGGCTCGGCAAGATGGCTGGCCAGATTGGCATCAAGAATTTCACCGTCGCGAATATTGAAGGTCCCCTTGCCGCGGAGCGCCGCAACGATTTGTGATGGCGTGCTGCCCACGGACAACAACTCCAGAGACATATCCGCCGTTCCGGAAAGGGCGGCGGCGCCGACGGCGTCGCGCAGGAAACCCCGGGCACCGAGGCGGCGCGCGGTGAGACGGAAATCCAGCGATGTCATGCCTTCCGCGTGACCCAGCCGAAGCCGGGCATCGCCGGCGCCGCCGTAGAGGCGGTCCAGGGTAACGGCCGCATCGATGAAATGCTGGCGCAACCCAAGCTGTACCTTCACCGCCCCCGGCCCCAGGCGCAGCCGGCCGTAGCGAAGATCGATCCAGGACACCCGGACGGCGCCGGCGGCGGCCTGCGGATCGAGGATCGCGGCAAATCGGGACGGCGCGTCGGCCGCCGATCCCGAAGGCACCCAAGGCGTCAGATCCAAGACATTGGTTTGGATGTCGCCATTGATGATGCGGTTGCCGGCGCCGTCGCGCTGCAGGCGGAGCTCACCCTTGGCCCGTGCCGTGCCGGCTTCAATATTGATGCCTTCCAGGCTGAGGCGAGGGCCGTTGGCGCTGAGGTGCGCGGACGCCTTCAAGGGTCCGTCCACCGGGGCCGCGAAAACACCACCAAGCCAGGCATCAACGTGGGCCAGATCGGCGATTTTCAATTCGGCCGTGCCCTCACTGACAAAGAACTGCCTGAGCGCGGCGCCGCCTTGGAACCGGAAAGCAAGCGGCGCGCCGACGATGTCGATGACAACCGGCAGCCGGTCGCCTGAAATGAACTTTGAAGCCTGGCCGGTTTCGAACTTCATGGCGAACCGCTCACCGTTGATGATCGCGCCCCCGCCGATCAACAGCCCCGGACCGTCTTGGGTGTTGACCGGGTTCGACGATGATAGACCAACCTTCTCGGCGACGATCCGTTGACCGGTCCGCCGGTCGTCGAAGACCAGACGGCCGTCGCTGATTTTTACCGACCCGATCTGCAGCTCGCGCCAGATGCCCCAGTCGTGATCGGGCCGCACAGCGTCGGGCCTGGCCGCCGGGACGGGCGGCCGCCAACTGGGCCGGCCGGCGCGGTCAATGCTCAGCCGCACCACCGGGCGTTCCATATGCAGGGCACGGATATGGATGCGGCTCAACACCACGCCCAAGGTATCAACCTCCGCCAGCAGATGCGGGATATCGAACATCACAGGCGTATCCTTGGCGTCATCGGCGGCGGCGCTGACATCCCACGCCTCCACGGAAAGCCTGGGCAGGATGGATAGCCGGGCCTCGCCGGCGATCACCACCGGATGGCCAAGCCCCCAGCCGATGGCGTGGCCGGCCAGCGAACGGGTCGCGGTCTGCGGCAGCACCAAAGGTCCGACGAAGGCGGCCGCAACGACAAACACCGCCGCCGCCATAAAGGCGATCAGCAACCTGCGCAGCAGAGGGAATCCGGCGGGTGACGAAACCGGTTGGTGCACGAAGGGGGCGGTCCTCTCAAGTCAGCGAACGATAGAAGGCGGCGAAATCGTCGCCCGCCAGGGGCTTGGAAAGATAATAGCCCTGTATCTGGTCGCATTCATAGTCCTTGAGAAGATCCATTTGTTCAACCGTCTCGACGCCTTCGGCGACGATTTTCCGGTTCAATGTCTGTCCCATATTAATGATGGTGCGGATAATTTCCGCATCATCATTGCCTTGCGCGATGTCGGAAACGAAGGAACGGTCGATCTTGATGGTGTCGATGGGAAATTTCTTCAGATAGCTCAGCGACGAATAGCCGGTGCCGAAATCGTCCATGGAGACCCTGATGCCCAGATCGTGCAGGTCGCGCAAGGCGGTGACGGCGCGTTCCGTATCCTTCATCAGCATGCTTTCCGTGATTTCGATCTCCAAACTGTCGGCCGACAGTGCCGCCGCATCCAGGAGGCCAACCATCATCTGGACGAAATCCATCTCCCGCAATTGCCGCGCCGACAGATTGACGGCGATGGGAATAGGCGGCAAGCCGTCGTCGATCCAGGCCTTGTGCTGATCCAAGGCGACTTTCAAGGACCAGGCGCCAACCTCCACGACCTGGCCCGTTTCCTCGAGAATGGGGATAAACCGGGCCGGTGATACCTCGCCAAGACGGGGATGGGACCAACGCATGAGCGCCTCGCATCCGACGATCCGCCCGGAGGCCAGATCCATCTTCGGCTGATAGACCATCCGCAGCTGATTATTTTCCAGCGCTTTCACCAAACCGTTTTTCAGGCCATGGCGTTCGGCGACCTCGTCGTTCAAGGAGCCGGTGTAGAACTGGTAGCTGGCCTTGCCCATATCCTTGGCCAGATACATGGCCGAGTCGGCATTTTTCACCAGTTCGTTGATGTCCTCGGCGTCGTCGGGGTAGATGGTCAGGCCGATGCTGCCGGATATGAACGTCTCCTGGCCGTTCAGATCGAACGGCCGGGCCAAGGCGTCCAGAATGCGTTGCGCGGCGCCTTCAACGGGGTTCGGCCCCTCCAGGTTCGGCATCACCACGGTAAATTCGTCGCCGCCGAGGCGCGCCACCGTGTCACCGGATCGGATACAGTCTTCAAGCCGCGCCGCGGCTTCTTTCAGCAACATATCGCCCAGATCGTGTCCCAAGGTATCATTGACCAACTTAAAACCGTCCAGATCAATGAACATAAGCCCCAGCTTGGAGCCCAGGCGTTGGGTATTGGCCGTTGCCTGGCTCAGGCGATCCAGAAACAGGGCGCGGTTCGGCAAACCGGTCAACGAATCATAATTGGCCTGATAGCGGATCCGCTCTTCATCGCGTTTGCGCTGGGTGACATCACTGACCACCGCCGCATACTGGCGCACGGCACCATCTTCATCGGAGATCGCCGAAATGGATACCCGCTCGGCATACTCGGTGCCGTCCTTGCGCAGGTTCCAATGCTCGCCCTCCCAGTGACCGCGGTCCGCCAATGTCGACCAGACAGCACTCAGGCCTTCGGGGCCAACGTTCAGAACGTCGACAAAGTGCGGCGGCTTGCCCAGCACATCGCCGGGGTCATAACCTGTCAAAAAATTGAAGGCGCCGTTTACCGACTTCACGCATCCGTCTTCATCGATGATGACCACGGCTTCGCTGAGGCTGCCGATGACCTTGGCCGCCAGAAGCAAGTCGCCTTCCGCTTTCTGGCGATTTTTCGCTTCCAACGCCAATTCATCGCGGGCCATCCTGAGGGCGCCGGCGACATGAAGGCGTTCCGTGATATCCATTCCCAAGATCATGCAAGCCGGATCGCCGTTCATGTCCCTATAGGGGCGCACGGTCATGGCCATATCGATGACCGATGATTTTGCCGTGGCGATCTTTATGGGCAGATCCAATTCGACCAGATCATCGCGGCTTAACTCATCATCCAAAACGTCCGCATAGTCGACGTCGACGAAATCCGTAAACCGCCGGCCAACAGCGGGCGCCGCACCGGACAGACCCAGAATGCGTCGCCCGGCCGGGTTGAGAAAGGTAATGACGCCGCGCCTGCACAGACAGAACATGTTCGGCGCGGCGTCAATCAACGTCGTCGTCCAATTACCTGGCGGCGCCGCGCGGTCGCTCTCTTGCATCAATGTTGCTGCATGCACGTCGCGTCTCCAATTCGAAATATGTCCCGCCAAAAACAAGTGGCGACCGTATTCGAAAGCAATCCGGGGACGCCGACAAGTAGGGTAAACATTTGGAAACATGACGAAACGCGCTGAAAGATCGCCGCCGCCGCCATCCGGGCAGCTCACACGGGCTTTAGCGGATGATCATCACCGAATTGGGGGCGCGGCGGACGACATCCAGGGGCGTACTGCTGGCGAACATGCGTTGCAAGGTGCTTTTCGTTGAACCGCCGAGAACAATGGCGGAATAGTCTTTACCCGCCTCAATGATCTGTTCGACCGGATCACCGACCCGCACATACGTCGCCTTCAACTGAAAGCCCAATTCATCCTTCAACGTCTGCTCAACTTTGTTGACGATGCCCTCAGCCTCCGCAACCTTGCTGTCATCCGCCGCGACACAAACGGCCGACAGTTTCGGGTCCGGGAACCGGGCCGCGATGATGGCCTCTTCCTTGGCTGCCTCGGTGGCTTTATCCGTGCCGTCCACACAGACCAGGTGGCCATGACCGGCGACCAATTCGCGCGCCACGAAGACGGTGCAGGGTGCATGCAAGGCGACCTTTTCAGCGGTCGTCGGCGCCAGGGCGGACAGCAACCGGCTGCGCCCGGACGAACCGCTACCGATAATGATCACGTTATAGGGGCCTAATTCGTACTGATCGAGAATGCCGCTGGCCGCATCGTGGGCGGTCTTCAGTTTCAACACGATGGAGCGCCCGCTGGCATGGCGGTATTCGGTCTTGTTGTCACCCAGGGGATCGCCTTCGACGTCCGTATGGGTCGTAACGGAAGCCCATTCGGCCTCCATTTCCTGGTCCTCGACCAGCATGCTCAGGCCCTTCTTCAGATAGCGGATACCAGGCAGTTCCAGACCCCAGTTGAGCATGTTCTCGCGGGCCACCCGGACTTGCAGGCCGCCGGTCGCCAGCCCTTGGTCGATGGGTCGCACATATAGAAGAATAATATCGCAGTCATCGCGCGAGCCGCCCATGCGCGCCGCGTATTGGAGACCCCGGTAGCATTCGTCATCACCGTCGATGCAGACCAGGATACGAAAGCGCTTCAACCGCGCCTCGTGCTGTTCCTCCAACTCACGCCGAACGTCGTCGTTTGACACCAACGACCCACTCCCCATCCCTCGGCCGGGCCCCTAGGACCCGATGAGGGGCCAGTATAGATAGGCGGCGACCAGCATGACAATGATCGACATGATGCACATTTTCCAGCCGACTTTCAGAAAATCGGTGGTTTTCAGATACCCGGACGCATAAACGATCGTGCAGGCCGGCGTGCCGACCACGGTCAGATAGGCAAATGCCGAAGAAACGGCGGTGATGAAACCAAGGATGACCGGGCTTTCGCCGGCCACCGTCGCCAGCTTCAGAACGATCGGGCCCAGAACCGCCACGGCGGCACCGTTCGACATGGTATTGGTGACCGCCGTGGTCAACACGGACACCGCCCCCCACAGGCCGATCCCCTGATCCATGCCCAAGGGCGTCAACAGGGCCAGGAAGTTCTCCGCCACCCATTCGGCGGCGCCGGTGTTCTTCATTTGCACGCCCAGGGAAATGGCAGCACCATAAAGCAGGACTACCCCCCAGTTGACGCCGGAATTGACGTCCTCCCAGCGGACCAGGCCGGCGACCAGGAAACCGATGGCGCCGAGCACGGCAACGGTACCCATGCCGATGTCCGCCGATATGGTGATCCAACCGGCCAGAATGAACGCAAAGATGATGATCGCCACCCAATCACTGGGCATCAAGGGGCCCTGCACTTCGACCTCGGCGCGCAGTTTGACCAAGGCCCGCGACAGGTCCCGGTATTCGGGGCGGAACGTCATCAACAGAATGACCGTGACCAGCGGCAGTTGCAGCAGGAACATGGGGTACGCGTAGGCCATCCAGGTCACGTAATCGATCAGGAACTTGTAGGTTTCGGGATTTGTCGGATCGTAGAAGAATTCCTTCCAATAGCCGATCATGATGGCGTTCCGGGCCCCGCCCGACGGCGTGCCGATGCCGGCCACGGAACAGCCGTAGGAGATGGAAAACAACAATACGGCGGCCAGATTGCGGACTTTCTTCGGATCGTCGGAAGTCAAGGTGATCAAGGTAATGCCCACCGGCAGCATCATCGCGGCCACCGTGTGTTCACCAACGAAGGACGCCAGAATGCCGGATACGGCGGAAATACCGAAACAAATGCGCGATGTCTTGGTGCCCGTCATGCGCACGATCAGCCAGGCAATGCGCTTGTCCAACTTCTGCTTCACGACGGCAACGGCCAGCATCAATGACCCCATGATGAACAACACGGAATCGGTCATCAAACTTTTCGCCACGGCTGTCGATTCAAGGCCCAGCAACAACACCTGCCCGACGATGATCATCAAAGCCACGGTCGGCAAGGGCACCGGCTCGGTGACGAACAGGATGGTGGCGACCACGGACATGGTCAGAACGATCATGCCTTCGCGCGTCAAACCGGTAGGCGTATCCAAACTGAGCAACGCGGCGCCGACCGCGATGGCGATGAAAAACCAGCGCTTTTCCCAGAAGTAGTAGAAGTTGAGCTGTTTACCGATATTGACGAAACGGCGTATACCCGTTCTGACCCCTGCCGCACCAATGTGCTGCGCCAAGGCCTTCGGGGTAATGCCGTTCATGCTCATTATTCGTCTCGTAACCGCATGGATGGTCCGCGACGGGCAGGGCGGGCACCCGCATATCCGTTCAAGAATACGCCTGTCCCGGTATCGAAATTCCTTGGTGGTGAACTTCCCCTACTTGTCGTGGTAGGCGCGTTGTGCACCCAAACTACGGAAAAATAAAGTAAAAAGTCGATTTTATGCTGCGGCGGCCCGCAGTGCGCCAATGGTTGTCGAGTAATCATCGCCATTGAATACGGCGCTGCCGGCCACCAAAACATCGGCGCCGGCATCGACAACATCCTTGATGGTGCCGGTGTTGACGCCGCCGTCGACCTCGATCTCGATCGGCCGATCACCGATCATCCGGCGCAGTCGGCGGATCTTCTCAAGCTGGGCCGGAATAAAGCTCTGTCCACCGAAGCCCGGATTGACCGACATCACCAAGATCAGATCGACCTTATCCAAGACGTGCTCGACCACCGATTCCGACGTGCCCGGGTTCAAGGACAGGCCGGCCTTTTTGCCCAGCGAGCGGATGAATTGCAGGCTGCGGTCAACGTGGGGGTCGGCCTCCGCGTGCACGGTAATGATATCGGCGCCGGCGTCGGCATAGTCCTGCAGGAAAGGCTGCGCCGGGTTGATCATCAAGTGCACGTCGAAAACCTTCTTCGTACACGGCCGGATGCATTGAATGATCGGCGGGCCGAAGGTCAGGTTGGGCACGAAATGCCCGTCCATGACATCGATGTGCACGTAGTCACAGCCGGCCGCATCAATGGCTTCGACTTCTTCTCCCAGGCGGGCGAAGTCGGCCGACAGAATGGAAGGGGCGATCTTGATGTTTGCCGTCATAACTGTGTCCCCGATGTTCCCTCCCCCTTTGCGGGGGAGGAGGAAGAACCCTTCAGTGCACCGTCGGGTCCAAGGATCCGTCGGCATAACGGGCCGCCATGTCGGCCAGCGGGATCGACTTGATCTTCGAGGCCTGGCCGGCACAGTTGAAGCGCTCAAAGCGGTCGACGCAAATCGCCTCCATGGCGGCGATGGCCGGTTTCAGGTAGGCGCGCGGATCAAACTCCGTCTTCTTTTCGCTCAGCACCTTGCGGATCGCGCCGGTGATCGCCATGCGGTTGTCGGTATCGATATTGACCTTGCGGACACCGTTCTTGATGCCGACTTCGATCTCTTCGACGGGCACGCCGTAGGTTTGCGGCATTTCGCCGCCAAACTCATTGATGATGTCCTGGAGCGCCTGGGGTACGGACGATGAGCCGTGCATGACCAGATGCGTGTCCGGCAACTTCGCGTGGATCGCCTTGACCACATCCATGGCCAGGATGTCGCCCGTCGGCTCACGGGTGAATTTATAGGCGCCATGCGAGGTGCCGATGGCGACAGCCAGGGCATCGCATTTGGTTTTGGAGACGAAATCTGCGGCCTCGTCCGGGTCGGTGACCAGCATGTCCTTGTCCAAGGCGCCTTCGAAACCGTGCCCGTCTTCCTTGTCGCCTTCGCCGGTTTCCAGGGATCCCAGGCAGCCCAGTTCGCCTTCCACGGAAACACCGACCAGATGCGCCATTTCCGTCACCTTGGCGGTGACTTCGACGTTATAGTCGTAGGACGCGGGCGTCTTGGCGTCCTCTTCCAGAGAGCCGTCCATCATCACCGAGGAAAACCCGTTGGAAATTGCCGACATGCAGGTTGCGGCATTGTTGCCGTGATCTTGATGCATGCAGACCGGGATGTCCGGATACATCTCCGTCGCGGCGATAATCAGGTGGCGCAGCACCGTGTCGTTGGCGTACTTCCGGGCACCGCGCGATGCCTGCATGATGACGGGACTATCGGTCTTGTCCGCCGCCGCCATGATGGCCAGCATCTGTTCCATGTTGTTGATGTTGAAGGCCGGCATGCCGTAGTCATTTTCCGCCCCGTGATCCAAAAGCTGCCGCAAGGATACCAACGCCATATTGAAACTCCCTCGTCTCTGAAAATCCCGGCCCGCTGGTCGCCGGAGTGCCTCTTTAATCCATAGTCCGGATAGTTTTACAGCCGCGCCTTGACCTCTTCCACCACCTTTTCAGGCGTAATACCAAAGTGTTCGAACAACTGTCCGGCCGGTGCCGAGGCGCCAAAGCCGGTCATGCCGACAAACCCGCCGTGACTGCGCACGTACTTATCCCAGCCCATACGCACCCCGGCCTCGACCGCGACCCGCACCGAGCCCTGACCCAGCACCTGTTTGCGGTAGCCGGCATCCTGTTCGTCGAAGCGTTCCCAACAGGGCACGGAGACCACCGCCGTCGGCACGCCATCCGCCTGCAGGATGTCGCGGGCCGCCAGCGCGATGCTGACTTCCGATCCGGTTGCCAACAAGGTCGCCTGGCGGGTGCCGTCCGCCTCCGACAGAATGTAGGCACCGCTGGCGCAGGCATTGCCGTCCACATGTAGCGTCCGCACCGTCGGCACGCCTTGGCGGGTCAGCACCATGCCCGACGGCCCATCCCTGTCCAGCAAGGCAAGTTCCCAGCATTCCGCCGTTTCCACGGGGTCGCAGGGCCGATAGACCTTGAAATTCGGCAGGGCCCGCAACATCGCCAGGGTTTCCACTGCCTGGTGGGTCGGGCCGTCTTCGCCGAGACCGATGGAATCGTGGGTCAGCACGTAGATCACCCGCTGGCCCATCAACGCCGACAGCCGCATGGCCCCCTTCATATAGTCGGCAAACACCAGGAAGGTGCCGCCGTAGGGAATGAACCCGCCGTGCAGGGCCATGCCGTTCATCACCGCACCCATGGCATGTTCGCGCACCCCGTAATGAATGTAACGCCCGGAGAAATCGTCGGCGGTCACGGGCATGGTACTGGGTGTCTTGGTATTCACCGACCCGGTCAGGTCGGCGGAACCGCCGATCATCTCGGGGATGGCCTCGGTCAGCACCGCCAAGGCCTCGCCCGAAGCCTTGCGGGTCGCCCACTTCGGCGCCTCGGCGGCGCACTTCGCCTTATGGGCGTTCAGCGCCGACTGCCAGCCATCCTTGAGCATACCTCTCAAGGCCAGTTGAAATTCGGCACTCGAATCCAGGTTGTGGCTAATCCACGCATCACGCGCCTCGGCACCGCGCGCGCTGGCGGCGCGCCAGGCGGCGAGCACGTCATCCGGCACCTCAAACGGCGCGTGGGGCCAGCCCATGGCGTCGCGGGCCGCCGCGATCTCATCATCACCCAACGGCGCCCCGTGGGTCGCCGACGTGCCTTCCTTGCTGGGCGCGCCGCGGCCGATCAGGGTCTTGCACGCAATCATCGACGGCCGGCCGTCGGCCTTTGCCGCTTCGATGGCGGCGGCGATGGCGGCAGGGTCGTGCCCGTCGACGGCCTGCACGTGCCAGCCGGACGCCGCGAAGCGGGCC
>CAZQPC010000192.1:0-9470 GCA_964595005.1 uncultured Magnetovibrio sp.
GGCGATCCGGCCCGTCTGGTTCTGTTCCCGGAAATGGACATGGCCGTCGACGTGCCGGAAATTACCGTGCATTGCTGGGACATCCTGGGCATCAAACCGGAAACCATCATGTGCGCCACGTCCCGCATGGTCGTCCGCAAGAAAGACGCGGATGGGCCGGTGGTGGTGCCGTGTACCCTGCTGCCATACGACGCGGATTTTGAACTGGGCGCGGATCTGGCGGCATCGGCCGGCGGCGTGCGCCTGAACCATCCCCATTGCGCGAAATTCTGCGTTCTTGGTGGCGCGTCGTGCAGCGTGG
The DNA here is from genome assembly GCA_964595005.1 of uncultured Magnetovibrio sp. GTDB lineage: Bacteria > Pseudomonadota > Alphaproteobacteria > Rhodospirillales > Casp-alpha2 > UBA3470. Next base: position 302 of record CAZQPC010000192.1, read on the forward strand.
ATTGAGGATACCGGCCCGTGAACATCTCTGACGCCTATTCGGAAACGACGCGCTCCATCATGGTGACGGTGCAGCCGATCTATCTGGAAGACCAGTCTGAACCGGATGATGGACGGTATTTTTGGGCGTACCACGTGCGTATTGAGAACCAGGGCGATGCGGTCGCCCAGTTGCTTTCGCGGCATTGGCGGATCGTCGACGCCCGCGGTCACGCCCATGACGTCATCGGCGACGGCGTCGTTGGTGAACAGCCGGTACTTGGACCCGGCGACGCCTTTGAATACACCAGCGGCACGCCCCTGACGACGTCATCGGGGTTCATGTCCGGCAATTTTCGAATGATCGGCGCCGGCGGTCACATGTTCGATGTCAGCGTGCCGGCATTTTCCCTCGACAGCCATGAGGGTCCGCGCCCGGTGCATTGATCACGCACGCGATGGCCCTTGACGGAAGCGGGGCTGCAACCCATTTTGAAATCACGACGTTCCGCCAAAGGCTAAGGATTGCGACCGTGACGCCCGAAAAACCCTTGAGTGTCGTAAAAATCGCCAGCGAAGATGCCACGCGGCCCACTCGGGAAGTGGCGGAAGAGGCCGTGCGGACCCTGATCCGCTGGGCTGGCGACGAACCTGGACGCGAGGGTTTGCTGGATACACCGGCGCGGGTTGTGCGGTCCTACGAAGAGTTTTTCCAAGGCTATGAAGCGGACCCGAAATCCCTGTTGAAACGCACCTTTGAAGAAGTCGACGGCTACGATGAGATCGTGCTGCTGCGCGACATTCGCTTTGAATCCCATTGTGAACACCATATGGCGCCGATTATCGGCAAGGCTCACGTGGCCTATCTGCCGCATCGCCGGGTGGTTGGTATTTCGAAACTGGCGCGCCTTGTTGAGGCCTATGCAAAGCGCCTGCAGATTCAGGAAAAGATGACCGCCCAAATCGCCAATGCCATCGACGAAATTCTGCAGCCGAACGGCACCGCCGTGGTCATTGAGGCGGCCCATCAATGCATGACGACACGCGGCATCCACAAGGCCGGTGTCACCATGGTGACCAGCCGTATGCTGGGCGCGTTCCGAGAAAACGGAGAGACCCGGCGGGAGTTTCTGGCGATGATCGGCAATCCCGGATCGGGAGAAACATCCTTCTCCTGAGCTTCGCTTTTCGGTGAATTACGGTTGACCCAGCCCACGCAACGCTGTTGAGTTCGCCCCATTGGGCGCCGATTGGCGCCGCTCGGGGTAATACGGAACAGGCAAATCATGGATTTTCGCCCGGTTTTCCTGGTGATCGGCATCCTGTTGTCCACACTCGCCGTGATGATGGTGGTGCCCGCCGCGTTCGATCTCTACAACGGTCATCCCGACTGGGAGGTGTTTCTGGTCTCCGCCGGGGTGACCCTGTTCGTTGGCGTTGCGACGGCGTTGACCTGCCGCACCGGCGGCGGCCACATGATGGCCCGTCAGGCCTTCGTCATGACGACACTGAGTTGGGTGGCTCTGGTGTTCTTTGCCGCCTTGCCGTTGAAGTTCTCGGGCCTGAACCTGAGTTTTACGGACGCCGTTTTCGAAGCCATGTCCGGCCTGACGACCACCGGCTCGACGGTCATCTCCAACCTCGACGAAACGCCGTCCGGCGTGCTGATCTGGCGGGCCTTGCTGCAATGGCTGGGCGGTATCGGGATCATCGTCATGGCCATTGCCGTACTGCCCATGCTGCGCGTCGGCGGCATGCAATTGTTCCGCATGGAAAGCTCCGATCAATCCGATAAAGCGCTGCCCCGGACGGCCCAGATCGCGACCGCCATCGGCGTCATCTATCTGGTGTTGACGGTAGCCTGGGCGCTGGGCTACTGGCTGGTTGGGATGAAGGGCTTCGACGCCGTCGCCCATGCCATGACGACCATCGCCACCGGCGGGTTTTCGACCTTCGATACCTCGTTGGGACACTTTGACAATCCATGGATCGATTATATCGCCGTCGCCGGCATGATCATCGGCGCTTTGCCGTTCCTGCTCTATCTGAAAACCCTGCAAGGCGAATGGGGAGCTTTGTTCAATGACACCCAAGTGCAGTGGTTCGTCACCGCCGTAATCCTGATCATCCTGGTGACCGCCGGCTGGTTGTGGATGGAGCGCGGTACCGGCGTCGAACAGGCCTTGCGCCTGGCTTCTTTCAACATTGTCTCAATCATCACCGGCACCGGCTATGCGACCGCGGACTATGGCCTTTGGGGGTCGTTCGCGACGCCGATCTTTTTCTTCATCATGTTTATCGGCGGCTGCGCCGGGTCGACAACCTGCGGCATCAAGGTGTTTCGCATCCAGGTTCTCTACGCCGCGGCACGGACCCAAATCCACCATCTCATGCAGCCCAACGGCGTGTTTATTCCCTATTACAATCGCCGCCCCATATCCGACGAAGTCATCATGTCGGTTCTTGGGTTCTTCTTCATGTGGTTTTTCTCCTTCTGTCTGTTGGCCTTGGGGCTTGGCTTTCTCGGCCTGGATTTTCTGACGGCCTTTTCCAGCGCCGCCACGGCGATTGCGAATGTCGGTCCCGGCCTGGGGCCGGTGGTTGGCCCGGCAGGCAATTTTCAAAGCCTTCCCGATGCGGCAAAATGGTTGTTGAGCGGTGGCATGTTGTTGGGTCGGTTGGAGCTGTTTACGGTGATTGTCTTGTTCACACGCAGCTTTTGGCGGGGTTAAATGGCCTGTCGGCGCATTTTTAAGACTTTTTTCGCATCTCCATCTTGCATAGGGAATTGCATCGCCCGTAGTATGGGAGTTAAATATGCGTAGGGGAATAGCCAGACGGCGAAACCGGCGCATCGGTTATCGTGGTCTGGGAAAAATTTAGGCCGCTCAGTTTGTGGCTTGGCCTGACCAAGAATATAGTTAACGGTTGGAAAACAAGAGGATGCCTGTAATGAAACAATTTAAATTTCTCGTCCTAGCCGGCCTGGCGGCTGTTCTGGTTTCGGGGTGTGCGTCTGGTATTGATACGGCTTCGGTTGCCGGCATGCAGACCTCACGCGATGCCTTCAAGTCGGCCCTGCATAAGGAATATGTCTCACTTGCCATGGCTGAGCAAAAAGAAGACGACAAAGATGACACCCAGTACTTCATCGACAAAGCCAAAGATGCTGGCCTTGGTCTCGATGTGCAGCCGCAATTGCTCGATGAGCGTAACCTGCCCAGTTCGTCCAAGGGTCAATTGGCGAAAGCCCGCACGTCGCTGATCAACAAGCTCTGGAACGGCGGCGGCGATCTGACACCGGGACCGGCAGCCCGTGCCCAGGCCATGTTTGATTGCTGGCTTCAAGAACAGGAAGAAAATGATCAGCCCGATGATATTCGGGCCTGTCGCCAAGCCTTCCAGGCCGCGCTGTTCGACACCAAGGTGCGCGCCAAGATGATGAAGCCGATGATGAAGAAGAAGATGGCGAAGCCGGCTCCCATGCCCGCGCCGTTTATCGTCTACTTCGGCTTCGACAGTGCCGACATTTCCGATCGCGAAATGACCAAGATCAAACAGGCCTATGCCGACTATCGTCTGCGTAAGCCCGGCAAGATCCTGGTCGCCGGTCACACCGACAGCAAGGGTGACAAGGCCTACAACATGGGTCTGTCGCGCTACCGCGCCGCTGAAGTGGGCAATCGCCTGATGGAATTGGGCGTGCCGCGCAAGGTGGTGCAGAAATCCCGCTATGGCGAAATCGCGCCAGTTGTGGACACCGGTGATAACAAGCGCGAAGGCAAGAACCGCCGCGTTACCATCACCTTCCTGCGCTAAAGCGCAGTTCGCGAATACCGAAAATTCCGGGGATGCCTCAAGCATCCCCGGTTTTTTTATGAAATGCTTTGGTGTTAAGAGCGGCTTTTCAGCGCAGCCAACTGCCTAGATAGCGGCGCACATTGGCGTCCATGGCTTTGTCGAAGCTTGTCATCAGCAGTGAAACGGTATCGAACCACAGCTTTTCGCGGTCGTTGAGGCTGATATCCTCGCGTGCCGTGATCGAGCGTTCGGCGTTGGCGCCGGCGGATCCCAACAGATCGCCGGCATTTCCTTTCAGTTCCAAGGTCGCCCGAACGGCCAAATCGTAGCGGTAGGACTGCTGCTTGGTCAGCTTACCCTTGAAGCTGGTGTCCTTGGCCAGCTCAGTTTCCGTGGCCCGGGCATCGTCAATGATCAGGCGTAAGGTGCCGGTGCGGCCGACGGCCGTAAACCGGTCCTTGAGCCATTGCTCAAGCGCCTGCACTGGCGACGTCGGCATCAGATGCTCCACATGCGGCGCCGCCAGGGGCGGGTTGAAACGGTTCTCAATCTCAATTTTCGCCACATCGACCTTGAAGGTCTGCAAATGCGCGAAGGTCATCTGCGGCAGCCGCTGAACCGGCGGCGCCGACTCGCAGCCACCAAGCATGCTCAAGGCCAGAATTGCCGGCGCCGCAGCGCGGATCAATTTGTGCACGTTCACCTCCGTTTCATGTCCCAACCGAAATCAGATATTAGTTCAAAACGCTGGCTGGTGACACCGGCGCGCTTATGCAAACAAGGCCTCAAGGCCGGTCTCGTCGAAGACATAGTCGTGACCGCAAAATTCGCAGGTGACAACGACGTTGCCGTCAACCTGCATGGCGACGATTTCAGCGCGGGGAAACGACGCCAAGGTGGCGGTGACCCGTTCGCGGCTGCATCGGCAGGCATGGCGCAGGGGCCGCGTGTCGAACACCCGCACGCCGCGCTCATGGAACAGCCGAAACAGAAGCTCCGATGGCGGCAGTGATGCGTCCATCAGTTCGGCCGCCTTCAAGGTCGAGGTCAGCACCGCCGCCTCCCGCCAGGGCTCCGTGGGGTCTTCCCAATGATCCCCCAGATTGTCTTCGTCGGGCATTTTCTGAACCAAAAAGGCGCCGGCTTGCAGGCCGCCGGCCTCATCGCGCCCGGAATCCAGGATGATTGCCGTTTCCAACTGCTCGGAATCGCGGAAATAGGTTTGCGCGCAATCGGCCAAGGTGGCGCCGGTCAATTCGGTGATGCCCTGATAGCGATCCGTGTCCGGCCCCTGGTCGACGGTGAAGGCCAAATGCCCTGCACCCAGCAGACGCGGCACCATGCCCATGGATGCATCGGCGGCGGCAACTGCGTCGGCGTCAAAGTTCGCGTAGCCGCGCATATCGCCGTCGCTGGTGATATCAGCAAGCAATAGGCTGACCGGACCATTGCCCTGGGCCTGCAGGGTAAAAACGCCGTCGTATTTGAGGCCGCTGGCCAGGGCCGCAGCCAGCGCCGTCGTCGCGGCCAGCAGCTCGGCCACATCGTCGGGGTAGCGCTCTGCATCGGCGATGGCGGCGACGCCGTTGCCCAGCCGCACCAACCGGCCACGCACGCCAAGCGCTTCGACCTGGAAGGGTTGAACGAATTCAGCGAATGGTGGAGGCATGCCGCTCATGGGCGAAACCGGGTCCGATAGTGATAGCTGTAGACGGTCCTGAAGCCATGGCGTTCATAAAGACGCCGGGCGCCGGGATTGTCTTGTTCAACCTGGAGATAGACACCATGGGCGCCGAGTGCAAGGGCCCAGGCGGCCAATCCCGTGAGCATGGCCGTGCCGATGCCCCGGCCGCGGTGTACCGGGCGCGTCTGCATGCCGAAGACGCCCAACCAGCCCTGTTCCAATACGCCCAGTGAAACACCCACGACAGTGTCGTCTTTCTCAAAGGTGAGAAATGCGGTTTGGCCGGTAATCTGCTCAATGACACTGGTCACATCGCGGTTGAAACCATCTGCATAGACCTGCATCCAGGCCGTGTTCAACTGACCGGCAATGTGCAGGGCATCGCTCTCTCTCAGGCCAACCAAATCTTTGACAGCAGCGACTTGAACATCGACGGGAGCCTCAATTTCGTATCCCCGGTCCGCAAGCTGGCTGTCCAGATGCTTGGGCCGGGAGCCGCGGGTCAATTGAAACCTCGGCGGCTGGCCGCGGCGGATGTAGAAATCTTCCGCCGCCTCAATGCGCGCCGCAAAAGGCATCTTGCCTAAGACGTCGTTGGCCAACACAGAATTGACCCGCCGCGTCGGCGCCGGGCTGGCTCGCAGCAGCCAGCCGTCCAGGGCCTGGCGTTCGGCCGCCGGCCAGGCGTTGGCGGCGACATTTTCGAGGCTGCGCACTTGGTCATCGGTGAAGCTTTCGGCGCGCAACGCGTCCGGTCCTGGGGACGTTACTCCAGACACCACGACAGAACGCCTTTTTGGGCGTGTAGCCGGTTTTCCGCTTCATCCCAGACGACGGACTGCGGCCCGTCCATGACTTCATCGGTGACTTCTTCGCCCCGATGCGCGGGCAGGCAATGCATGAACAGGGCATCGCCATTGGCTTTGGCCATGAGGTCCGCGTTGACCTGGAACGGCAGCAAAATCTGGCGCCGCATGTCGGCGTCCTCGTCGCCCATGGAGACCCAGGTATCGGTGACCACCAGGTCGGCATCGGCGACGCCGTCTTCGGGACTGTCGGCCAATTGGATATCGCCACCTTGGGCTGCTGCCCAATCCAACACATCTTGTGACGGCTGCAACGAATCGGGGCAGGCCAGGCGTAGCGTGAAGCCCAGATTGACGGCCGCGTGGATCCAACTGCGGGCGACGTTGTTGCCGTCGCCGCTCCAGGTGACGACCCGTCCGGCGATTGAGCCGCGGTGTTCCTCAAAGGTCATGATGTCGGCCATGATCTGGCAGGGGTGCGAATCGTCCGTCAGTCCGTTGATCACCGGCACCGTGGCAAAGCTGGCCAAATCCTGAAGCTTTTGCGGATCGTTGGTGCGGATCATGATGGCGTCGGCGTAACGCGACAGAACCTGGGCCGTATCGGCCGGCGTTTCGCCGCGCCCAAGTTGCGATTCATGTTCGCCCATGACGACAACCATGCCGCCCAGCTGTTGCATGCCGACCTGAAAGGAAACCCGGGTCCGGGTCGACGGCTTCTCGAAGATCATCACCAGGGTCTTGCCGGTGAACGGCTGATCACGAAGGCCATCCGCCCAGGCCTGCTTCATGGCACCGCTGCGGGCCAGAATGTCGCGCAGGGTGTCGGCACCCAACTGGTCAATATCGAGGAAGTGACGAAGCGCTGCCATGGCCGGACCCCCTTAACTTGCGTCGGCGGACATCTCCGCAAGCGCGCCATCCATAATGCCCAGTGCCTCATCGACGTGGGCGGCTTCAATGATCAGCGGCGGAATCATGCGGACAACATTGTCGCCGGCCGGCACGGTCAACAGGCCGCCGGCCATGGCCTTTTTGACCAGGCCGCCGGCCTCCCCGCCGTCGCCCTTGCATTGCAGACCCAGCATCAGGCCCTTGCCGCGGGTGCCGCTGAGCAGCCCCGGATATTTGTCGACCAGGGCTTCCAGTCCGTTGCCGAGCAGGCTGGCCGCCTCATTCACATGATCAAGGAAGCCGTCGGTCAGAACCACATCCAGCACCGCATTGCCGACGGCCATGGCCAAGGGGTTGCCGCCGAAGGTGGACCCATGGCTGCCGGCACCCATGGCCGCCGCAGCCTTCTCGGTCGCCATACAGGCCCCCAAGGGGAAGCCGCCGCCCAGACCCTTGGCCGACGACAGGATGTCGGGGGCGACGCCGGACCATTCATGGGCAAACAGCTTGCCGGTACGGCCGACGCCCGTCTGCACTTCGTCAAATTGCAACAACAGGCCGAATTCGTCGGCCAGGGCGCGCAGGCCTTGCAGGTATCCGTCGCTGACCGGCCGGATGCCGCCTTCGCCCTGGATCGGCTCGACGACGATGCCGGCGGTCTCCGGTGTCACCGCGGCGCGCATTTCGTTGAGGTTGTCGAAGGCCACCTGATCGAAACCGTCCATCATCGGGCCGAAGCCAGTGGTGTGCTTTTCTTGCTTGCCCGACGCAATGCCGGCCAGCGAGCGGCCGTGGAAAGCGCCCTCAACACTAATGATGCGAAAGCGTTCCGGTTGGCCGTTTTCGTACTGATACTTGCGCATCATCTTGAAGCCAAATTCGACCGCTTCGTTGCCGGAATTGTTGAAAAACACGGCGTCGGCGAAGGTGTTGGCGACCAGGCGCTCGGCCATGCGTTCCTGGCCGGGAATGTTATAGAGATTGGAGACGTGCCAGAGCGTTTCCGCCTGGGCCTTCAGGGCCGCAACCAGATGCGGGTGACAGTGGCCCAGCGAGGCCACAGCGATGCCGGCACCGAAGTCCAGATAACGTCGACCGTCCGTGCCGAAGGCATAGACGCCTTCGCCCCGCTCAAGGGACACGTCGTATCTGGCATAGGTCGGCATGACGGCGGGGATCACGGCACCATCTCCTTTTGGAAATCGGCGGCCCCAATGGCCCCCGGGAAAGCCGCGCAGTATGTTGATGAGGCCATCCCTTGTCAACGGGGCGGCGGCGGCCGAGGGCGTCAGTGTCAGGGCTTCAATTTGTAGCCCGTGCCGATCAGGTGCGTGCAGATCAGCCAAAGCGCTGCGTTGATGCCCGCCATCACCATGAGGCCCACGGTCAGGTTAGAATCCGCGTGCCCGATGAAGCCGTAGCGGAAGCCGTCGATCATGTAGAAGAAGGGGTTGAATTGGGCGGCCTCCTGGATCGCGACGGGCAGGCGTTGAATGGAATAGAAGGTGCCCGAGAGGAACGCCAACGGAGTAATGACGAAGTTGGTGACGGCCGCCATCTGGTCGAATTTCTCCGCCCAGATGCCGCCCAGCATGCCCATCAGCGACAGCATGACCGCCGCCATCACCGCGTGGAAGACGATGAAACCCGGCGCATGGATGCCGAAATCGACAAATATGACCATGGCGATGCCGACCGCCGTGCCGACGACGATGCCGCGGCTGGCGCCGCCCATGGCCAGAGCCAAAACCAATTCGCGGGGCGTGAACGGCGGCATCAGGGTATCGACGATGTTGCCTTGGATTTTCGACACCAACAGGGATGACGACGTATTGGCGAACGCGCTCTGGACGATCGACATCATGATCAGCCCGGGCGCCAGAAACGTCGGGAACGGAATGTCGGCTATGGTCCGCGCCGCGCCACCCAGGGCGAAGGTGAAAACCGCCAGGAACAGCAGCGTCGTCACCACCGGCGCCAGGACGGTCTGAGTGTAGATCTTCAGG